>NZ_JBVVOS010000021.1:0-164289 GCF_055807515.1 Bradyrhizobium sp. Kon69 | reverse complement strand
GTGACGACGTCGCAGCATGACCCATAAGCTCCAGTGAAGCAGCAGTACGGTGACAGTGCATCGTGGCTTCACTCCTTCGACGCCGAGTAAGTGCAAACCAACGCAGTGTGAAAAATAACTGAGGGGCTCCGTCGCCGGGGCCCCTCTTGCGTCTCGTTCTAAGCCAACGTCTGAAAGCTTCGTTCGCTTAAGCTTCGTTCGCTTAGAAATGATAGTTCACACCAGCGCGCACGACGTGCATGTCTGTTTTTTCGCTGACCGAGAAACCGGTGCCTGGGGGAAGGCCAAATTGATCAAGGTTGAATGCGTCCTTGCCCAGGTCAACGTAAAGGTACTCGGTCTTCAAAGACCAGTTTTGTGCGATCATGTATTCGAAGCCGGCGCCGGCGGTCCAACCGAGTTTCGTATTCGTCCCGAGTGGAACGCCGCTGTTGGTTGTTGTCTGTCCATAGGCGAGACCGCCCGTCGCGTAAACGACGAAACGCTCCCACGGTAGGAAACCAATGCGTCCGCGAACCGTACCGAAATAATCCACCGTCGTGCCGACGGCGCCGCCAAAAAGCGCGGGGATCCCGAGGCTGCTCTTCACATCGGTGCCCTGAATGTCAGCTTCGAAGCCATACAAGAACTGTCCGGCCTGCCAGTTGTAACCAAATTGGCCGCCGCCGAGAAATCCGTTCGACTTGAGAGCCAACACTCCGCTCCCGAAAGGAGACTCAGTGATGATCGCCGATTCACCGCCGCCATATCCGGCGTTCACACCGACGTAGAAACCTGTCCAATTGAAAACCGGAGCGGCATGGGCCGGCGCCTTTGCGTACAAGTCAGCGGCCGATGATGAGCCAACCATAGTCAGTAAGGCCACCGAGGCCATCAAGATCTTCTTCATTAAAGCCCACCTGTTTTTTAAGTTATCGACTGTATTCATAGCTTTCGAGAACGGTAGCAGTGCGTCCTCATCGTCACGCTCTCGACTCGTCTTTCAGTAAGAATGACGCTCGGTAGCAAGCAGACAGCGTCATTCGGGTCGGCGGCGCCCGCGCGCCGCCGCTTCTTCGCGATCTCAACAGCGCGCCAATCGATCTCATTTCTCAAGCGCACTCCGTCCAGGGAACGGAGTCCGAGCGAAATTGTAGTTCACGCCGAGCGTCATCACGTGATCGCGCGGCCTGATCATTTCCGACGGCAACGCTGCCACCCGAGGAGTTCACCACGCATATCGCACCACGCCTTTGCCGGCGTAGCTGCGCGTCACGTTGGAGAACTCGCCTTCGAAAGTCGCGGCGGTCGACCAGCCGTTCATCCATTTGGTTTCGGCGGATGCGGTGAGAAGCGCGGAATCGCTAGCCTGCGGGGCGCCGTTGACGAAGAAGCTGGCGCCCGGCAGCGTCTGGAACGTCGCACCGATGCCGCGGTCGGAACTGAAGTCATGCGCCCAGGCCACGCGGCCGCGCAGCGTCAGCATCGCGCTCTGCATGGCGAAGGATTTGTCGGTGCGCACGCCGAGTTCGCTGCGGGTGTCGGTCACGCTCTTCGCCGTATAAGCGAGCGTAAAGGTGTTGTTGCCCGAGATGACACCTTCCGCATAGGCCGGCAGTTCGAACGTGGTGAACTGGCCCGCCCCGTAGGGCGTGAAGCCGATCCCGCCGATCAGGGGCGCCACGAAGCGGTAACCGCTCTCGACGCGGCCGGACCAGGCATTGGCGTTGAACTGCGCGCGCAGCCGATCGATACCGGCAATGGTGACGGTGCGATCGGTGGTGACATCCTGCCAGCCATAGGCGAGTGCGCCGGAAACATAGGCGGCGCCGATAGTGTGCCGAACGAACGCGCCGGCCTGGAACAGGTCGGAACGCCCGGTGCCGCTATTGGCGACGCTGAAACTGGTACCGCCGCCGGCCAGCGAGAAGCCGGCGATGGTAAACGGCGAGAAGCGATAGTCGGCACCAACAGCTGTGCCATAGACCTGCGACGTCGCCGCATTGGAGCCGGTCACGTTGTTGCCATCCGTCGTTTGCGAGCCGCCGAAGCCGGCCGCCCACACGCTCCAGCGCTGCTGGAACGGCACCGCCACTGGCGCCTTGGTGTAAATCGCCGCCAGCGCATCATTCGGATTGCGCTTCTTCGCGGCAAAGGCGAGCGCTTCCTCGTCGGCATAACCGGGGGCGTTGCCGCCGGCAGTTCCGCCGTCATCGCGTCCGGCAATGAACGGGTCGGTCATGACGCCCATGAACTGGTTCATCGCGTTGAACGTGGATTGCTGCGATCCCGTTCCGGTCTCGCCGGCCGCCTGCGAGAGCCCCTTCGGCGACATGTTTGCGAACGCTGCGGGAATGCCGCCGATGGTGTTGAAGAACTTCGTCAGCGCGTCGCCGACCGCCTGCTGATTGGGGCTGAGGCCGCCTGGAATGCCAAAATTCAGGACCATGTCCAGGTAGACGTTGTTGGCATCGTAGCTCAACGTCGAAGAAAAGTTCGATGGCGCACCGGAAGTAATCACGCCACCGAAGGCACCGCTGACGCCGCCCGTCGCGGTGAGGATGATGTACTTTTTCTGCACATAGGTCCCGGGCGCAAAGCTGGCGCCCACCGCAGCGCCGCCAAGCGTCGCTGTACCGTTGACGACCGTGAATGAGGCCGTCGTGGGGTCGATTTGGACCAGATATTGCGCGGCCGCCTGGAACGCGAGATTACCCGTTATCGCCATCGACGAACCCGGCGTGCTGTTGCCTGGCGTAAACATGCCGGAGATCGTGCTGCTGGCGCCGGTCACCGTGCCGGCGCCTTGCAAAACGGCGAATGTCTGGTTGAAGCCGTTCAAATCCAGCGTCGCGCCGCCCGCGACCGAAAACTGGTCGCTGGTCCCGAACGCGGCGGCATGTCCGGCGCGCAGCGTTCCGCCGTCTACTATCGTTGCCCCGCTATAGGTGTTGGCCGCCGAGAGCACCAGCGTGCCGGCGCCGTTCTTGTTCAGTCCCCATGTTCCGGCGTCGACACCCGTGCCGCCAGAACCGGTCTGGTCGGCGATGCCGTCTGAAAGCGTTTGCGTCGCGCCGCCGGCGGGCTGGAAGTTGAGGATGCCGTTGCCTTGAAGGAAGATGCCGGCTCCGAAAGCAGAACCGCCACTACCCGCCGTGCCATTGTCCACGCCGCCAAAACCGTTGCCGCCCGTGCCGCCGGCTCCCCCGGCGACGCTGCCGCCGTTGACGTTGAACGCGCCGGCGATCGTTAGCGAGCCGCCCTCCTGAACGAACATGGCGCCGCCCAATCCGGCGCCGCCGCCGCCGCCGCCGCCTCCACCACTGCCACCGTTCGCCGCGATGCTGCTGCCGTTGCCACCGACGCCACCACCAAATCCTCTACTCCCGCCGGTTCCGGCCACCTCACCCAAATGGTCTGCCCCGCCGCCGCCGCCGCCGCCGCCACCAACGCCACCAGCGCCTCCCTGATGGCCCGCGATCGAGTGACCCCCTGCGCCGCCGCCGCCAAATCCCCCCGAGCCGCCTCTGTCGTCCGCAGCACTATGAGTGCCGCCGCCGCCGAAACCGCCTTGGCCATTGCCGAATATGGAACTTCCGCCGATCCCGCCGGCACCTCCATCGCCGCCACCTCCGCCGTTGATGCCACCGGGGGAGCCGCCGAAACCCTGTCCGCCACTTGCCGCACCAACGACAATGCCCGCCCCGCCTCCGGCCCCTGTGTCGCCATCGGCGCCGCGTCCGACACCGCCACCGGCGAACCCGCCCACTGCATGGCCGCCGAGACCGCCGCCTGCGCCGCCGGCCGTTCCTGCGCCCGGCACGCCGTCACCGCCGACAGCGCCGGCGCCGCCGGTTGCGTTGTTGCCTGAAAGAACGACGTTGCTCACGGTCACATGGCCACCGCTCGCCACGAACAGCGCGCCGCCTGCACCGAGGCCGCCAGCGCCGCCCCCGCTACCGAATCCAACGTTGCCCCCGTCGCCGCCAAGCGCCTGGGTGTTCTGGATCGTCAGATTGTTAATGGCGACAGTGCCTGCGTAGACAAAGAACCCGCGCTGCACGCCACCGCCGTCCAGCCTGAAGCCGCCGCCATTCACTGTGACGTTGCTGGTGGTGTTGAAGGCGCTCAGCGTGTCGGCCGCTGCGCCAGTCAGCGTGATGTTGTTCTGGAAATTGATGACATAACTCGCGCTGGCATTGCTGTCGGCCTGCGCGATCGCCGCCGACAGGCTGGCACCGTCGGACACATGTCTGGGCGTGCGCACAGGTGCAACTGATCAGGGCATAAGCCGTGCCGCTCAGGAGAGTTGATCGCACCAGAAGCTCGCGGCGCTGTCGACGGGCAGGCGTATTCTTCACTTCATTGCTCCACCGCCGGCACCCTGGCCGGTGGAAGCTGCGAGTGCCGGAATAGCGCCTGACAGGACGAAGAAAGAGCCGGGCCATCGCCTGTCCGTCCGGCCTTCGCCGGGCCATCTAAGCCGGCGCGCGCCCGTCGTCGTACGCATCGCTGATCTCCCAATGTCGCTACGCTGAGAGAATCCGTCTTCCCAGTCACGGCGCCGAATATCGCGCCACTGGATAGGTCTGAGAACTACCTAGAAAGGTGGTTCGCCGTGCTTTATGTATGCCCGCGCAGGTCGGCGACCTCTGAGGTCAGAGAAACTCTGCACGCGCACTGGGAATGACATGCTTCTCTCCACGGATCCCATCGATCCGCAAAATCAAGACGTCTATGCACTCTGGGATCAACTGGCCGACTTCTCGGTCGCCGATGGTGATGCTGCACTGACCCACCTGATGTCCGCACTGCGCACCATGTTGTCGGCACGCAATGTGCTGTGGGGCGTGGTCGTGCGATTGCCTTCGCCGAAGCGGGCCGATCCCCTGCTCGGCTGGCGTCCGCGCCTCGTCAGGGTGCTGGACCCGGTACCGGCGGTCGCGGCATCCGTGCAGAAGCAGTACGATACGCTCTGGTCGGACGACGTCGACCTGTCGCAGATCCTGTCAATGTCGGGCGATGAGCCGTTCCGCGTCCGCCTGCTGTTCGAAACGCTGCCGCCGGCATGGTTCGAGGGCAAGCACTATCGGCGGCACTATCTGGATGTCGGCTTCGCCGACAGCATTTCCGTACGCATTGCGCTCAATGACGATTTGAGGATTCGCCTGTTCGTGTTTCGCGATGCAAAGCAACCCCGCTTTACGGCACAGGACGGCCAGCGCCTGGGCTTCGTAATGCGCGCCTTGAAATGGTTTCACCGTCAACAATTGCTCAGCCACGGTCTGCTCATCGCCGACGCGCCCCTCACACCCGCTGAACGCCGGGTGTTGCTCGGACTGCTCGCCGGGGACACGGAAAGGCAGATCGCGCAGAAGCTCGAGCAAAGTCCGAACACCACGCATTTCCACGTCAAGTCGATCTACGCCAAGTTCGGCGTGCGCAGTCGCCAGTCGCTCGCCGCGCTGTGGCTCGGCAGGCTGCGATAATGGGCGACCAAATGTATTGCTGCTCGATTGTCTCGCCTTAGGATGGGAGCACAAGCTGGAGGGGTGAAATGACTTCTTTTCGAAGGTTGGTGATGGGGGTTGTCGAAGCAATGGCAGTGCTCTCGATACTTTTCGGCACACTTGTCGGAGGACTTTATGGTGCAGCGTCTGGAGCGGTCTGGTCGAGCATTTTCGGAATTTCTCCCAACGTTGACATCCGGTTGCAAGGCATAGGCCAGGTAGCGACTACTGGAGTCCTGTTCGGGGTTATCCTTCGCTATTCTAGGATTTGTTGTTTCGTCGACATTGGGAGGCACCGTCTTCTTTTTTGCCCAAATTGAACGGAACACCCGTAGTCCATTGGAAAGAGAACGCTCTGGAGAGCCGACACAATATCGGGCCGCCCCGCGCTTCTAAGCATCCGGTGACGGCTCAATGTCGTAGTTGGGTCACTTGCCGGTATCGCCCCAGTCGCACGTCAGGCCTGCTCTACCTTCGCAAGCGGACACCCAGATTTTTGAGTAACCGTCCTACGCCCTTCGCATCAGCTTGAGCGAGGCCGCCAGCCGCAGGCTGCGCTTGCCGGCGAGTGCGATGCCTTCGAGTTCGCCGCTGTCGGCGGTGCAGGTGCCGGAGAAGCCGATCCCGACCTCATAGCCGCCGAACACGGGATTTTCGCCCTTCGCCGGCGTGTGCTCCTGGTTGAGGATCTCGCCCTTCCAGCGGCCGTCAGCCGAGGAATAGGAGCCGAGATAGTAGAAGAACGCATCGCCGCCCAGGATGCGGCCGTCCATCAGCAGCATGACGCCCGAGAGCCCGGCATCGACCCCGTCGAGCGCGCGCAGGTGGATCGCATAGAGCCCGTTCACCACCCCGCCCGGACCAATCGTCCCCTGCGGCGGCAACCCCTCGTCATCGAGCCGCGTGAGATTGGCCCAGAAACCGGCGCCCGGCATCGTGTCCGCGCTGCCCCGCGAGACGGATCTGGTTGCCGACAAGCCGGCCGCGCGCGCCGATCGAGGCGACATCAGCCCCCATCAGCGGCTTGTAGTTGGGATCGTCGTTATGGCGTTCGGTGATGACTTCGGCAATGATCTCGCCGTCGCGCTCGAAATAGCTTCCGAGATGCGCGAAAGCCGAATTGCCGCCCAGCAGCTTGCCGTCATGCATGCACATGATGCTGCGGCCGAAGGCATCGTTGCCCCTTCCTCACGGTTTGGGAGCGGACATGATCAGCTCGCTTTAGCGAGTTAGGCTACAAGCGGACTTCGATCTGTTTGTCGTTTGATGACCTCTGCCAAAGACAAATCGCTCTGCCCCCTGCAGAGCGTGGATGACTATCCGGTCGCGTGAGATGGCGAGGTGTTCCATCGCGCAAACAAAACGCCCCAGCGAAGCTGTCGAAGGCAAGCGAGGCAGAGAATGACACCCGCGCCCGCGATGACATCAATGAAATAATGGCCGCCTACAGTAGGTGTTGCAGCAAGCATCAGCACGTTCAAGACAAGGTATAGCGGGAAAAGCATCTTCACGCCTCGGCTGGCGTATATAAGTATTATGGCCAGCGCAGCGTGAAAAGAAGGAAATGTGATCAGACCATTCACGTGCGTCAACGAGATGCGTGTCATCTCGCCGCTTCGGAGTGCGTTAAAATCGATCAAATGATACGCGTCGACTCGTTCGACGACGCCGAAGTAGACCCATGCGCTCGCTGCCGGCAGTATCCATGAGATCGGAATAATCACGAGGAGGGATGTTACGAACAGCCAAACAAACTCTCGCATCCTTTCAAATCGCCCGCACGCACTCAGCCACACCAACAAGATAGCGACCTGCGGCATACAGCTATGATACGCGACTGCGAGGACCGCTTTGATAGTTGGTCTGGCCTCGACCCACTCAAAGAAAGCCAGCCAATTCAGTCTCAGCAGGGTGTCGACGCCGGCCAGTTGGGAATCGACCAACGGAAACTTTGCCGTGACGGTTAAATAACTTAGGATTGCGCCCACGACCGTAAAGGCAATGATCTGAGTTAAAGCGGTGGCAAGCTCTGCGATACGCCGATCCGGCCTCAATCTCGTGTAAACAAAGGAGAGAAGAGCGGCCGCGCAGAACGCAATCGCCTGCGTCGGGTCGATAGCCATCGTCATCCCATCGGCGCGAAGCCATATGAGGTCAACGGCTGCAACAATTGCAATTGCGATCCACAAGCGCAGAGTTTCGCTGAATCGATAAGCATTCAGGACGGCAAAGACAAAGCCTTCATTTCGCATCACTCTGTCCATTATCGCATCGTTCGGATCCGTGACCCCTCTTGGAATGTCAATATCCGAGGCTCGTCTAATGATTTCTTAATTTGGCTCGTACAAGTAAAGGGTGTGTGCGCCTCGGTAGGTTCCGCGCTGCTCACCAAATCTGACTACGTTGTTCGCATTGGATCATCGGCTGACCATAGGCTCCGAGGGGGCTCACGTCCGCTTCGAGGTCGTTTGCCGACATCGCCACGAGTCGCACGTCAGCCTGCGTTACTCTCTCAAAAGCAGACACCCAGATTTTTGAGTAACCGTCCTACGCCCTTCGCATCAGCTTGAGCGACGCCGCCAGCCGCAGGCTGCGCTTGCCCGCGAGTGCGATGCCTTCGAGCTCGCCGCTGTCGGCGGTGCAGGTGCCGGAGAAGCCGATCCCGACCTCATAGCCGCCGAACACGGGATTTTCGCCCTTCGCCGGCGTGTGCTCCTGGTTGAGGATCTCGCCCTTCCAGCGGCCGTCAGCCGAGGAATAGGAGCCGAGATAGTAGAAGAACGCATCGCCGCCCAGGATGCGGCCGTCCATCAGCAGCATGACGCCCGAGAGCCCGGCATCGACCCCGTCGAGCGCGCGCAGGTGGATCGCATAGAGCCCGTTCACCACCCCGCCCGGACCAATCGTCCCCTGCGGCGGCAACCCCTCGTCATCGAGCCGCGTGAGATTGGCCCAGAAACCGGCGCCCGGCATCGTGTCCGCGCTGCCCGCGAGACGGATCTGGTTGCCGACGAGCCGGCCGCGCGCGCCGATCGAGGCGACATCAGCTCCCATCAGCGGCTTGTAGTTGGGATCGTCGTTATGCCGTTCGGTGATGACCTCGGCGATGATCTCGCCGTCGCGCTCGAAATAGCTTCCGAGATGCGCGAAGGCCGAATTGCCGCCCAGCAGCTTGCCGTCATGCATGCACATGATGCTGCGGCCGAAGGCATCGTTGACGCCGTATTCAACCTTGTAGAGTCCGTCCAGCAACGCAATTGACCCGGAATATCAGAAGGAAAGCACGCGCTACCTAGCACCGCTATCGCACCAAGACCATCGGGCTTTTTCGCGCAGGGGCATTCGCGAAGCCACACCCTGCCATGATGCCATCATGCGCCTGTTTTGCCCGACGGCGCAATGGATTTCGGCAATTCCGCAAGTGGCGATTTCACACCATTTGCGGACCTGTGATTTCAAACACTTGGCTACTGTGCATGGGGTTGTTTTTCGCGTTTTTTGTTTGGCCGGTGCCCAGCGGCCTCTCAGGCGCTAGTGACGCTTGAAATACTGCACCTCGCGCTCATGCTTCTCGGCCGCCGCGCGGCTCCTGAACGTGCCGAGGTTGCGGCGCTTGCCGGTCTTGGGATTCACCTTGCGCGAATAGAGCCGATATTCGCCGGATGCGAGCTTGCGGATCATGGTTGCGCCTCCTGCTTGTCGAGGATTCAACGGACCGCGTCTGAGCTGGTTCCTGACGCATTCGAACCCGTCGACACAAGCACGCGACAAAGCGGGCATGGAGCAGTCACAGCCATGGGCGGCGGACGAAATTGCAACCTTCATCGCGAGCGCGGCGAAGCTGCCGCTGCTCGATGCCGCGTTCGAGCTCTGGCGCCGACGCACCCAACTGGACTCGATCGAGGGGCGCCCGACCGTCGAGGAGGTTCGCGCCAACCGCACCCTCACGCCGGAGCAAAGCAGCGCGAAGTACCGCCGGGATCGCGACCACGCCCATGAGGGGCCGATGTTCAGTTATATGAAGCACGCTCATCCGTGCGCCGATGACGATGCGATCAGGCAAGCCATCGTCACCGCCGTCAGGTTCGAGGACGCGACCTTCGCGCATTTCAGCTGGGACGGCGATTTCTGGGACTGCGTCGTGCGCGCGGTGGCCCGGGCGGCCGCGCAATATCCGGATTTTCTCGAGACGACTTATCGCGACGCCCGCAACAACGTCGCCTACTACTACAAGTGAGCTACGGCATGATCCGGAAAAGTGCGCAGCGGTCTTCCGAAAAGATCATGCTCACAAATAAATCCAAAGCGCGTGCAACGCGCTTTAGAAGCACAGCGTGGTGACGAGCTTGCCCTGCTTGTCCTTGATCGCATAGGGACAGCGCAGCCGCTCCAGCGCCTGCTTGGCATCCGCGTCGCCGAGCGCTGCGGCGCGCTCGTAGTAGGATTTCGCGGCGTCCTTGTCTTTTGGCCCGCCGCGGCCTTCCTGTGCGAAGGCGCCCATCCGCTCCAGCGCGCCGGGATGGTTTTGCGCCGCCGCCTTCTCGAACAGCGCGCGCGCTGCGGCGTCGTCCTTCGCCCCGCCCGTGCCTTCGGAGAGCATCACGCCGAGCTGGTACTGCGCCTCGGCATTGGTCTCGGCGGCCTTGCCGAGCAATGCGCGCGCCTGTGCGGGATCGGCCGGCGCGGCACCGCCGGTGCCACTGAGCGCGGCGAGATTGCTGATGCCGCGCGGATTGCCGGCCTGCGCCGCCTTCTCGAACAATTTGCGCGCCTGCGCTTCATCCCTGGCGACACCGGAGCCGGTGCCGTAGGCCACACCGAGCTCGACCATCGCCGCGCTCGATCCCTTGTCGGCGGCCTTGCGCCAGGCAGCCATCGCTTCCGCCGTCTGCCGGTTGGCCGCATAGGCGCGGCCGAGCGCGAACATCGCGCGCCGCGATGACGGCGCGGCCTGCTTGCAGAATTTGATGGCGGTCGCGACGTCGGAGGCCGCAATCTCGCTCACGCCCCTCACCTCGGCCGGCTTGTCGGGATCGCTGGGGTCGGCGGCGACGCGGTCGCACAGGACGAGATCGGCCGATTGCGCATGCGCCGACAACGGCACTGCAAGCGTGAGAAGGATCGCAACGAGGAAAGTCCGCATGGACGCCAGGTTGCGTCGTCGCCCCGGCAAATTCAAGGCTCGAGTCCCGATTGACGCAAGACGGGGACGACCTCGGGTGATGCCAGATAGGCCAGCAGCCGGTCCGCGGCGTCGGCGTGCTCGGCGTTGGCCATCCGGCCGGCGGAGAACACGGCCGGCGTTTGCAGATCGTGCGGGACCGGGCCGACCACCTCGATGCCCTCGACCTGCTTCAGCTCGCTGATCTGCTGCACGGCCAGGTCAGCCTCGCCGCTCACGAGCCGCTCTCCGGTGAAGCCCTGCTCGACGATGGTGGCTTTGGCGTTGATCTCTGCCGCAATCCCCATCTGCGCGATCAACCGGGCGAAATAGACCCCGCTCGCACCCAGCCGCGAATAGGCCAAGGACCGCGCCGCAAGCAGCGTGCTGCGCAGTGCGGATTCCGTGGCGATGTCGGGATGTGCTTGCCCTGCCCGCACCGCGATCCCGACGAAGGAGCGCGCGAGATCGGCCGCGGTCCCTGAGACGACGCGGCCCTCGCCGATCATCTCGTCGAGCCCTTCGCGGGTGAGGATCACGAGATCGGCGGCCTCGCCGTCGCGCAACCGCTTGAGCAGCGCCAGCGTCGGCGCGAAATCGGCGGCGATGTGGACACCGGTCGCGGCCTCGTACGCGGAGGACAGGCTGCGCATCGCGCCCATCAGGCCGAGCGTCGAAAGCATGCGAATTGTTTCCATCAGCGATTCCCGTGGCGATCAGGCGCGGTGCATCAGCTTGAGCGCGGCGGTCAGGCGCAGGCTGCGCTTGCCGGCGAGCGCCGTTGCCTCTAGCACCGCCTCCTCGGCATCATAAGTGCCGGAGAAGCCGATGCCGACCTCGTGGCCGCCGAAGATCGGATCGTCCTTGGCCGGCGTGTGCTCCTGGTTGAGGATCTGGCCCTTCCAGCGACCGTTGGCGGCGGTGTAGCTGCCGAGATAGTAGAATGATGCATCGCCGCCGAGGATGCGGCCCTTGTTGAGCAGCATCACGCCGGTGAGACCGCCGTCGACGCCATCGAGCATGCGCAGATGCACCGAGTAGAGCCCGTCGGCGATGCCGGCCTCGCCGACGCCGCCGGCGATCGGCATCTCGTCCTCGGTGATCGGCGTCATCAACGACTGAAAGGGTACGCCGGGCAGCTCCTTGAGCTCGCCCTTGAAGCGATAGAGATCGCCGTCGGCCCAGCCCTTGGCCAGCAGGGTCGCATCGTCCGTGCCCGCCATGGCGCGGTAGTTCGGATCGGGGTTGTGGCGGACTGTGCTGATCACGATGTCGATGCCGGCTTCGGTCTTGGCGTAGGTGCCGATATGGGCGAAAGCCGAATTACCGCCGAGCATCTTGCCGTTGCCAGCATGCATCACGCTCCGGCCGACGGCGTCGCCGAGCTGAAATCTCGTCTTGTAGAAGCCTTCAAACACCAGCCGTCCCCGGCCCTGCGCGCATCCAGCCGTACTCTATCCCGCTTTCGGCGGCGATGGACAAGTTTCGCGCCATGATATCCGAGGGGTCTTCCGCAACGGCTGTGATCGGAATGAAAAATCCGCCGAAGCCTTTCGGCTTCGGCGGATCGAAGTCCAACCCGGGCCAGCCCCCTAACCCGGGCCGGGAGGATCTTAGGCGGCGGCCTTCTTGTCGGCCGGCACGGAGGCGATCGTCTTCAGGATCTGCGAAGCGATCTGGTATGGGTCGCCCTGCGAGTTCGGACGACGGTCTTCCAGATAGCCCTTGTAACCGTTGTTGACGAAGGAGTGCGGCACGCGGATCGAAGCACCGCGATCGGCAATGCCGTAGCTGAACTTGTTCCAGGGCGCGGTCTCGTGCTTGCCGGTCAGACGCTTGTCGTTGTCCGGGCCGTAGACGGCGATGTGGTCCATCAGGTTCTTGTCGAAGGCGGCCATCAGCGCCTCGAAGTACTCCTTGCCGCCGACCGTGCGCATGTACTCGGTCGAGAAGTTGGCGTGCATGCCGGAGCCGTTCCAGTCCGTGTCGCCCAGCGGCTTGCAGTGGAACTCGATGTCGATGCCGTACTTCTCGGTCAGGCGCAGCATCAGGTAGCGGGCCATCCACATTTCGTCAGCGGCCTTCTTGGAGCCTTTGCCGAAGATCTGGAATTCCCACTGGCCCTTCGCGACTTCCGCGTTGATGCCTTCATGGTTGATGCCGGCAGCCAGGCAGAGGTCGAGATGCTCTTCGACGATCTTGCGGGCGACGTCGCCGACGTTCGAGAAGCCGACGCCGGTGTAATACGGGCCCTGGGGCGCCGGATAGCCGGAAGCCGGGAAGCCGAGTGGACGGCCGTCCTTGTAGAAGAAGTATTCCTGCTCGAAGCCGAACCAGGCGCCGGAATCGTCGAGGATGGTGGCGCGCTTGTTGGTCGAGTGCGGGGTCTTGCCGTCGGGCATCATGACTTCGCACATCACGAGCACGCCGTTGGTGCGGGCGCCATCCGGGAACACCGCGACCGGCTTCAGCACGCAATCGGAGCTGTGGCCTTCAGCCTGCTGGGTGGAGGAGCCATCGAAGCCCCAGAGCGGAAGCTGCTCGAGCGTCGGGAACGACGCGAATTCCTTGATCTGAGTTTTGCCGCGCAAGTTCGGAGTCGGCGTATATCCGTCGAGCCAGATGTACTCGAGCTTATACTTGGTCATTGAGCCTCTCTGTAGATGATGCGAAAGGTGGGGGCCGCAGGCCCCCGCACGATTGTTTACCCGGCCAACATCGGCCGACCCTTTCCAAGCATTTAACGTGCCAAAAGGCCGCAGCGCGGGAGGTTTTCCACCGCCGCCGGCCCCCTCTCCCTCCCGGCGGATCAGCCAGTGCGCCGTGCGTCATAGCGGCGCACCTTTGCGTGAAGCTGCACCGCAAAAATCCCGCAGAAAACGCCCGATTCTGGAGCAGCCAGGCCCGGGCCGGAGGTTGCCGACTAAACGCGCATCAACGTCCGGCAATATTCGCCAAGTCTGCGCCCGGCGCCCGCAACCTTCGCAACGGCCCACGCGTTAGCCACCCGAGCGCTGCCTTAGAGGAAGCAGAATGCACTCTGCCTACAAAATAGGCCAAGGCTGATTTCCTTTTCAGCACTTTGCATTTCGGAATGCACGGCCGATATGGGGATTCCAGTAACCACAAGCCAACGAGTCGGGCGCACCATGGAGGCCAGCGCTGCGATCTCGGGAGATACCGCAATGATGAACAATGGACTGAGTCACGGATCTGCACAGATCTACCAATTCCCTGTCGGGGGCCGCTCCGCTCTCGGGGGGCGCCGCAACGGTGAGACCCGCCTTCCCGCCAACCACGCCTCGCTCCCCGTGAACGAGACGATTTGCAGCGGCAGCTGGTACCATCAGGAAGCAGTCGATGAAGCCAAGCCGAAATGGGATCGCTGATGCCCGCGTTCGGTTCAATACCGCCGCGCTCTCTCGATGCCCGGCGTCAGTTCGAAAAAGGGTCGAAACAACGGTGTTTCGGCCCTTTTTGATTCCTATCGCAATGCCGCCGTTCAGATCCCGGCGCAGGCCGTGACCGGCCGCTTCAGATGCTTGACCGTGGCGCTGCCGGTCTTGCCGATCACAAGCGTGATCCCCGCCCCCGAATAGCGCGCGCCGGAGACCGTCAGCCGCTTCGCAAGCGTGACCGGCTCGCCGTCGATCTGGAGGAAGGCGCGCTTGTCGGCGTCATAAAACCCGACGATGAACTGCGTACCATCGGCGCAGTGATACGTCCGGAACGTCTGCGCATCGGCCTGCCGTGCACCGGTCATTCCGCCCGCCAGCATGGCGGCCGTCAGAAGAATGGCCTTGTGCCAGCTCATGTTCGCCCCCTGTAATAGATCCCAAGGACGCCCGTCGTGCGTCCAATGGAATCATAACGCAAGCGGATCTCATGCAAGACAAGTCCCTGCAAGACTCCTCCGGACAAGACGCCCCTG
This sequence comes from Bradyrhizobium sp. Kon69, assembly GCF_055807515.1. NCBI lineage: Bacteria > Pseudomonadati > Pseudomonadota > Alphaproteobacteria > Hyphomicrobiales > Nitrobacteraceae > Bradyrhizobium > Bradyrhizobium sp. Kon69. Next base: position 149,708 of record NZ_JBVVOS010000021.1, on the reverse strand, counting down.
CCCGCCACCTCGCCCTGCAAGGCGCCAGCAACTTTCGCGACCTCGGCGGCTATCCGACCGCAGATGGCCGGAGCACGCGCTGGCGGCACATCTTCCGCTCCAATCATCTAGGCCAGCTCACTACCGCCGATGTCGAGATCGTCCGCGCGCTGGGCGTGCGCAGCGCCTTCGATTTCCGCGGCGTCGAGGAGCGCGCGGCGGGTGTCTGCGTGGTTAACGAGATCGCCGTGCACTCACTGCCGATCGAGCCGACCGTCGTGGCCACGTTGCGCGCCGAGCTCGCCAGGGGCAGGCTGACCGCGCCCGTCGCGCTCGAACTCATGCGCGAATCCTATCGCAACTACGTCCGCCACAACACGGCCAGTTTCCGCGACCTGTTCGGGCATCTCCTGGAAGACTGCGCGCCGCTCGTCATTCACTGCACCGCCGGCAAGGACCGCACGGGCTTTGCCAGCGCACTGATCCTGCATGCGCTCGGGGTGCCGGATGACGTCATTGCCGAGGACTATCTGCTGACCAACCAGCACTACAAGCGCGACGCGACGGCTGCCGCCGATCTGCCCGAGGACGTACGCAATGCCATCGGTAGCGTAGAGGCGTCGTACCTTGCCGCAGCTTTCGAAGCTGTCGGCGCCGAATATGGCGACCTCGAAACCTATTTGCAGGACGGGCTCAAGCTCGGCGCGGCCGAGCGGATGGCGCTCAGGGAACGCTATCTCACGTCGTAATCAGGCACGAGCATCTCTGTGTTGCACCGATCGCCGTTAGGATCGCCGAACGCAGAGCCCGCGCGACTTGCATGGTGCTCCAGTCGCTCTGGTGCAGCTTCAACTCGTCGTCCGGCGCGAGCAGTTGCTCGAGCGAGGCGTTGTTGTGCTCGTTCCAGTGCCGCATCAGGGCCCAGCGCTGGAACAAATTGACTTTGGCCTCTTGCGCGGCGGCCCGGATCGCCGAGACCATCTTCTCCGAGAGCTTGGCATTGTCGCCGAGCATGGCCGTGACGTATTGCGGGTTGATGAGAATGACATCTGTGGCCGGATGATCGCGCAGGTGGGCCAATCCCTCGGCGATCTTAGCCAACACCTCATCGAAGTCGAATTCGTTGCTGCGAAACACGGCGTTGGTTCCGACCTGCCAGAGCACCAGCGAAGGATTGTCGGCAAAGATGTCATCGTTGAACCGAGCCACTTCTTGCGGCGCCTCTTCGCCGCCCTTGCCACGGTTGAGCACATCTATCCGGATGTCCCGATGGGGATCGTCATCCTTGCAGTGCTTTCTCAAATACAGCTCGAGCCGCGCTGGATATGCAACCACGTTGCCAAGTCCGGCCGTCGAGGACGACCCCATCGCCACGATGCGCACGGGCCCCCTTCCGCCCAATGCTTTCCTGAAGTTCGGCAGCGGATACTGCAAGTCAACGATCGCAGCAGGAAACTCGAGGGTCGGCAAATTGTCGCCCATGAACAGCCTCCTCCACTATCTGAAGTTGTATCTATAGCCCAATTTGGAACCGGCCGCCATTGCAAGTCCAATGCGGGCCGCGCAATAGTCCGGCCCATTGATGGACGGAGAGTCTCGTGCAGGGAAAAGTCATTGTGGTGACCGGCGCACTCGGCGCGCTCGGCAAGGTCGTCGCCGAGACCGCGCAGTCGCGCGGCGCGCGCGTGGCCGGCATCGACCATGCGCCATCGCAAATCTCCGCGACGCCTGAGCGCATCGAGATCGGCGGCGTCGATCTGTCCGACGCAGCACAAGCAAAGACGGCGGTCGAGGCGGCGGCAAGACACTTTGGCAAGGTCGACGTGTTGGTCAACATCGCCGGCGGCTTCGCCTTCGAGACCGTGGGCGACGGCGACGTCAAGACGTGGCAGCGCATGCATGCGCTCAACCTGCTGACGGCGCTCAACGCCTCACACGCGGCGCTGCCCCATCTGGCCGCGTCCACAGCCGGCCGCATCGTCAATATCGGCGCCATGGGAGCGCTTCAGGCCGGCGCCGGCATGGGCCCCTATGCGGCGTCGAAAGCCGGCGTCCACCGGCTCACCGAGGCGCTGGCGAGCGAGTGGAAAGGCAAGGTGACCGTGAACGCGGTGCTGCCCTCGATCATCGACACCAAGGCCAACCGCGCCGACATGCCGAAAGCCGACTTCACCAAATGGGTGACCCCGCAGGAGCTCGCCGAAGTCATCCTGTTCCTCGCCAGCGATGCCGCGAGCGGCGTCACCGGCGCGCTGATCCCGGTCGGCGGGCGGGTGTAGTCAATCCGGCACCAAGAGCCGGAGATTTCCTTTGAAACGGATGCTCTGCTTGCCGGCGAGCGCGATGCCCTCGCCGTACGCGGTCTCGTCATTATAGGTACCGCTGAAGCCGATGGTCACGACCTTGCGGCCCCACACCGGGCGCTCGTCGAACGAGGGGGAATGCTCCTCGTTGGTCAGCTCGCCCTTCCACTTGCCGTCGGCCGAGGTGTAGCTGCCGTAGGCGAAGAAGAACGAATCCCCGCCCCGCATGGTGCCGTCGCGCATCACCATGACGCCCTGGTTGCCGCCCTGGACGGCATCCAGCATTTCGATGCGGATATGATAGAGCCCATTCCTGATGGTCATCTTCGTGAAGCGCCCGATTGTCCCACCCGCAGGATAGCCGGATCATCCGTTCCCGATCAAATGGCGCAGAGCTGTAAGGCCGTTCCGGGCTAAACTGCGCATTACTGATTCCCAACCGGACGTGACACTCGGAAGCTTTCTTTGGAAACCACGCTCTATCTGCCTGTCAAACGCTTCCTCGAAGAGCTCGGCTTCACGGTCAAGGGCGAGATCGGCGGCTGCGATCTCGTGGGCCTCAGCGCCGGCGATCCGCCGGTAGTCGTGATCGGCGAACTCAAGCTGACCTTCAATCTCGAGCTGATCCTTCAGGCGGTCGATCGTGCACCGGCCGGCGACGAGGTCTGGATTGCCGCAAAGATGTCGGTGCGCGGCAAGGGACGCGAGACCGACGCACGCTATCGCAATCTCTGTCGCCGCCTTGGTTTCGGCATGCTCGGGGTGACCGACCGGGGGCAGGTCGAGGTGCTGGTGAAGCCCCCGACGGCCGCCCCTCGGCGCGAGCCGAAGGTCCGCTCGCGCCTCGTCGCAGAGCATCAGCGCCGCCACGGCGATCCGGTGTTGGGCGGCAGCACGCGCGCGCCGATCATGACGGCCTATCGGCAGCAGGCGCTGGCCTGCGCCTCGGAGCTTGCAGCAGGCCCGCGGCGGGTGAGCGAACTACGCCAACGCTGTCCCGATGCGGGCAAGATCATGCTTAACAACGTGTATGGCTGGTTCGAACGCACCGAACGGGGAATCTACGGGCTGACGGAAGCGGGCCACGCGGCGCTGAAACGCTGGCCACAGCAGCGGGTTGCGGATGTTGCCGGTGTCGCGTCACCACCCTGACACCCAACCGGTGCATAGCTGAGATGCCACACCGATTTCATATTGCAATGCAACATAGACGGCACTAGGTATCCCGGCATCGAAACGAGGCCGTTATGAACGCAGACTGGAATACCAAATATGGCACGCGGCGCGTGCGCCACGATCCGCCGACCCTGGACGAGGCGATCTTCGCCGCCGTCGGCATCACCGATGATCAGGAGCAGCAGGCCGAGATCGCCGCAGCCCTGATGGGCATGCCGCTTGATGTGGTCCAGGCCGAGGTCAAGAAACAGGTTCGCACCAACAGCCGCATCACCTCGACCCGCGTGATCGCCGGCGAACAGGGTGCGCAGCGCTCCGTGGTGGTCGAACGCCGTGTCGTGCGCCGCTTTGGCAACGACAAGCGCACCGGCACCTGAGCGCTGAGCTCGCTATTCTGAATACAAAAGCGGACCGGTTTTGCCGGTCCGCTTTTTGATTCCAGTCGGCTTTCTCGGGTCAGGCGGCGCGATTGCCATAGATGCTGGAGATGATCTTCCAGCAGGTCGAGTTGAAGCTGATCAGAGCGCGGCCGGCCGTGAATGGCGAGGCCGCGAGATCAGCGAGTTCGTCCTCAGGCGCCTTGGCGAGATCGATCGTACCGGTCGATTCGCCATGACGGAATTGCAGATGCGCGCCGAACTTCCTGGCGAGCGCCCGCATCGCGTGATTCTCGGCGCCGGTGGTGATGCGCAAGCGCTTGTAGCCTTTCCAGCGCGCCTCCGCGATCAGGCGGCTGAACAGCACGGTGCCGACGTTCTGGCGCCGCGCCGAGGCTTCCACGCTGAAGGCGACCTCGGGTAGCGAATCGCCCTCCGGCGGATGCAGCTCGGCCGCACCGCGGACCACGCCGTCGACGATATAGGCGACGATCACGGTGCCGTCCTCGGCACAGCGGGCGGCGTAACGCTCGATGAAACTGTCGTCGAGAAAACCGTTGAAGCGGTCGTGCCGGCTTTCGGCATCGAGCCTCAGCAGATGATCGCGCAAAAGCGGCAATTCTTCCTGCTGGCTCAACGTGCGCACGTAGCCCTGAACGGACTTCGGGCGGCTGGTTACTTCAAGTCCAAAATCTGCTGCGAGTGACAAGTCAAAACTCCTCTTGGTGTCCCTCGAGGAGGCGTTCGAATCCCTAGGCCTCCAATATTGTGCATCGCAACAAACTTTTCAAGACGGGAACCTGCCCAAGTTTCGGGCATTGGCAGCGACTAATTCGTTAATAAAATCAAGCCCCCGTATTCATACGAGGACCAGCTGGGTCTGCGTCACCACGGCGACCAGCTTGCCGTCCTCGGTCTCCAGCCGGGTGGTCCAGACCTGGGTGCGCCGGCCTCTGTGGATTGGGGTAGCGGTCGCGATCACCGTGGTTCCCTCCTTGGCTCCGCCGATGAAATTGGTCTTGCTCTCGAGCGTGGTCGTGCCCTTGGCGTCCTCTGGCAGATTGATCACGGTGGCCGCCGCGCCGACGGAATCGGCCAGCGCCATCACCGCGCCTCCGTGGATGGTGTGATGAAGCGTGCAGAGATCGGGCCTGACCGTCATCCGCGCCACCACGCGATCTTTCCCGGCCTCGACGAACTCGACGCCCTTGAGTTCGGCAAACGGCATCTTCATCGCTTTAAGTCTTTCGAGTGGCGTCATCGGATCTCCTCCCAAATCATTCTGCTCACAGGGCGAATTACGGCTCTCGGCGGTGCGCTGCAGAGCTGCGCTGCGACCGGGGCACGGGCCCCCTCACGTCACCGCATTCACCACCTGATACTCCGGACGCCGCCAAATCTCGCCCGCAATCACCTCCTCGATGAGCTCCGCTGCCCGCACGATCTCGCTCTCGCCGATATACAGCGGTGTGATGCCAAACCTCATGATGTCAGGCGCGCGGAAATCGCCGATGACGCCGCGGGCGATGAGGGCCTGCATCACGGCATAGCCGCCGTCGAACGCGAAGGAGACCTGAGAGCCGCGGCGCTCATGCATGCGCGGCGTAACAAGCTTCAAGGACGGACAGCGGCGTTCGACCTCGGCAATGAGGAGATCGCCGAGCACCAGCGAACGCGCGCGGACTTCCCCGATATCGACGCGGTCCCAGATGTCGAGCGAAGCCTCCAGCGCTGCCATCGCCAGCACCGGCGGCGTGCCGACGCGCATGCGCTCGACACCGCCCGCAGCCGCATAGGCAAGCTCGAACGCGAACGGCTTTGCATGCCCCATCCACCCCGACAAAGCGGCGCGCACGCCGTCGGCATGGCGCGGCGCGACGTAGAGGAAGGCTGGCGCGCCGGGGCCGGCGTTGATGTATTTGTAGGTGCATCCGCCGGCGAAATCAGCGCTGGTGCCGGCAAGGTCAACCGGCAGCGCCCCGGCCGAATGCGCGAGGTCCCACACCGTGACGATGCCGAGCGCATGCGCTCTTGCCGTCAGCTTCGCCATGTCGTGGCGCCGTCCGGTGCGGTAATCGACCTCGGTGATGTAGAGCACCGCGATCTCCTCCGACAACGAGGCCTCGATCTCCTCCGGCGCGACCAGGCGCAATTGATGGCCACGGCCAAGGGTCGCGATCAGGCCTTCGGCCATATAGAGGTCGGTCGGAAAATTGCCGGTGTCCGACAGGACGACCTTGCGCGATGCGTTCATGTCGAGCGCGGCAGCGAGCGCCTGATAGACCTTGAGCGACAGCGTATCTCCGACCATGACGGAGCCGGCTTCCGCGCCGATCAGTCGCGCGATGCGATCGCCGACATGGCGCGGCTGGGCGTACCAGCCCGCCGTGTTCCAGGCGCGGATCAGCTCGTCGCCCCATTCGGCGGTGATGACGCGGCTAACGCGCTCGGCAACGCCAAGCGGCAACGCGCCGAGCGAATTGCCGTCAAGATAGATCACACTGTCCGGCATATGGAACAGCGCCTTGGTGTCGTCATAGACGCGAAGCTTGGTCATCGAATTCTCTATGGAAATCTCTACAGGATCGTGCGCACCCGCCAGAGCTCGGGAAACAGCTCGATCTCCAGCATGCGCTTGAGGTAGCTGACGCCGCCGGTGCCGCCGGTGCCGCGCTTGAAGCCGATGACGCGCTCGACCGTCGTCACATGGTTGAAGCGCCAGCGCCGGAAATAATCCTCGAAATCGACCAACTTCTCGGCCAGTTCGTAGAGCATCCAGTGCGTTTCCGGCGCCTCATAGACAATACGCCAGGCCTGCAGCACACCTTCATTGAAGCTATGAGTCTCGCGAACATCGCGCGCCAGCACGGCCGCAGGCATCTTGAGCCCGTTGCGGTCGGCGAGCCGCAGCACCTCGTCATAGAGGCTTGGCGTCGCGAGCTCGGCTTCGAGCAGCTGCGTGGTTTCCAGATCGTGCGCGTGCGGCTTGAGCATGGCGTGGTTGCGGTTGCCGAGCAGGAATTCGATCAACCGGTATTGCCGCGACTGGAAGCCCGAGGACTGGCCAAGCTGCGAGCGGAAGCGCGTATACTCGCTGGGCGTCATGGTGCGCAGCACGTCCCAGGCGCCGTTGAGCTGCTCGAAGATGCGCGACATCCGTGCCAGCATCTTCATCGCAGGCTGCACTTCATCCTTCGCGATCGAACGGCGTGCGGCGCTGAGCTCGTGGATGGCGAGCCGCATCCAGAGTTCGGTGGTCTGATGCTGGATGATGAACAGCATCTCGTCATGCGCTTCCGACAGCGGATGCTGCGCGCCGAGGATCGCGTCCAGCGCCAGATAGTTGCCGTAGGACATGCGCCGGGCGAAATCGGTCTCGGCGCCTTCGCTTGCGGGATCGTATTGGCTGGACGTCATGGCAGGCCCTTTCGATCGATCTTTGAGGCCTCGTCAGTCGAGGCCGATCAGGCGCGCGGTGATTGGCGACGACGGATCCTTGAGAGCGTCGATCACGGTGAAATGGTTCAGCCCGGGATCGACGACAAGACGCGTCGGCACGTCGAATCCAGTCCAGACATTGGCCATCAGATCGGACTGGCGGATGAATTCGGGCCGCTCGTTGCCACCGACCCAGGCCGTCACCGGCGAAGGCCCGCGCGGCAGATGCAGCGCCGCGCTTTCCAGCGTCGCCTCCTCCATCGTCATGCGCAGGGTCTCGTTCATCCTGGTCTTGAGCAGCGGACGCAGATCATGCAGGCCGCTGATGGACAGCGTCCCGGCGATGCGGTTGGCGACGGCGGGATCGAGCCGGCTGTCATCGCACAGCATGCGCGTAACGAGATGACCGCCGGCGGAATGGCCGGCGAGCCGGATCGGGCCCGCGACGAGCGAGGCCGCCTTGGCAATCGCTGCGGTGATTTCCGCCGTAATGTCGGAGATGCGCGCGGCCGGCGTTAGCGTGTAGCTCGGCAGCGCCACCGTCCAGCGATGATGACGCGCGCCTTCGGCAAGATCGGTCCATGCCGATTTGTCGAAGCGCATCCAGTAGCCGCCGTGGACGAACACGACGAGGCCCTTGCTGTCGCCGTCGGGCAGGACGAGGTCGAGGCGCTGGCGCTCGCCAGCACCATAGGCGATGTCGGCGCGAAGCTCCTTCAGCCCGGCGCGATAAGCCGCCGCCCGCTCCGCCCACAGCGCCGGTATCTTGTCCGAGCCCGGGATATGGGCCGAATTGGCGTAAGCGTCATCCCAATCGCGCATCGTGCTTCCTCGACGGACTCAAGGCCTTGTGGACCTGGCGCCAGTCTGCCACCGGCGCGGGCGGCATCCTAGTCTTTAGTTTAAGCTTAAAGGATTTTGGAACGCCGGTGGATTGGGCAGCGGACCGGCAGGATATTTGTTTCGTCATTGCGAGGAGCGTCGCGACGAAGCAATCCAGACTGCCCCGGCCGGGGGGATACTGGATTGCTTCGCTGCGCTCGCAATGACGGCCGAGAGAGCCGAGCCTGTCCCTACCCCTTCTCCACCCCGCACCAATCCGCGATGAACAGCGCCATCGCCTTGGTCGTCTTCTTCAGCGATTGCAGATCGACATATTCATTGAAGCCGTGCATCTCGCCGCCACTCGCGCCGAAGCACAGGCTCGGGATACCGTGATTGAGGCCGTAGAAGCGGGTGTCGGTGAGCGCGGTGAAGACGAGATCTTCGATTTGGCCGCCATAGACGGCGCTGAAGGCCCTGCCGAACGCGGCTTCCGGCGCGGCGGCGTCGGTCAGCTCATAGCCTTCCGACAAGAAGCCCGACCATTCGACCTCCGGGGGATTGTTGGCGAGGAAGCGGTGGTTGCGCGCGGCAGCAGCAACGCAGGCCATGATCTCCTTCTGGTGATCGGCGATCGACCAGCCCGGCAGCACAGCAATCCGGCAATCGACGTCGCACCAGGCCGGCACGCTGGAGGCCCAGTCGCCGCCCTTGATGATGCCAGGGTTGAAGTTGATGGGATGGTTCAGCGTCTTGAAGTGACGATCGGCCTTCGCCCGCTCGTTCCACTCGATCTCGAGTTTTTGCAGCGCCTGGATCAAATGATAGGCCGCCATGATTGCGTTCGCGCCGGAGCCGGCGAAGGCGACGTGGGTCGGATGGCCCTTCACGCGCAGGCGGAACCAGATCACGCCGACCTGCGAGCGCACCATCTTGCCGCCGGTCGGCTCAGGAATGAAGCAGGCATCCGCGCGATAGCCGCGTTGAAGCGTCGAGAGTGCGCCGACGCCGGTGCTCTCCTCCTCGATCACGGACTGGAAGTGAATCCGCGCCGTCGGCCTCAGGCCCGCGGCCTTGATCGCATCGAGCGCGGAGAGCGCTGCGATGGTGCCCGACTTCATGTCGCAGGCACCGCGACCGAACATCTTGCCGTCCTTGATAACGGGCGAGAACGGCGGGGTGTCCCACAGTTCCAGCGGGCCGGCCGGTACGACGTCGCAATGGCCCTGGAGGATCAGCGATTTGCCCGCCTCGGTTTTGGGCCGATACGTGCCGACCACAGTGCGCGCCTTCGAAAAATCATGCTCGATGGGACCGAAGCCGCGCAGATCCTTGAGGTCATTGACATCGATATGCCAGTCGTCGACCTCGTAGCCGCGTGCGCGCAGCAGGTCGCCGATCATGTCCTGGCATGGCCCCTCCGCCCCACGGGTCGAGGGGATCGCGACGAAATCGCGTGTGGTCGCGAGCTGGGCTTCGAAGCCGGCATCGACGGCGTCAAGAATCCTCTGCTGCGTTTCGGCATTCATCAGGCACTCCAATCGGGCATTAATGGTCATCGATGGAGCGCAAGCTAACCGATTTCAGCCGTTCGGGTACTCTGCAAAATAGGCATCCCGCAATGCATCTTCGAGCAGCCGGCCCTCCGAATAGCCATTCAGTGTCGCCGGCCGGCGCACGCCGTCGAGCAGCCGCGGGCAAGGCTCCGGCGCGCCGAGCACGGTGCGCACCGGGATGCGCTCGGCATAGATCGGCAATTCATAGTCCTCGTCGTCGTCGGCGACACCCTTGGCGCGGACTTTCGCGGAGGCTTCCTCGATCTCCATCGCGATAAAGGAGGTCGCCTTGATCTCCTGGGCGTTGCTCGCCCGCAAGCTCGCGGTCCGATCCGGGAAGAAGCGGTCGACCATGGCGACGACCGCGCGCTCCTTCTCCTCGGGATCGGTGACGAGATAGGCGGTGCCGAACGCCATCACGGCGCGGTAGTCAGCCGAGTGATTGAACCCGCAGCGCGCCAGCACCAGGCTGTCGAGATGGGCGACCGTCAGGCACACACGCTCGCCCCGGGTCTGGTTGCGCAGCATGCGGCTGGCGCTCGAGCCGTGCCAATACAGCTTGGTCCCTTCGCGCCAGAAGAAGGTCGGCGTGCAATAGGGTTGGCCGTCGATGGCGTAGGAGACGTGGCAGAGCATCGAGGAATCCAGGATGCGATGAACGGTGTCGTAATCGTAGAAGCCGCGGTCGTGACGGCGCTTCACCTGGTTGCGCGGGGATGTCGGATAGGAATTTGGGTTGTCGGTCTGGCTCACGGCCGCTCCTGTCGGATTGGATCACTTCCAGCGCAGTTGTAGCCACGGATTTGGTCTGCGATAGTGCCAATTCCATGCGAAAAATTCCGACCAATTCTGTCCCCTCGCCGGCCAAGGCCGAGCTGCCGCTCGACCTCGCAGGCCCGCACATCACGGCTGGCGCCTCGTCGGCGCACCGGCTGTACCAGGCGCTGTGCGAGATGATCGTCGGCGGCCTCGTGAAACCCGGCGAGCCGCTGCCGCCGTCGCGAACGCTGGCCAAACAGACCGGCTTTCGGCGCAACGCCGTCGTCACCGCCTATGAGCGCCTGATTGCCGACGGCTTTGCCGACGCCACCGTCGGCTCCGGCACGTTCGTCGCCGCGCGTATCCCCGCGCGCGCGGCCGAGCCGAAGCGGCCGAAGATCAGCGTCGACACGCCGGGGCAAGGCGCGTTTTCGCTCGGCTGCACCCATATCGACGCGCGCGCCGTGCAGCGTTTCCGGGCCTTTGTCGGCCGTCGCATGCGCTCCTTCGGCGCGGAGCATCTGCACTATGGCGATCCCCGTGGCAGCCGCGAGCTGCGTGCGGCGATCGCCGATCATCTGTTGTCGGCGCGGGGCCTGCGCTGCGATCCCGATCAGATCATGCTGACGTCAGGCACGCTGCACGCGCTGCGCATCGTGCTGAGCGCGATCCTGAAGCCCAACGACCAGGTCTGGTGCGAAGACCCCGGCTACCCCGCTGCTCGGAAAACCATCGCGCATTGCGGCTATCGTGCCGTGTCCGTTCCCGTCGACGCGCACGGCATGCGTGTCGCCAGAGGCCGCGCAGCGGCGCCGTCCGCGCGCGCAGCCTATGTGACGCCGTCGCACCAGTTTCCGCTGGGTGTGCAGATGTCGATGCCGCGGCGGCTCGAGCTGCTGGACTGGGCCAGGCAGGCCGGCGCCTTCGTGCTGGAAGACGATTACGACAGCGAATTCCGTTACGACGGCGCGCCGCTGATGTCGCTGGCCGGCATCGATCACCTCCAGCGCGTGATCTACATGGGCACGTTCGCCAAAACGTTGTTTCCGGGCCTGCGCATCGGCTATTGCGCCCTGCCCGAGCGCTTGATTGCGGATGTCACTGCGGCGCGGGCCGCGCTCGACCGCTTTCCCGGCACGCTGATGGAGGGCGCGGTGGCCGACATGCTCAATTCCGGCTCGTTTGCGGCGAACCTGAAGCGCGTGCGCAAGCTTTACCGCGAGGCGCGCGACGCGCTGGCTGGGACGCTCGAAGCCGCATCCGACGGCGTGCTGTCGGTGCCGGTCCCATCACAGGGTCTGCATCTTGTCGCCCGCTTCGATCCCTCGGTCGATCTGGCTGTGGCGGCAGACGCCAAGCAGGCCGCAGGCGCCGAAGGCTGGCTGTTGGCCGACACCTATTCACGCTCACGTCCCCTGCCCGGTTTCGTGCTGGGATTTTCCGGCCACGCGGTTCCGAAGCTCGTCGCATCCGCCGAGCGGCTCGCGCGGGAATCGCGAGCGGCCTTGCGTGCGAGGCGCAAGCCGGCCCGGCGGGCATGACGAACGTTCACTATGAGAATCGGCTGCCGCTCCCTACATTGCGGCACCGATGCTGGGAGCTCACATCATGCTGATACGCCGCGCGACTTGCCTCTCGCTCCTGATCTTCATCGCACTCGCCGCAACCGCGCGCGCAGGCACGGTCGGACGCGAGCAGGACATCGTCGATCTCAAGCTCGGCCAGCGCGTGCAAGTGGACGACGGAACCTGCCCCGCCGGACAGGTCAAGGAAGTCCGCGGCGCCAAGATGACCGACAAGGGCGTCGCACGGACGAGCACCTGCGTGTCGCGGTTTGGTCCGAAATCAAAGCGATGAGCGCTACTTCGCCGGGTCGAACATACATTGCAGGGTCGGCTTGGCAATCTTGGTGAAGGTCGGGCCGATTTCGGTCTGCTTTGCGGCCGGCACCCAATCGGTCTCGATCGTCGGCACCCCGGTCTCGCTGATGCCGCGCAGCAGGGCCTCGCGAAGATCGCGATCCTCGACGACGGCCGCGGCATGATCGTGCAGGCAGCCGCAAACCTCTTCCGGATGCTCCCACCGTCCGAGCATGCGCGGCGCACATTGCCTCACGAACTCAGTACGGGGATCGGGTAATCTGGAGGGAGAGCGCACCTGCGCCTGAACGGCACTGATCGTCAGAAGGGATATGAACGCCGCAGCGAAAGTACGAACAAGCATGATGGCCTTTATCGGCTGATTTTTCTTGTTGACGATCAGAAGCGCGCGGCAACCACGATCGGCTGCGGCGCCGGGGTCATGATCGGCGAGCCGCTGTACTGGAAAGTGCCGATGCCTGGGACATTGCCGTCCGGCGAGCCTGCGAACGAGGAGCCGGCAAGCACGAAACCGAAAGCAAGGATGAGGCTGAGCGTGCGCATGGAGTTCTCTCCGAATTCGGTGGCCGGCGTGCGCCGTCGTCGTTGTGAGGTTGATAACCATGGGCGGTTTCGCGCGTGATGCGCCAAAGCCGGAAAATGGTTTCATCTCCGTGAGAATTGTTTCGTCCCGCTCGCGGCGACGACATATTCAACGGAAAATCTCAATCTTTTCAGATGCGTCGTGCGGCAGCAAAAAGTGACTTGGCAGGTTCCGTGCGTGCTCGGCTGCGCGCCCGACCGCTGGCGCCGTCATGATCCCGCCTCACACCCTTCACACGCGTTTTACGTTTTTCTGCTGAAGAGAAGCCGAACGAAGGCTGGGTCCCGTCGAACCGGGGGCGCTTCGACGGCGACCCAAGCTATCGAGACCGAGACGCCCGGAATCACCGAGCGCGTTCATGTGAGGAACGGCCATCATGACGGCGCAGAATCGCGCAACGACGCGCGATGCGGACCAACGAACGGACCGCCGGGAGCAACGGCCTGTTCGCAGCAGCGCCAATTCGCCTGGCGAAATGGCGCTGCAATCGAGCCGTGGGTTTGAGGCCACACCGCAATCATTCGTGCGGCTGACCGGCTCGCATCTTGCAAAACCGCGCGCCAGCCGCGCTGACATCACCGAGTGAACGCAAGAGCGTCACTGAGTGAACGCAACCGCGTCACTGGGTGAAGAACTCTCCGCACTTCTGGACGTTTGCGTCTGCCGGTCCCCACGGCATGACCGGGACGGTCGAGGTCGAGTTCTTCGGCGAGCCCTCGATCAGCCTGTCCGAATAGACCATGTAGACCAGCACGTTGCGCTTGGCGTCACAGCCGCGCACGATCTGCATCTTCTTGAAGAAGAGCGAGCGGCGCTGGCGGAACATGTCGTCGCCCTGCTCCATCTTGTTCTTGAACTTGATCGGGCCGACCTGACGGCAGGCGAGCGAAATGTCCGAGACCTCCTCGGCAAGGCCCAGCCAGCCCTTGAAGCCGCCCTTCTCCGGCACTGTGAAATGACAGGCCACGCCCTCGACTTCGGGGTCGTCGAGGCCATAGGTCGCAAGCTTGTCGTTCGGGCTCATCCATTTGAACACGGTCGAGCGGCGGAAGATCAGATCCGGCTCGTCCGCGGCGGATGCGGACGCTGCCGGCACGGTCAGCGCCAGGAGGAATAAAGCGAGGCCTTTCAAGCGGATGCTGGAAAGACCGGGGAAACGAGATGACATGAAGTTCTCCAGTAACAAGTCCCAGCAATGTAGGTATGAGGCGACCGATCAGGAAGACGATCGGCAGGCCGATACGGCCGCCCGTTTACCGCTCCGTGAGGCTTTTTTGCTACGCTTTGGACAAAAGTAGCTGATCGCAGAACCGCCGTGCTGGTGAACGCGTATCCCCTCTGAGAGACTAACATCTGATTTGGATTATGGATTCGATGATGAACAGCGTGAACGGGTCTGGTTTTTCTGCCAAGCCGGCGCGATTTTGGCAGGTCGCCATTTTGACGGCGGCGGGTGCGATCGGCACGGTGAGCCAGGCGGACGCGGCATTTTATTACTGGACGGATTATTCCGACGGGTCGTACGGGCGCCAGGAGCGCCATCCCGACGTCCCGCGCCAGAAGCCGCAGAAGCGCGGAGCGGCCGGCAAGAAGGACCTCGTTGCCGAAAAGGAAGCCGGCACGAAACCGCAAGGTCCCCTCGTCATCGTCGTCTCGATCGACCGGCAGAAGGTCACGGTCTACGACACCAACGGCGTGTTCGCGGAATCCCCGGTGTCGACGGGCATGAAGGGCCATTCGACGCCGATGGGTGTGTTCAGCGTCATCCAGAAGCACAAATTCCACCACTCCAACATCTATAGCGGCGCGCCGATGCCGTACATGCAGCGGATTACGTGGTCGGGCGTTGCCATGCATGCCGGTGTGCTGCCGGGCTATCCGGCCTCGCACGGCTGCATCCGCATGCCGATGGCGTTCGCTGTGAAGATGTGGAACTGGACCAGGATGGGCGCGCGCGTGATCGTTTCGCCCGGCCAGATGTCGCCGCAAAACTTCTCACATCCGCTGCTTGCCTCGGTGCGCATTCCGCCGCAACCCGCGGCCAGCCTGGAGCCGCAGACCAATGCCGGCGACAAGGCCGACAAGGGCGCCGCCAATACCGGAGCCGCCGCAGCAAACCCGGCCGAAACGAAGACCGCCAGCGCCGACGGCGTGCTCGAGCTGCGCTCGTCGGTCGGCCACACCGTGATGTCGGACGTGACCACCGGATATGCCCCGGCCCGCGAGGAGGCCCCGGTATCGGCCGACCAGACCGAGACAACGGCAAAGCCCGAGACCAACACCGCTGAGGCAGCGGACGCGGCCAAGCCCCAGGCCGGAGACGCCGCGCAGCCTGCGAACGCCGAAGCGAGGCCTGTCGAGGCCGCGGAGACGCCGAAGTCCGAAACCGCCAAGTCCGAACCCGCGAAGACGCCCGATGCACCGGCCGCGGCGGCAGTGCAGGCGGCCACACCCGACGTCAAGAAGGACGAGACCCGCGTCGCGGATCCGGCGCCCGTGGCAAAACCTGAAGCGCCCAAGCGGGCGGGCCAGATCGCGGTCTTCATCAGCCGCAAGGATTCCAAGCTCTACGTGCGGCAGAACTTTGCGCCGCTGTTCGAGGTGCCTGTCACGATCGCCGCGAGCGATCGGCCACTCGGCACGCATGTCTTTACCGCCGAGCTCGACAAGGCCGATTCCAATGCACTGCATTGGTCGGTGGTGTCCTTACCGGTGTCGGTCCGCTCTGCCGCGCGCGAGGATGACGGCCGCATGACAGGCCGCCACCGAGGCGCGGCCGTGATTCCCGTCGCTGCCAAGCCTGTGGTCACGCCGGACAGCCCGGCCGAGGCCCTCGACCGCGTCTCGATCCCGGCCGACACGATCGCGAAGATCAACGAAATGCTGACGTCAGGCGGCTCGATTATCGTCTCCGACCAGGGCATCAACCAGGGTGAGACTGGCGAAGGCACCGATTTCATCGTCCGCCTGTACTGACGCGCTTCATCGCGGCAGATAACGCGGTGTTGACGACGCCGCTCACAGCGGCGGGGTAACATGCGCCCTGGATCATTTCGGGGGACGCCGTCATGATGAACCGCAGGACCATGCTCATCGCCGCGGTTGCAGGCACGCTGGCGCCGGCGACGCGTGCAGTGGCGGAGGGCGGCATGAGCCGAATCTCCGCCTACGCCTTCTCTTTCCCGGCACTGTCAGGCGACGACATCCGCCTTGCGGCCTTCACCGGCAAGCCGC
This sequence comes from Bradyrhizobium sp. Kon69, assembly GCF_055807515.1. NCBI lineage: Bacteria > Pseudomonadati > Pseudomonadota > Alphaproteobacteria > Hyphomicrobiales > Nitrobacteraceae > Bradyrhizobium > Bradyrhizobium sp. Kon69. Next base: position 133,601 of record NZ_JBVVOS010000021.1, on the reverse strand, counting down.
TGCTGGTGGTCAACACCGCTTCGCTCTGCGGTTACACGCCGCAATATGCCGGCCTGCAAGACATCTGGGGCGAGTTTCGCGAACGCGGCCTCACCGTCATTGGCGTGCCCTCCAACGACTTCGGCGGACAGGAGCCCGGCGGCACCAGCGAGATCTCGGAGACCGCCCACCACCAATACGGCGTTACCTTCCCAATCGCGGCCAAGGCTGTCGTGGTCGGTGCGAAGGCGCATCCGTTCTACAAATGGGCGGCAGAGGCGCGCCCCAAGGATGTTCCACGCTGGAACTTCCACAAATATCTGATCGGCCGGCACGGCTATATCGCCGACGTCTTTGCATCCACCGTCGAGCCGGCCGACACGCGAATCAAGACGGCGATCGCCAAGGCGTTGGCCGACACTTGACGCCACGCGTCCCAACCCGGTTGGGCACAATTGGGCTGGCGCGCCAAACAGCCGTTGCAATGGCGAGGGCCCACCATCTAGGCTAGGATCGTTAGGGGCAGGATGGTTTTGCCGGAGGCGAAAAGCCGCGGCGGAACAACGGGATCAATCTCGAGGACAACACCATGCGTGTGGCGGCAGGACTGATATTGGCGAGCGCGATGTCTCTGGCGATGACGGGCGCGGCATGGTCGCAGACCCCGGCTGCAAAGCCCGCTGTCGCGACGCAGGCCGCACCGGCGGCAACACCGGCTGCGGCTGCACCCGCTGCGGCTCCGGCACCCGCTCCAGCAGCAGCAGCCGCGCCGGCGGGCTTCGTCAATCCGCCCCCGCCAAAACAGGCGCCGCAGCCCGCCCGCGCAGCCTGCAACACGCCGGGCGCGCTCGGGGTCGCCCGCACGGTCGAGATCGACACCACCGGTGGCCCCGGCTTTGGCTTCGAGCATTTCAAGGAGCTCGACTTCCTGCGCGACAAGGAGGTGGTGCTGACCTTCGACGACGGCCCCTGGCCCAAGAACACGCCCGCGGTGCTGAAGGCGCTCGCCGACGAGTGCACCACCGGCATCTTCTTCTCGATCGGCAAGCACGCGACCTACGAGCCGGAGATTCTCAAGCAGGTCTACGCGGCCGGCCACACCGTGGGCACCCACACCTGGTCGCACGCCAATCTCAACAACAAGAAGCTCACGGAAGCGCAGCGCAAGGAAGAGATCGAGAAGGGTCTTTCCGCAGTGAAATGGGCGCTCGGCGGCATCTCGCCCTCGCCGTTCTTCCGCTTCCCGGCGCTCCAGCATCCGCCGGAGATGGTCACCTATCTCGGCAACCGCAACACGGCGATCTTCTCCTGCGACATCGACTCGTTCGACTTCAAGGCCTCGAAGCCCGAGAAGGTGGTCGAGACCGTCATGAAGAAGCTGGACGGCAAGGGCAAGGGCATCATCCTGATGCACGACTTCCAGAAGCACACTGCGGAGGCCCTGCCCGAGTTGCTCAAGCGCCTGAAGGCCGGCGGCTACAAGGTTGTGGCGATGCGCGCCAAGTTCCCGGCCTCTACGCTGCCGGAATACGACCAGGAGCTGCTCAAGGACGTCAAGCTGCCGACGGTGAGCACCCGGCCGGTCAACAGCGTCGTGACGACGGTTTCCGAATAGCCACGCCTTGTCCTTTCGCATCGAGGGCTACGTCATCGTCTCCGCGGACGGCATGCTCGCCGACGCGGCGCATGTCATGCCCGACAGCCTGAAGTTCGAAGGCGACAAGCTGTTCTTCGAGCAGGCGCTCGATCGCGCTGCGCTGATCGTGCACGGCCGTCACTCGCACGAGCAGCAGCCGAATTCACCCAAGCGCAAGCGCCTGATCCTGACCCGCAAGATCAAGACGCTGACCGTCGATCCCGAAACGCCGAACGCGACCTTGTGGAATCCGGACCACGCCAGCTTCGAAGACGCCTGCGCGTTCGCCGATGTCGCCTCCGGCACCGTCGCAATCATCGGCGGCCCCGTCGTGTTCGACATGTTCATGGACCGCTACGACACGTTCTGGCTGTCGGAAGCCCCGCATCTGCGGCTGCCCGGCGGCGAGGGCTGTTTTGTCGAAGTACCGGCGTGGACGCCTCAGCAGGTGCTGGCCTCACACGGGCTGAAGCCGGGCGCGCCGTATCTGCTCGACGCCGCGCATGACGTGACTGTCACGCCTTGGCGCAGAACGTAGTGGTTTGGCCGTCACACGTCGCCGTAGGCCGCCTCGGCCGGACGCGTGGCGCGGCCGTAGCCCATGATCATGAACAGCGCGCCGATGATCGACAGGTTCTTGAGCGCGTCGACCAGCATCTTGCCGTTGTCAGGCGGCACCTGGTTCCAGAAGTCGTAGAACAGGAAGGTCGCGACCGCGACATAGATGATCATCAGCATCGCGAAGAAGCGCGCGCCGAAATTCAGCGCGATCATCACCCCCGCGATGATCTCGAGCACGCCGACCGCGATCGCCAGCAGCTGCGGCGTCGTCATGGCCGTCGCCGTCTCGACCTGCTTGGCGTAAGGCGCGATCATGTCGGGCACCACGACCTTGGCGGCGATGAAATCAACGGTCGCCTGCATGGCAAACAGTCTTGCCGCACCCGTGTAGATGAACAGCACGGCGAACAGGATCCGCCCGAAAGTCACGAACGCTGGCATGATCGGCCTCTTTGCTCAGGCTTTTTGAAACCGGAATTTTTGCGAAAGCACTGAAGGATTATGGAGAGTCCTTCGCCGGTTTACAAACGGGGAAATGGCGAAAGTCGTTTTGAAAGCATTGAAGTGCCGACGCGCGGCAAGTGCGCTCCCTCGCCCCGCTTGCGGGGAGAGGGTTGGGGTGAGGGGGAGCCTCAGCGGGGACGGTGAAAGTTGGATTCGCGGAGAGTCCCCCTCACCCGAATTCGAGCTGCGCGCGAATTCGACCTCTCCCCGCAAGCGGGGCGAGGTGAAGAGCCCAGCCTTACGTAAACAACGTTGGCTGCTGCCGCGACGCGCGCTCCTGCGCTTCCACCACAGCCACCGCGGTCATGTTGAGGATGCCTCGCGCCGTCACGGACGGGGTGAGGATGTGGGCTGGACGCGCCGGCCCGATCAGGATCGGACCGACGGGCAGCGCGTCCGCCAGCGACTTGATCATCTGATAGGCGACGTTGGCGGTGTCGAGGCTTGGCATGATCATGATGTTGGCCTCGCCCTCGAGGTTGGAGTGCGGCAGCACCATTTTGCGCGCCGCGGCCGAGAGCGCGGTGTCGCCCTGCATCTCACCGTCAGCCTCGAGCTCCGGATGCTTCTCCTTCAAAAGCTGGGTCGCCCGGCGCATCTTGCGCGAGGATTCCGTGTCGTAGCTGCCGAAATCCGAATGCGAGACGAAGGCGATCTTCGGCTTGATGTTGAAGCGCTGGACGTGGACCGCCGCGAGCGAGGCAATCTCGGCGAGCTCTTCGGCGCTCGGATTGGGCCGCACCTGGGTGTCGGCGATGAAGAAGGCGCCCTTGCTCGTGATCAGCAGTGCCAGCGCCGCATAGTCGCTGATCCCCGGCGTGAACCCGACGATCTCGCGGACATGGCGAAGATGGCTCATGTAGCGGCCCTCGACGCCGCAGAGCATGGCGTCCGCCTCTCCGCGCACCACCGCGAGCGCCGCGATAACGGTGTTGTTGGTGCGCACCACCGTGCGCGCCGCATCCGGCGTCACGCCGCGGCGGCCGGCGACCTCGACATAGGACTGCACGTAGGAGCGGTAGCGCGGATCGTCCTCGGGATTGACGAGATCGAAGTCCCTGCCGGCCTTGATCGACAGGCCGAAGCGCTCGATGCGGGCCTCGACCACCGACGGACGTCCGACCAGGATCGGCGTCGCCAGCTTCTCTTCCAGCACCACCTGGGTGGCACGCAGCACCCGCTCGTCCTCGCCTTCGGCGTAGATCACACGCACCGGTTGGGTCTTGGCCTTCGCGAACATCGGTTTCATGACGAGGCCGGAGCGGAAGGCAAAGCGCTCGAGCAGCGCGGTGTACTCGTCGAAATTGGTGATGGGCCGGGTCGCGACGCCGGAATCCATCGCAGCCTTGGCGACCGCCGGCGAGATTCGCAAAATCAACCGCGGATCAAACGGAGACGGGATCAGCGAGCCCGGGCCGAAACCTTGCGTCTCGCCGGTGTCGAAGCCCTGCGCGACCGCATCCGACGGCGCCTCGCGCGCGAGCTGCGCGATGGCCTCGACGGCGGCGAGCTTCATCTCCTCGTTGATCGCGCTGGCGCCGACGTCGAGCGCGCCGCGGAAGATGAAGGGGAAGCAGAGGACGTTGTTGACCTGGTTCGGAAAGTCGGAGCGGCCGGTGCAGATCATGGCGTCGGGGCGCACCTTGCGCGCCTCCTCCGGCATGATCTCCGGCGTCGGATTAGCGAGCGCCATGATAAGCGGCTTGTCACCCATCGCCTTGGCCATCTCGGGCTTGAGCACGCCCGGTGCCGACAGGCCGATGAAGATGTCGGCGCCGCCGATGACGTCGCCAAGCGTGCGCTTGTCGGTCTTCTGCGCATAGACCGCCTTCCAGCGGTCCATCGTGGTGTTGCGGCCTTCGTGAACAAGGCCGTCGATGTCGCAGACCCAGATGTTCTTGCGCTGCGCGCCCATCGACACCAGCAGGTTCAGGGTCGCGATCGCCGCGGCCCCTGCCCCCGATGCTACGATCTTCACGTCGGAGAGCTTCTTGCCGTTGAGTCGCAGGGCGTTGGTGACGGCGGCGGCAACGATGATCGCGGTGCCGTGCTGGTCGTCATGGAAGACCGGGATCTTCATGCGCTCTTTCAGCTGCGCCTCGATCTCGAAGCATTCCGGTCCGCGGATGTCTTCCAGATTGATGCCGCCGAAGGTCGGCTCGAGCGCGGCCACGGTCTCGACCACGCGCTCGATGGTGTCGGCCGCGATCTCGATGTCGAACACGTCGATGCCGGCGAATTTCTTGAACAGGACCGCCTTGCCCTCCATCACCGGCTTCGAGGCCAGCGGACCGATATTGCCGAGGCCGAGCACGGCGGTGCCGTTCGAAACCACGGCGACCAGATTGGAGCGGATCGTCAGCGTCGCCGCTTCCGCCGGGTTCTTGGCGATCTCCAGGCAGGCGGCGGCGACGCCCGGCGAATAGGCCAGCGCGAGGTCGCGCTGGTTGGCAAGCGGCTTGCTCGCCTGGATCTCGAGCTTTCCGGGGCGCGGCAGCCGGTGATAGGCCAGCGCCGCTTGGTGGAGATCATCGGAATAAGACGACATGCGGTGTCTCGCCTCGCGTTACCGGCCTCAAACTACGTTGTCCTGACCGGCCCGCCTTCGGGTGGTATTTCCGGGTCATGGAAACGGGATGAAGCACGCCGGGCGCCCCGGTGGCAACATCCGATTGCGGCCCCATCAACAGCGCGCGCGGTCAAATATCTGATAGCGCTCACTTTCCCTGGACCGCGCGTTGCTTTGCGAATATGGCAGGTTGCGCAGTGCAAAACGAGCAACTGGAGCTGGGAATGAAGCGAATCCTGATCGGCCTGATCGTCGCGGCCGTGGTGGCCGCGGGCGGATGGTTCGGCTTCAATCTCTACGCAAAGCATCGCGTCACCGCCGAGATCGAGGCGGCCTTCGCGCACATCCGCTCCAGCGGCGGCAAGGCAAGCCACGGCAAGGTGGTGTTCGATCTGACGAGTCGGACGTTGACGATCGAGGATATCGCGGTTGAGCCTGCCAACCAGCCACAGGCTCATGTCAAGATCGCCGCTATCAAGGGCGCGGGCATCCGCCAGGTCGAGGAGGCACGCTTCGCGGCCGACAGCATCGATATCTCCGGCTTCGAAGTCGCGCTCGACGAGGTTGGCGCCGGGAAGCTGAAAGTCTCTTACAAGGTCCCGCGGTTGACCATGCGGGATTACGTCGGTCCCATTCATGCTCAGAACGCGCCGGCGTCAGGCTCCCTGTTCGACATGTACCGTTTCGTGCTCGACCAGTACGCAAACGTGACGGCTTCTTCCGTGATAGCGCCAACCCTCGCAGTCGCCTTCGATGCGGGCAAAAGCGCCGGAGGCAGTGGCGAGGTCGTCTATTCGGGTCTCGCGATCCAGAAGCTCGACCAAGGCAAGATCGCCGCGATCAAGGCGGAGCGCGCCAGTTTCACGATCAACGTGCCGCAGCCGGGCAAGGCGGACAAGCTGACCGGCGAGGTGTCCGACATCATCATCAATGATTTCGATTCGACCGCGATCGCCGCTGCGCTCGATCCCCAGAAGGCCGACGACGACAGCTATCATCGTATCTACGGGCAGATGTCCAGCGGCACTTATGTCGTGACCTCGACGCTCGGCATCCGAATGCAGGTCGACGGGATCGCCATCAGCGACATCGCGGTGCAACCATCGAAATTCCGGCCCGCCGAGATCCTGGCGCTGCTGCCGGCGGACAGCTCGGCCCCGCCCACGCCGGCGCAATCGCGCGCGATCATGGAAAAGCTCGCCGGGTTCTATGAAGGCCTTCGCGTCGGCAAGATCGAGATCGGCACCATGTCGATGACGACCCCGCAAGGGACGCCCCGGCTTAGGGCCATCAGATACCAAGAGGGCGAGTTCGCGCTCGAAGGCCTCGATGCGCCGACGCCACAAGGGCAAATCAAGATGGAGCGCTTCGCACTCAAATCGTTCAGCATCACGAACCTTATGCGGTGGGCGGCGAGCCTCACCCATCCCGGACAGCCGCCCTCGCCGGATCAGATGCTGGGCCTGTTTGGCGTGCTCTCGGGCGCGGAGATCAAGGGCGTGACGGCGCCGTTCAAGACCACCAAGAAGCTGGTGATGATCGACACATTGAGCCTGGACTGGGGGCAGCTGGTCGGCTCGATCCCGAGCAAGGCGCATGTGGTTGCCAAATTTGTCACGCCCACAGATCCTTCCGATCCGAAGCAGCTTCCATTGCTAGCCGCCGGCTTAGACAAGCTCGCGATCGACCTCGATCTCGGCGCTGTCTGGACAGAATCGTCAAAAGGCTTCGCTCTGACGCCAGCGACCCTCGACATCGGAGGGGTCGCAAGAGCGCAATTGCATATCGCGCTCGGCAACGTACCACGCGAGGTGTTTTCGGCCGATCCGGCCCAGCTCATGGGCCAGGCGGCCCGGATCGAGGCGGGCACGCTCGAATTCTCATTGCGCGACAGCGGCGTCGTCGATCTCGTCGCGGCGCAGTTCGCGCGCATGCAGAATGTCAGCCGCGATACCGCACGCCAGGCGCTCGTCGAGAGCATCAAAGCCAAACGCGAGCAAGTTGCTTCCGCCAATCCGGATGCGAACGCGGCCGTGGACGCGATCGCCCGCTTCGTCGAGACGCCGGGTCAGACGCTTTCCATCAAGCTGTCGCCGCGCGCCAAGGCACCGCTGCTGCAATTGATGCAGCTCCTGCAAACCGACCCACAGAGCGCGCTGGCGCAGTTCAGGATCGAGGCATCGACGGGGCTGTAGGGAACGACGCTGCGCGCGGGGATGGCAGTTTGGACCGGCTAAAATCCCTCCCGTCATTGCGAGCGTAGCGAAGCAATCCAGAGTCCCTCCGCCGAAAGATTCTGGATTGCTTCGCTACGCTCGCAATGACGCTGTGGAGACAGCCTCACTTCTGCGGCAGATTCACCTTCACATGCAGCTCGCGGAGCTGCTTGGTGCTGGGCTCCGACGGCGCGCCCATCAGGAGGTCCATGGCCTGCTGGTTCATCGGGAACAGCGAGATCTCGCGCAGATTGTTGGTACCGCACAAGAGCATGACGATGCGGTCGACGCCGGCGGCCATGCCGCCATGCGGCGGGGCGCCGTACTGGAAGGCGCGGTACATGCCGCCGAAACGATCGACGACTTCCTGCTCGCCATAGCCGGCGATCTCGAACGCCTTCACCATCGCTTCCGGCACGTGGTTGCGGATGCCACCCGAGGCGATCTCGTAGCCGTTGCAGGTGATGTCGTACTGGAACGCCTTGATGGTCAGCGGGTCCTGACCCTTCAAGGCATCGAGGCCACCCTGCGGCATCGAGAACGGGTTGTGCGAGAAGTCGACCTTCTTGTCTTCCTCGTTGTACTCGTACATCGGGAAGTCGACGATCCAGGCCAGCTCAAACCGCTCCTTGTCGGTGAGGTTCAACTCCTCGCCGACCTTGTTGCGGGCCAACCCTGAAAACTTCCAGAACTTGTCGGGATCGCCGGCGACGAAGAACGCGGCATCGCCAGCTTCTAATCCCAAATGGTGACGAAGGACTTCTGTCCGCCCTTGCCCTAAGTTGTTCGCAACCGGGCCTCTTCCCACGACCAAGTCTTGCAGTTCCATCCATTTAGCGACGTCTTCGTGCCCCTCCTCTCGTACTGCCTTCATGATGGACTCGCGGACACTGCCGGCTTCTGGTCCCTTTTCTTGAGCAAAGAAGATATAGCCGAGGCCTGGCTGCCCCTCGCCTTGCGCCCACGAGTTCATACGGTCGCAGAATGCGCGGCTACCACCACCTTTGGCCGGGATCGCCCACACCTGGTTCTTCGGATCTTCGAGCATGCGCGCGAACACCTTGAAGCCGGAGCCGCGGAAGTGTTCGGACACATCCTGCATCTCGATCGGATTGCGCAGGTCCGGCTTGTCGGAGCCGTATTTGCGCAAGGCTTCCGCGAACGGAATCCGGCGCCAGCCCTTGGTCACCGGCTTACCCTTGGCAAACTCCTCGAACACGCCGGTGATGACGGGCTCCATCGCGGCGAATACGTCGTCCTGCGTGACAAAGCTCATCTCGACGTCGAGCTGGTAGAACTCGCCCGGCAGACGATCCGCGCGCGGGTCCTCGTCGCGGAAGCAGGGCGCGATCTGGAAGTAGCGGTCGAAGCCCGACATCATCAACAGCTGCTTGTACTGCTGCGGCGCCTGGGGCAGCGCGTAGAACTTGCCGGGATGGATGCGCGAGGGCACCAGGAAGTCGCGCGCGCCCTCCGGCGAGGATGCGGTCAGGATCGGCGTGTTGAACTCGAAGAAGCCCTGCCCCTCCATGCGCCGGCGCATCGACTTGATGATCTCGACTCGCGTCATGATGTTCTGATGCAGCTTCTCGCGACGCAGGTCGAGGAAGCGGTACTTCAGGCGGATGTCTTCAGGGTATTCCTGGTCGCCGAACACCGGCAGCGGCAGATCGCCGGCGGGTCCCAGCACCTCGATCTCGCTGACATAGATCTCGATCTTGCCGGTCGGCAAATCGTCATTGTCGGTGCCTTCGGGGCGGCGGCGGACCTTGCCGTCCATCTTGACCACGAATTCCGAGCGTAGCTTCTCGGCTTGCGAAAATGCCGGCGAGTCCGGGTCGACCACGCACTGGGTCAGGCCGTAATGGTCGCGCAGGTCGATGAACAGCACGCCGCCATGGTCGCGAACGCGATGGACCCAGCCTGAAAGGCGGACCGTCTCGCCGATGTTGCTCTCGCGGAGCGCGCCGCATGTATGTGACCGGTAGCGATGCATGGTCGTTCCAAAATCAATGTCGGAGGGGTCGAATCGAGTAGGCCAAAATGGCCTATCCAAAAGTTCGGCAGGGTTTACCCGACGAGGCCCGGGGCGGCAACCAAGGGAACGGCCCGTTTTCGGCTGGAAGTGCCCATTTTTGCTCAATCCGGGCTCAAGCCTTTGCCATCAGGCGTTCCACGCCTATCTTGAGGCCATGACAGTCCATTTCCCGTTCCAGAACTCCTATTCGGCGCTGCCGGACAGCTTTTTCGCCCGTGTCGCACCGACGCCGGTGGCGGCGCCCCGGCTCATCAAGCTGAATCGGCCGCTGGCGATCCAGCTAGGGCTCGATCCAGATGTGCTGGAGACCCCTGAGGGCGCCGAAATCCTGGCGGGCAAGACGGTTCCCGCCGGCGCCGATCCCATCGCCATGGCCTATGCCGGCCACCAGTTCGGGCAATTCGTTCCGCAGCTGGGCGACGGACGGGCGGTCCTGCTCGGCGAGGTCATCGACAAGGATGGCATCCGCCGCGACATTCAGCTCAAGGGCTCGGGACCCACCCCGTTCTCCCGCCGCGGCGACGGTCGTGCCGCGCTCGGGCCGGTGCTGCGCGAATACATTGTCAGCGAAGCGATGTTCGCGCTCGGCATTCCGACCACGCGCTCACTCGCTGCCGTCGTCACCGGCGAGCACGTCATCCGCGAAACCGCGCTGCCCGGCGCGGTGCTGACCCGTGTTGCCTCGAGCCACATCCGCGTCGGTACCTTCCAGTTCTTCGCCGTCCGCCGCGACACCGATGCCATTCGCCGGCTCGCCGACCATGTCATCGCGAGGCACTATCCGGAGCTGCTCGGCGCCGAGCGGCCCTATCACGCGCTGCTCGGTGGCGTCGTCGCGCGCCAGGCCAATCTGGTCGCACGCTGGCTGCTGGTCGGCTTCATCCACGGCGTGATGAACACCGACAACTCGTCGATATCAGGCGAGACCATCGATTACGGTCCGTGCGCTTTCATGGATTCCTATAATCCGGCGCAGGTGTTTTCCTCGATCGACGAGATGGGCCGCTACGCTTATGCCAACCAGCCGCGCACCGCGCTGTGGAATCTGACTCGGCTGGCCGAATGCCTGCTGCCGCTGTTCTCCGACGATCAGGAAAAGGCGGTCGCCGAAGCCCAGGACATTCTCGGCGCCTTCTCCGAGACGTTCAGCGACACCTATCAGGCGGGCCTGCGCAAGAAGGTCGGCCTGTTCACGGAGCGCGACGGCGACGACGCGCTGATCCAGGACCTGCTGGATGCCATGGCCAAGAACCAGGCCGACTTCACCCTCACCTTCCGCAAACTCGGTGACGCAGCTGGCGATCCAACTGCCGACGATGCACGCGCGCAATTCATGGACCCCGCGGCGTTCGACGAGTGGGCCAGGCGCTGGCACGATCGCACGGCGCTTGAGCCGCAGAGCGCAGCCGAACGGCAAGCCGCCATGCACGCCGTCAACCCGATCTTCATCCCGCGCAACCACCGCATCGAGGCCGTGATCCAGGCCGCGGTCAACGATGACAACTACGCGCCGTTCGAGGAATTGGTGAAGGTGCTGGCAAAGCCGTTCGAGGACCAGCCGGACTACGCCGCCCACGCCGATCCCCCGCTGCCGGACCAGCGGGTGCTGCAGACGTTCTGCGGGACGTAACGACAAACTCGGTGCGTAGGGTGGATTAGCAAGGCGTAGCGAGCCGAGCTTGTGGACGCCTGGCGCCACCGGAACCGCTGTCATCAAACTGAAACACTCGCGCTCTAACGGCCTGTCAGGGCCGCCTTGCCGGAGGCGTCCATCCTCCAAGGGTCCTGACAAGCGCGACATGCCGTTCAAATTCATCCACGTCACCGACACGCATCTCGCGAATCCCGGGCTGAAGCTGTATGGCCTCGACCCGCGCGCCCGACTGGACGCTGCGATTGCCGACATCAACGAGCATCAGTCCGATGCGGCTTTCGCGGTCGTGACCGGCGACCTCACCCATTGGGGCGAGCCGGAATCCTACGCCAATTTCGCAGACGCAATGTCCGCGCTGAGAATCCCGTACATCGCCATGGTCGGCAATCACGACCGCCGCGTCAGCTGCCTCGATAGCCTGAAATCCGCCCCGCGCGATCCCAACTGCTTCGTGCAGGGCACACGCACCACCGAGCACGGCCTGTTCGTCTTCCTCGACACGCTGGACGAGACCAGCCACGCCGGCGAGATGTGCGCCAAGCGTCTCGGCTGGCTCGCGAGCACGCTCGCGGCCGCGCCGGCGGACATGCCGTTCGTGGTCTTCATGCATCATCCGCCGTTCCCGGTCGGCGTGCACGCCATGGACGAGATCGCGTTGAAGCAAAGCGCGGAGTTCGCCGAGGTGATCGCGCCCTACCGATCGCGCATCCGCCACCTCTTCTTCGGCCATGTGCACCGGCCGATCTTCGGCAGCTACGGCAAGATCCCGTTCTCGACGCTCCGCGGCACCAATCACCAGGTCTGGTTCGAGCTCGACGCCGCCGCGGCCGAGCATCTCGCCAGCCATGAGCCGCCGGCCTACGGCGTGGCGCTGATCGACGGCGAGAACCTGGTCGTGCACAGCCACGACTTCCTCGACACCAGTCTGCGCTTTCCCTTCGAGCCACCGGCGGGAGTGGACGGCCGCGACTATGCGCTCAAGTTCCCGGCGCGATGAGATGAGCTTCGCAGAACCCGCGGCTCTCCCGGTCGCGGCCTCGGCGCCGCCGCGCCTGCATATCCTGAATCGGTTTTCTCACCGCTTCAAAACCTCGCTGCAGGCCTATCTCCTGCTGCTGCCCTCGCTCGTCTTCCTCGCGCTGTTCACCTATGGTGCGATGGGCCGCGTCCTCGTCGACGCGCTCTATCAGCGCGCCACGCCCAGGGCGCCGGTCCGTTTCGTCGGTCTCGACAACATCGCAGCGGTGCTTGCGGACTCCGCCTTCACCGGCGCGGTCGTCAACAATCTCGTCTATGCCGTCGGCACCGCGGTCCCGAGCATCGCCCTCGCATTGCTGTTCGCGCTGGCGCTGTCGCGCACCAACGCCGTGACCAGCGCGCTGCGCGCCGCGCTATTCCTGCCGGTGCTGATCCCGATGGTCGCGGCCTCCGCGCTGTTCCTGTTCGTCTTCCTGCCCAATGTCGGGCTGCTCGACTATTACATCGGCGGCCTGCTTCCGGTGCTGCCGAACTGGCTCGGCGATTCCGACATCGCGCTTTATGCGATCATGGTCATCACGATCTGGAAGAACGCGGGTTATTACATGCTGTTCTTCCTGGCCGGCCTGCAGGCAGTGCCGGAAGATGTCATGGAAGCCGCGCATCTCGACGGCGCCGGGCCGTACCAGCGGCTGCGCCACATCATCCTGCCGGAGCTCAAGCCCACCTTCCTGTTCGTCACGGTCATCGCCACGCTCAACGCGGTCACGCAGGTCGACCATGTCTTCGTCATGACCAAGGGCGGGCCGTCCAACGCGACCAATCTCGTGCTGTTCTACATCTACCAGCAGGCGGTCGAGCATTACGACATCGGCAAGGCCTCGGCAGCGACACTGCTGACGCTTGCGGCGCTGATGGGCCTCACCGCGCTCTCCTTCCGGGCGATGGCGAACCGCGAGGGCGGCGCATGAAGCTGATCGACTGGCTGCTCAAGGACGCCCCGCTCGCGACCCGCCGTGAGATCACGCCAAAGCTCGGCTTTGCGCTGACCGTGCTACTCGCGGTGGTCTGGCTGATCCCGTTCCTGTGGATGGGCGTGGCGACGTTGCGTCCGGCATCCGAAGGCATCAATCTGATGGCCGAGCTGATGCCGAGCCTGAAGCCGACGCTCGACAACGTCAGGGACGCCTGGGAGATCGGTGATTTCCCACGCTACGCCCTCAACACCATCATGATCTGCACCGGCATCCTGCTGGTGCAATTCGTCACGATCACATTGGCGGGCTTTGCCTTTGCGCGGCTCGACTTCGCCGGAAAATCGCTGATCTTCTACCTCTTCCTCATGCAGCTGATGCTGGTGCCGGTGCTGTTGATCGTGCCCAATTTGAGCCTGGTGGCGCAGCTCGGCCTCTACGACACGCTCACCGGCGTGATGATGCCGTTCTTCGCTTCCGCCTTCGGCACCTTCCTGATGCGGCAAGCGTTCGAGGCTATCCCGACCGAGCTGGAAGACGCTGCCCTGATCGACGGCGCCAGCCTGCTCCAGCGCATCCGCCACATCTACGTGCCGCTGTCGATGCCGAGCTTTTCCGCCTTCGCGATCATCTCGGTCACCAGCCATTGTAACGACTTCCTGTGGCCTCTGATGGTGATCAATTCGCCAGACAAGCGGCCGCTCACGGTCGGACTCTCGGTGTTTACCGCGACCGCCGAAGGCACGCAGGCCTGGGGCACCATCGCCGCCGGCACGCTGATGGTGATCGCACCGCTGCTCGTCACCTTCCTGATCTTCCAGAAACGCTTCATCAGCTCTTTCGTCACCTCAGGCATCAAATAGGAGATTTCTCGATGCTGTTTTCCCGCAGGCTCATGCTTGGCCTTGCCATTGCAGGCACTTTGGCAAGCGCCCTCACCTTCCCGGCGCTGGCCGAAGGCCCGACCGAGATCGACCTGTTCTTCCCCGTTCCTGTCGACGGCAAGCTCGCCCGCGACATGGGCACCCTGATCAAGGAATTCAACGACACTCATCCGGCGATCAAGGCAACCGCGGTCTACACCGGCTCTTATGACGACACGCTGATCAAGACGCGCGCCTCGATCAAGGCCGGCAAGCCGCCGGCTGCCGTGATCATGTCGGCAAACTTCCTGCTCGATATGCAGATCGAGAACGAGCTCACAAACCTCGATCCCTTGATTGCCGCCGACGGCACCACCAAGGAGCAGTTTCTGGGCCAGTTCTTTCCGGCGCTGCAGGGCAACGCGGTGATCAACCGCTCAGTCTACGGCGTGCCATTCCATAATTCGACGCCGCTGCTCTACATCAACGCCGACAAGGCCAAGGAAGCGGGCCTCGATCCGAGCAAGCCGCCGCAGACCTGGGCTGAATTGACCGACTGGGCCAAGAAGCTCACCAAGCGCGAGGGTGACAAGGTGACCCAATGGGGCATCGCGATCCCCTGCGCCTACGACTATTGCGGCTGGATGATGGAGACGCTCACCATGAGCAATGGCGGGCGCTATTACAACGAGGAGTTCGGCGGCGAGGTCTATTACGACACGCCCTCGATGCTGGGCGCGCTGACCTGGTGGAACGACCTCGTCACCAAGCACAAGGTTCACCCGCCCGGCGCCACGCCCGGTCCGGCCGTCAGCACCTCCTTCATCTCCGGCAATGCCGCGATGATGATGCTCTCGACGGGCTCGCTCACTTACGTGCGCGACAACGCCAAGTTCGCCTACAAGGTCGCTTTCATCCCGCGCAACGTCCGCAACGCCGTGCCGATCGGCGGCGCCTCGCTGATCGTTCCGGCCGGCCAGGAAGCCGACAAGCAGAAGGCCGCCTGGATGCTGATCAAGTGGATGACTTCGCCCGAGAAGAGCGGCTGGTGGAGCCGCGCCACCGGATATTTCGCGCCCAACATGGCCGCCTACAAGACGCCTGACATGGTCGAATTCCTGAACAAGAACCCGGACGCCAAGACCGCCGTCGAGCAGCTCGACGTCGCAAAACCGTGGTTTGCGACCTACAAGACCGTGCCGGTGCGCAAGACGCTGGAGGACGAGGTGATGCTGGTTCTCAACGGCAAGAAGCAGCCGAAGGAGGCGCTCGTCGCCGCCCAGAAGGCCGCCGACGAGACGCTGAAACCGTACAATGCGGAGACATCGCTGAAGCTGCCGTAAGGCCGGCTGCAACCGTCAAACGAACGTCGGCGCTCCGCCATGCGGAGCGCCGAATTCGTCTGGACGGGCCGGTTCAAACCGTCACCACGATCTTGCCGAATTGCGTGTTCGACTCCAGGAAACGATGCGCTGCGACGATGTCCTCGAACCGGAACGTTCTGGCGATGATCGGCTTCAACGTCCCATCCGCCAGGCCATCGAGGATGAAAGCCTTGGCCTTCGCGAGCCGCGCGGGCTCGCGGGTGATCTCGTGCACGAGATAGCCGCGCAGCGTCAGGCTTTTGGTCAGGACGTTGAAGAGCGGAAATGGCGTCGGCTCGGGGCTGAGCCCGCCATATTCGATCAGGATGCCACCCGGCGCCATCGCCGCGGTCAGCGGCTCGAATGCAGGACCGCCGACCGCGTCAAACACGACGCGGACGCCGTTTGAACCGGCAACCTCCGCGAGCCGCGCTCCGGTGTCCTCCTCGTCCGCGGCGATCACGTGGGCAGCGCCGGCATCGCGCAAGGCGCGCCGCTTGGTGGTGGTTCGCGTCAGCGCGACCGGGACCGCGCCGATCCGGTTCGCGATCTGGATGGCGGCAAGCCCGACGCTGCTTGATGCCGCCGTGATGGCGACGACGTCGCCTCGGCCAAGTCCGGCGATATCGACCAGCCCACCGTAAGCCGTCAGATACTGCATCCACACCGCAGCCGCCGCCTCGAAGCCAAGCTCGGGCGGATGCTTGACGACGAGATCGGCCGGAAAATTCGCGAGTTCGGCGTAGGCCGGCCATCGCACCATCGACAGCGGCGGCACGATGCTGACGGCGTCGCCCGGCACAAAGCCGTCAACGTCCTCTCCGACCGCCTCGACGATGCCCGCCGCCTCCAGACCCAGGCCCGACGGAAATGTCGCGGTCTCGATATAGGTGCCCGTTCGTAACAGCGCTTCCGCGCGGTTGAGACCAAGGGCCCTGACCCGAAGCTGAACCTCTCCCGTTCCCGGCGGTGGGACGTCGACCGTCTCGATGTGCAGCACTTCGGGACCGCCATGGCGATGAAAGCGAACGACGCGGGCCACGGATACACTCCAAAACAGTTGAACTGAATGGAGCTATGCCGAACCCACGGAAGCGGATAAACCGCCGAATGGTGCGAACAGTCGAAACCAGGAGTTTGCAATCATGGACCGCCTGACCAGCATGGCCGTGTTCGTCAGGGCCGTCGACCTCGGCTCGTTCGCGGCTGCGGCCGACGCCCTGGAGATTTCAGGCCCGATGGTCGGCAAACATGTGCGCTTCCTCGAAGAGCGGCTCGGCGTCCGCCTCCTCAACCGCACCACCCGACGCCAGAGCCTGACAGAGGCGGGCCAGGCCTATTACGAGCGCTGCCGCGCCGTACTCAGCGAGGCCGATGCCGCCGACGCCGTCGTTACCGACGAGCTCTCCGAGCCGCGCGGCCGGCTGCGCGTCACCATGCCCGCCCTGCTCGGACGGCACTGCATCGCGCCCTCGCTGATGAAGCTCGCGCGGAAATATCCGCAGCTCGAGCTCGACCTCTCATTTGGCGATCCGATCGCTGACATCATTGAGGCCGGCTACGATCTTGCGATCCGGACCGGCGATCTCGACGACCAGTCCGGCCTGATTGCGCGGCGCATCGCAAGCCAACGCATGGTGGTGTGCGGCGCGCGCTCGTATTTGCGCGCCAACGGCAAGCCGAAATCGCTCGACGATCTCGCTGCACATCAGGCGATCATCTATCGCCGCTCCGGTCGCGTGCGGCCTTGGCTGTTCCCGCAAGAGGACCAGCCGCAGCGCGAGATCATGCCGGCCGGCAGGCTCAGGCTCGACGATCTGGAGGCGATCGTCGATGCCGCCGCGCAAGGTATGGGGCTAGCCTGGCTGCCCTACTGGCTGGTTCGCGAGCGCATCCGCGCCGGCGCTCTGGTCAGCCTCTTCGACGGCCAGCCCGCATTCCTCTACGACTGCCACGCGCTGTGGCCCCGCTCACCCCGCATGCCGCCAAAGGTCCGCGCCGCCGTGGACATCCTCGCCGGGGCCTTGCCGAAGCTGATGACATGAAGCCGATGACCTGCTGGAGGTGTGCGATCGATCCTGTCATGCTGGCACGATGAGCACAGATGTCTGGGACCAAATTTACACCGTCAACAAATATTACGACGGACCAGAACTTGGCGTTGCCGACTATCTGGGAAAGCCGCACGTCTACGAAAGGCAGTTCGACGCGGAGAGAGACGACTACTCGTCGCGCTTCCTGCTGAGCCCTATCGATCCGGATTTGCTTTCGTTGGTGCTGGAGGATTGGGAGATCTGGCTGCGGTGGGAAAGTGCGTATCGGCAGGGCAAGACCCCCCACAAAACTCACCCCGCCCTGCCCGAGGAACGGCAACGCCACGACGAACTCACGAGACTGATCGGCGACCGCCTCAAGGTTGATCCCGAGCACGGCCTCAGCAAATGGGCCCGGTTCAGATCCGAAAAAGTTCAATGGGTCGACGGCCCGACGGAGCCTTTGGCGGGGGCGCCTGACTAGTCCCCCCGAGCGCCGTTAACTCCCCGTCCACCATTCAGTCCGGGCCGCCGCCGGTAACCACGACAATTAACAGACCATCAACGCAACCCAGACAAGTCTAGCAATGTTTCTGAGGGGTTTTTGCCGTGGATCTGTTGGTTTTCGAGTTCCTGGGGCTGGCGCTGGTCGCCATGTGCGTGATCGTGGTGGCACTGCCTTGTGCGCGCAAACCCTCCCGGCGGGTCCGCTACGAATAGGATTTTCGTCGGAAAATGCGATTCCGGCCCAAATGCAAGGCTCGAATTCGCTTCGAGCCCCTTGACATCACAGCGCTTTCGGCAGAACGGCTGATGGACTTGTCATGGGCCGTTCATGGATTTGATTACCACCACCGCTGACCTTGCGGCTGCCTGCAGCCGGCTGGCCAAGCACCCCGTCATTACCGTCGATACCGAGTTCCTGCGCGAGACCACCTATTACCCGCTGCTGTGCGTGGTGCAGATGGCCAGCGCCGAGGAAGCGATCGTCATCGACACCCTGGCTGCCGGCATCGACCTCAAGCCGTTCTTCGAGCTGATGGTCAACGAGGCCGTGTTGAAGGTGTTCCACGCCGCCCGCCAGGACATCGAGATCATCTGGCATCAGGCGGGCATCATTCCGCACCCCGTGTTCGACACCCAGGTCGCGGCCATGGTGCTCGGCTACGGCGACAGCATCGCCTACGACGCGCTGGTCGAGAAGGTCACCGGACACCGCCCGGACAAGACTCATCGCTTCACCGACTGGTCGCGCCGGCCGCTGACCAAGGAGCAGATGCACTACGCCGTGTCCGACGTCACGCATCTGCGCGACGTGTTCGCAGCGCTCGATGCCGACCTCAAGAAGCGCCGGCGCAGCGAATGGGTCTCGATCGAGATGGAGGTCCTGACCTCGCCCAAGACCTACGACTTCCACCCGGAGCGCGCCTGGGAACGGCTCAAGACGCGGGTGCGCAAGCCCAAGGACCTCGCAGTCCTGATGGAGGTCGCCGCCTGGCGCGAGCAGGAGGCGCAGAGCCGCGACGTGCCGCGCGGCCGCGTGCTGCGCGACGAGGCCGTCAGCGACATCGCGACCCACGCGCCGAATACGATCGAGAAGCTCGCAAACCTGCGCTCGGTGCCGAAGGGTTTTGAAAAATCCAAATGGGGCGCCGACATCGTCGCCGCCGTCGAGCGCGGGCTGGCGCGCGATCACGCCACGCTGCCGAAGCTGGAAAAGCCGCGCAACAACAACAATGGCGCCGCGATCGTCGAGCTGTTGAAGGTGCTGTTGCGCATGACCGCAGAGCGCCATGCGGTCGCCAGCAAGGTGATTGCGACCGTCGACGATCTCGAGGAGATCGCGGCCGACGACGAGGCCGACGTGCCGGCACTACGCGGCTGGCGCCGCGAGCTGTTCGGCGAGGCCGCACTGAAACTGAAGCGCGGCGAGCTGGCGCTGGCGGTCGAGAAAGGCCGCGTGATCGGGGTTCAGCGGGCGGAATAGCCCCCGATCCCTCGCTCTCGCTACATCGTCATTGCGAGCGCAGCGAAGCAATCCAGAATCTTTTCTCGGATTCAGTCTGGATTGCTTCGTCGCTTCGCTCCTCGCAATGACGAGGTGAAAGCTGAAAGCTCCTTCTACGCCGGCGTCAGCTTCGCCACTTCCGGCTTCATGTCGTCCAGCACACCTGAAATCGCCGCGATCAGTTCGTCGATCTGAGCTTTGGTGACGATCAGCGGCGGGCAGATGGCGATGGCGTCGAGCATGTTGCGCGAGATCACGCCGCGCTCCTGCAGCATGCGGCTGGCCATGCCGCCGACGGCGCCCGGCGTCGCCGCCGCGGTCTTGCGCGCCTTGTCCAGCACCAGTTCGATCGCAGCGATCATGCCGACACCGCGGACCTCGCCGACCAACGGATGGCTGGTGAGTTCACGCAGCTTGCCTTGCATGTAGCCACCGAGCTCGGCGGCATGCGCAACCAGGCCCCGCTCCTCGATGATTTTCAAATTCTCCAGCGCAATCGCCGAGCCGACGGGATGGCCGCCCGCGGTGAAGCCGTGGCCGAGCACGCCGATCTTGTTGCTCTCGTCGGCGATCGGCTCGAACATGCGATCGTTCATCATGATGGCCGACAGCGGAAAATAGCTCGAGGTGATCTGCTTGGAGACCACGATCGCGTCGGGCTTGATGCCGTAGGTTTCGCAGCCGAACATCTTGCCGGTGCGGCCGAAGCCGCAGATGACCTCGTCGGCGACCAACAGGATGTCGTACTTGTTCAAAACCTTCTGGATCTTCTCCCAATAGGTCGCCGGCGGCACGATGACGCCGCCCGCGCCCATCACCGGCTCGCCGAAGAACGCCGCGATCGTGTCCGGGCCTTCCTTCTGGATCAGCGCATCGAGCTCCTCGGCCCGCCGCGTCGCGAAGGCTTCCTCGCTCTCCCCGGGGGCGCCGTCCTTGTAGAAATGCGGCGAGCCGGTGTGCAGGATGTTCGGGAGCGGCAAGTCGAAAGAGCGGTGGTTGTTCGGCAGCCCGGTGAGGCTGGCGGACGCAATCGTGACGCCGTGATAGGCGCGCATCCGGCTGATCACCTTCTTGCGCTGTGGCTGGCCGAGCGCATTGGAGCGATAGGCAATCAACTTCAGAACGGTGTCGTTGGCCTCCGAGCCGGAGTTGGTGAAGAAGACCTTGCTCATCGGCACCGGCGACAGCGCCACCAGCTTCTCGGCGAGATCAATCGAGGGCCCGTGCGATTTGGCGGAGAAGGTGTGATAGAACGGCAGCGCGAGCATCTGCTTGTGCGCGGCTTCGACCAGCCGCTTCTCGTTGAAGCCGAGCCCGACGCTCCACAAGCCTGCCATCGCCTCGAAATAGCGCTTGCCCGAGGCGTCGAACACGTAAGGGCCCTCTCCGCGTTCGATCACCAGGGGACCGGCCTGCTGATGGGCGCGCGCGTTGGTGTAGGGATGGAGCTGATAGGCCACATCCCGGGCCTCTTGCGAATTGGGCAGCATGGACATTTGCAGGCATCCTTGAAAGCGTCACGTCGCCGGCGCGGCCAGCGTCATCACTCGATGATCCAGCTCCTTGGCTATTGCCACCGCGCAAAACTTGCAACGTCAATTCGTCGGCAGCAAGCGCTCAGCAGCGTTGCACAAAGCCGCACATCGGGCAGCTGTCACGCCGCGCCGTCGTCATTTCCATCGCTATCGCCGGCAGCGGCCTCCCGCACCTCCACCAGCGCCATCGAGAGCAGATACACCGTCGTGGGCAGACCAAGACGGCGCGCCGCCTCGGCGGCACGCGACAGGTCGCTTGCCAGCTCCTTGAGCTGATCTCCCCGTGACAATGTCCCACTCCATCCGTCGATCGCGGCCGCCTACACCGCAACGGCGCCGCTGGTTCTGATCAGTTCGGCGCTGGACTGGATTGTAGCAAAATTCCCGATCACATTCACTACCGCATGCTTGTAGGCGGCAGCATCGCCGGTCCCCGGCTGCCGGCAGGCCACCGCGTCGGCCACTACCTGGAAGCGATGACTGCGGTGAAACCCGTCGATGGCGGTGGCCAAGACAGTTTCGTCCAGGGAAAAACCCGCGAGCACGCAACGGACATTGCGGATATTGGACATGTAGTCCACAAACCGCGCCGAACTGTAGGCCGACGGCAGCGGGTGCTCGAACGTCATTTCTCCAGGCCGCGGCTTCGCCTCCGCGATCCAATCGGTCAGCTTGGATGCCGGATTGAACCAGGCCGCCTGTGCGATGCGCTTTAGATGCATCACTGGCCAGAGATTGTCGCGCCAGAACGTCAACAGTTCCACGCAGCGCGCTGTCGCGGCGTCGCCGTCGAGGATGACGTGGCGACGGCCGGGGGTCAGATATTCGACCTGGAGATCCGCGCAGACCAGGATCGGCGGATCGTCGGAGATGGAAACCAGCATGTTTTTGCGCGCAGCTGCACCAGTTTCAACGGCCAGCGAGCGCGACGTCCCGCAGCGGCGACGTCACGGCCCGTCCTGCCGAGGCGTCGAGCACGCCCGGCCGGTCCCAATCGCCCTCGGGGCGGATGATCACGTACGGATCGCTGTCCAGCGTAATGGCATCCGGGCCCGGTTCGATCTCCAGCAGCATTTCCGTGTAGGAGAAGTCGGAGAAAGTGATCTTGCGATTGTGGCCGAGCGGCTTGGCGCCGAAATGGGCCCAGAAATCGACCAGCCGGTCCTGCGCCTGGCCGTAGATCTTGCGAAAGCCCTTGCGCTTCACATAGTCGACGCTGGCCTGCACCAGCTTGAACGAGACCCGCGAGCGCCGATATTGGTGCCGCACCGCAAGTCGTTCGACCTTGGCGAAATCGCCGAAGAACCGCACTCGCAGACAGCCCGCAGGCTCGTTGCCGACATAGCCGATGAAATGCGCGGCGACCATGTCGTTGCCGTCGAACTCCTCGTCGAACGGGCAATCCTGCTCGGCGAGATAGACGGCCGAGCGGATCGAGGTGACCAGCATGAGATCGCTGAGATCGCGTGCGAGGCGAATGGTGATGGCGCGGGAATCGGGCTTCGCGAGAGGAATCCTAGTACCGTGCATCTGCAAAACTCCTTGCTTGAATGATCGCGCCCGGCATGCGCATCGGCTGCCGATTCCAAGGCCGCTCGTAGCACCAGAGGTCGGGTTGGAAGCTTGGAACAGGCTCGAATCCCGTCGCCTTCATGATGTCGCGTCCGGCCACGGTTGACGGCTGCGCATAGCAATCCGCGTTGCGAAACCTTAGCTGCCTCAGATGAGCCGCGGCCTTGCCGAGACCGGCGACGCCGCGCCCCGTCGCCGCGATCGCCCAGATGTAGATGGCGGAAACGTCTTCCTTCGCGGACGCGAGATGGCGCGTCTCCGGCGCGGTGAGGCAGATCTCGTCGAGCAGCAGCGCATCATGCCCGCGATCGTTGAGAAACAGGAAGGCCATGCCGCCGACGAGGTTACCCTTCCGGCTGAAAGTCAGGATGCTCTCGGGATCGAAGGCGAAATATTTTGCAAGCTCCGCCGCCCCGATCCGGACGCCCGGCACCAGCCGGTGCGCCAACTGCGAAAGCGCGGCGATTTCGGAAAATTGGGCGCGACGGACGTCGACATCCGGACTGAGCGGCAATGCGTCGAAATCATGCCTTGCGGCAAACGAGCCCCTTTCAATACCCATGTCACCCCTCTATCGTTCGCGGCTTTCGTACCCCGCTATGACCAAGAGCTTAGCGGCTGGGGATCAGGCGTATGCAGCAGTTATTGCACCGGGGTGCTGCGATGATGCAGCACCGTGAAGAAGCCCTGGAGATGTCCTGGGACGATTTGAAACTCTTTTTAGCTTGCGCAAAATATAAAAGCTTCCGCAACGCCGCCGAGGAGCTCGGGCTCACCTCCACCACCCTGATGCGCAGGATCGACCGGCTTGAAGAGAGCATCGACTGCAAGCTGTTCCTGCGCGACCAGAGCGGGCTCACGCTCAGCGACGAAGGCAGCGCGATGATCGCCGACGTCGCGCATATGGAGCGTCATGCCTTCAACGTGTTCCGGCGTGCTTCGCGATCGTCGAACGACATGTCAGGCACCGTGCGCGTCGCGGTGACGGAAGGCCCCGGCAATTTCTGGATCCTGCCGCGACTGATCGACTTCCAGAAGACCTATCGCAAGATCACCGTCGATCTGCGCTGCGCGATGGAACAGGCCGACGTCGCGCGGCTCGAATCCGATATCGCGATCCAGCTCGAGCCGCCGACCAATCCCGATCTGATCGTCGCCAAGCTCGGCCGGCTGCACATCTATCCCTTCGTCTCCAAGGAGTACGAAAACCTCTACGGCGTGCCGGCGAGCCTGGCCGAGCTGAAGAACCATCGCATCATCAAGCAGAGCGCCCCGCAGGTCGACGACGGCGCCTACGCCCGCGTGCTCGGACTGAAGTCGCTCGAGGGCATCGTCGGGATCAAGACCAATTCTTCGGTCGGCGTGCTCTATGCGGTGGAGCGCGGCGCGGGCATCGGGTTCCTGCCGACGGTCTCGATCGCGCTCGGCGCCCCGCTCGTTGCCGTCGATCTCGGCGTCAGCCACCACGCCGATCTCTGGCTCACCTATCACAAGGAGTTCCGCGCCTCCGAGCGCCACAAGATCGTGGTCGATTGGCTGAAGAAGATCTTCGATCCCAAGATCCATCCCTGTTTCCGCGACGAGTTCATCCACCCGAACGCGCTGGCGCCGATGATGACGGCCGCGCGCGAGGGCTTTGGATTGACGGGTTATGTCGCGGCAATGCCGACTTGAAGCTTGAACATGATCTCTTCGGAAAACCGCTTCGCGATTTTCCAGATCCCGCTCTGGGTAGAGGTGGGCAGGTTTCGCCTCACCACCGATATTCGAAGCCGACCGTGCCCTGGTGCGACGTCAGCTCGCTGCGGAACTTGCCGTCATAGTTGACGTAGAGCCGCGCCGTGTTGGTCAGGCTGAGCGAGGCCGAGGCGCCGGCATCCATGCCGTAGCGGCTCTCGCCGATGCCGGGCACGACGATGCTCTGGGTCCCGAGGCTGACCTGCACCGATCCCAGGTTCTGATGGACATTGTCGACGAACTTGCCGTAGGCGGACAGGTCCAGGATCTTCTGGTCGAAGATGAAGTAGCGTCCGATCTCGGCCCCGATCATGACGCGCGCGCGAGAGAGCGCCGTCGAGCCGACATTGAGTGGATCGAGGCCGCCAACCTCCTGGAACGCGACGCTGGTGGCGCGGACATATTCCAGTGCGCCCTTGGGCACGATGCGCAGCTGGTCCTTGGTCCAGTAATAGCTGATCTCGCTCAGCGCGCCGTCGACTGCGGCGCGATAACCCGCGGTCGCAAGGCCCAGGCCGGTATCCCGGCTGGAGCGGACCTTGCCGAAACCGTGCACCAGCGCGAAAGCCCAGGTCCACGGGCCCTTGTCGACGGAGCCGCTGAAGCCGAGTTGCGTCAGGTCCAGCGTCGCGGACTGGAGCGCGAGCGGCACGTCGATGTCGGTGTGGCTCTGGTCGACGGAGAAGCCGAGATTGACGCCCGGTGCGAGCCGCGCGCCAAAGCCTGCGACACCCCCAAAGGTCTTCCGCTTGTCGCCGACAAAGTCTCCTTGCGCATCGGTCCGGACCGAGATGCCGTAGCCCTCGAACCAGGTGCGGTAGCGCGGATCTTCCGCGCCGGCCGATGCGCCGCCGCCGCCGGGATTGGTCCGGAACGCCCGGCTGACGCCGCCAGATGCCTGGTTGCCGAGCCGCTCCAGGAAGTTCGACCCGAGATTGAGTGCGCTGTTGCCGGCCGATCGGTCGTAATTGGTGGAGGTGGCCGACGGCGTGGGAGGCGGTGGGGGTGGCGGTGGCAGCGGCGGGGCGACCTGAGCGAGAACGGGAGCAGCCGTCGTCACCAAGCTAAGCACGATGGCACTCGCGACCTTGGCCGCCGTCCGACGAACCCGGTCTCCGCCAATCACCCGCCGCGTCCCGGAAAGCTGCAATGTGCAGCGCATGACGATGAATCCCAAAGCAAAATGGCGGCGCGCAAAAATGCAGCACGCGCCACACTGCGTGCGACGATTTGTGCTGAACTGCCCCCGAGGGTCAATCGGTCCAGACCTCATCGCCAAGGCGATTGCCCTCGATTGTGGTTCCCCGGCCACAGGTCGTAAATTGCAGATGACGACCCCGGGCCCGGACTTGAAATTCGCGCGTGGCTTGCTAACGGGCGATTTTCATGTTGCAATATCGGACACAATCGGAATTGGCCGCTCGACTGTGCGTTTCGCGACATTGAGACTCAAGACTCGAACAGACTACCGGAAGCCCGTTTGTGGCGTGGCACGCGAAAAGCGGCCGCGTCGTTTTTGTATCTAGCGGAGGAGACTGAGGATGCCGCAAAAGGGCACCGTCAAATGGTTCAACCCGACCAAGGGATATGGGTTCATCAAGCCGAACGGCAGTGACAAGGACGTCTTCGTCCACATCTCCGCCGTCGAGCGCGCCGGACTCTCCACCCTCAATGAAAACCAGGTGGTTGAATACGACCTCGTGGAGAACCGCGGCAAGGCATCCGCGGAGAACCTCAAGGTCTCCTGACTTCTCTCGCGGTCTGCGCAAGAGATCATGACGTTGCCCCCGGCTCTGCCGGGGGTTTTTGTTTTGGGGATGAGACGTATTTCGTGCGACGGCGCTTCACCGCACCAACGGCGCAACCAGAAAATTCTCCAACGGCCCGCTGCCCGCGGTCTTGCACACGTCGCCCTCGATCCGGACCTTGCCGGTCGCGAGCAGGCTCAGTGCTGCGGGATAGATGCGGTGCTCGACCTCGAGGATACGCTCCGACAGCGTGTCCGCCGTGTCGTGGTCGCTGACGGGAACCGCGCCCTGCATCACGATTGGGCCGGCATCGGTCTCGGGGATCACGAAGTGCACCGTCGCACCAGACAGCTTGACGCCGGCGCGCAAGGCCTGGCCGTGCGGGTCGAGACCGGGGAACGACGGCAGCAGCGAGGGATGGATATTGAGCATCCGCCCGTACCAGGCCTTGGTGAATTCGGCCGTGAACAGGCGCATGAAGCCGCCGAGGCAAATCAGCTCGATGCCGTGCTGATCGAGCGCTGATTGCAGCACCTTCTCGAAGCCGGCGCGGTCCTTGCCGAACGGCTTGCTTTCGATCACCAGCGTCGTCACGCCGCTCGCTTTGGCCCTTTCCAGCCCCAGCGCATCGGCCTTGTTCGAGACGACGAGCGAAATCTCCGCCGGAAAATCCGGCGCGGCCGCGCCCTTGATCAGCGCAGCCATGTTGGAGCCACGGCCGGAAATCAGGATGGCGACGCGGCGTTTCATCACAGCGCCGGTCATTACAGCGCCAGGTCGAGATGGCCGTTATAGACGACGCGGTGCTCGCCCTCAGCCGGGATCACGGTACCGAGCTGTGCGACGGTCTCACCGGCGTCAGTGAAGATCTCCACGACCTCGTCGACCTTGTCCGGCTCGACGATCGCGATCATGCCGATCCCGCAATTGAAAGTCCGCAGCATTTCGAGCTCGGCGATGCCGGCTTGGGCTGCCAGCCATTTGAACACCGGCAGCACCGGCAGGCGCGCCAGATCGATACCGACGCCGAGATGGTTCGGCAGCACGCGCGGAATGTTGTCGGTGAAGCCGCCGCCGGTGATGTGGGCAAGCCCCTTCACCGCGCCGGTCTCGCGGATCGCGCGCAGGCAGGATTTGACGTAGAGCCGCGTCGGCGTCAGCAGCGCGCCGCCGAGCGTCATGACTGGCGCAAACGGCGCCTGCGCCCCGAAGTCGAGGCCGGATTGTTCCACGATCTTGCGCACCAGCGAGAAACCGTTGGAGTGCACACCCGACGAGGCGAGCCCGATCACGGCATCGCCGGCGGCGATGTCCTTGCGCGGCAAGAGCGTGCCCCGCTCCGCGGCGCCGACGGCAAAGCCGCCGAGGTCGTAGTCGCCGTCCTTGTAGAGGCCGGGCATCTCGGCCGTCTCGCCGCCGATCAGGGCGCAGCCGGATTCGCGACAGCCTTCGGCGACACCGGCGACGATCGATGCGGTCGCCTCCGGATCGAGCTTGCCGCAGGCAAAATAGTCCAGGAAGAACAGCGGCTCGGCGCCCTGCACCACGAGATCGTTGACACTCATGGCGACGAGATCGATGCCGATCCCGCCATGCAGGCCGGTCTCGATCGCGATCTTGACCTTGGTGCCGACGCCATCGGTCGCGGCCACCAGGATGGGATCCTTGAAACCGGCCGCCTTGAGGTCGAACAGGCCGCCGAATCCGCCGATTTCGGCGTCGGCGCCGGCCCGCGCGGTTGCGCGCACCATTGGCTTGATCAGGTCGACCAGGCGGTTGCCCGCGTCGATATCGACGCCTGAATCGGCGTAAGTGAGGCCGTTTTTGCGGTCGGTCATGCCCGATTTCCAGTGGGTTTGCGGCTGGTTACGTCGAATTCCGGGGACGCGCAATGGCTCGCATGGCGCGCCTCCGTATACTATGTAGAGATATCAACCGGTTCAGCCTCCAAAGGGCCGAATTCGAGGTCAGGCCGGGTGCCGGGAAGCGCCGTGTGAGTATACCGAACATCATTACTTTGGGCCGCATCATGCTGGTCCCGATCATCGTCTGGGCCATCGTGTCGAGCCAAATGGAGGTGGCGTTCGCCGTCTTCCTGATCGCCGGGATCAGCGACGCGGTCGACGGCTTCCTTGCTAAGCGCTTCAACATGACGAGCGAGCTCGGCGCCTTGCTCGACCCGCTCGCCGACAAGGCGCTGCTGGTCTCGATCTACATGGCCCTGGGCATCTGGGGCGCGATTCCGCGCTGGATCGTCATCCTGGTGGTCTCGCGCGACATCATGATCGTCGCCGCCGTGATCATATCGTGGCTGTTCGACCGCCCTGTGGAGATGAAGCCCTCGAAGGTATCCAAGCTCAACACTGTGGCCCAGGTGGCGTTCGCAGCGCTGGTGCTGGCCGCCCTCGCCTTCGGCTTCAAAGCCGGTCCTTATGATATCATCCTGATGGGCCTCGTTACCGTCTTCACGCTCTCCTCCGTGTCGCTCTATCTCGTTGAGTGGTTGCGGCACATGAGCACGATCGAGGCCAAGTGAGTTGGGAAGCGGCCCCGTAAAAGGCCAACTCCCGCTCGATGAAGTCGCATCTCGTCAAACGAAGCCGGCACGCCGGCACGGAGCAAAGCAAGCGTGCCAGGCCGCGTCCATCCCCGACAATTGGCGTTTTCGCTTCCGCATGCGGAGAGCCTGAGCCGGGACAATTTCCTCGAAGGCCCCGTCAATGCCGCCGGTCTTGCGCTGGTCGACGCCTGGCCGGAATGGCCGAACCGGATCATGTGGCTGGCCGGCCCGGAAGGAAGCGGCAAGAGCCATCTCGCCGCAATCTGGGCCGAGGCTTCAGGCGCGCGCTCGACCACGGCCAATGGGCTGACCGTCGAAGCCGTCCCGGCTGCGCTCGCCACCGGCGCGCTGGTGGTCGAGGACCCCAAGGCCGGGGAATTCGACGAGCGCGCCCTGTTCCATCTGATGAATCTGGCCCGCGAGGACGGCGCCTTCGTCCTCTTCACCGGACGCGAGGCGCCCGCTTCTCTCGAGATCGAGCTTGCCGACCTGCGCTCGCGGCTCCGCGCCGTCCCCGTTATCTCGCTGCTGCCGCCTGACGACCAGCTCTTCCGCGGCCTGATCGTCAAATTCTGCGCCGACCGCCAGCTCGCGGTGGACGAGAGCGTGGTCAGCTACCTCGCCACTCGCCTGGAGCGGTCCTCGGCCGCCGCCCGACGGGCCGTCGACCTGCTGGACAGCGAGGCCCTGCGCCTCGGCCGTCCCGTCACAAGGGCCCTGGCGGCCGAGCTGCTCCGGGATGTCTGACCAAGGCGGCTTGACGCGGCCGGGCGGCGGAACATCAATGTCATCGAAACGTCATCGCTCTAACACATGCTCCCGCGGGTTTTGCGGCTAAGTCGCAAATTGGGGCGAACTGGATGGATCGACTTCTGATGGACTCTGCGCAAGCTGTTGAAATTAAAGAAAAAGCCCCGGAGGCCGAAGGCCCGCCGGCGATCGCATCGAGCCCCGAGCGGTTCATCAATCGCGAGCTCTCCTGGCTGCACTTCAACCGCCGCGTCCTGGAGGAATCGGTCAATCCCAGCCACCCCATGCTGGAGCGGGTGCGATTCCTGTCGATTTCAGCGAATAACCTCGACGAGTTCTTCATGGTCCGCGTCGCCGGCATCAAGGCCCAGGTGCGCGAGGGCATTGCCGAGCGCAGCCCCGACGGTCTGACCCCGTCCGAGCAGCTCGCGCTCATCAACAGAACCGTCTCGCAGCTTGCCTCCGACCAGCAGGCAATCTGGCGCGACCTGCGCGGCACGCTCGCCGACGAGGGCATCGTGCTGGTCGAGGGCAAGGAAGTCACCAAGGCGGAACGAACCTGGGTCGAGGACTACTTCCTCAGCAACGTGTTCCCGCTGCTGACTCCGCTCGCGATCGACCCGGCCCACCCCTTCCCGTTCATTCCGAGCCTCGGCTTCACCATCGCGCTCCAGCTCACGCGCGCCGCCGACGGCAAACAGATGAACGCGCTGATCCGCATGCCCGGCAAGATCGACCGCTTCATTCGCCTGCCGGCTGAGGGCAAGGTCGTCCGGCTGATCTCGCTGGAGCAGGCCACCGCGCTGTTCATCAACCGCCTGTTCCCCGGCTACAATCTGCACGGCCAGGGCGCCTTCCGTGTCATCCGCGACTCCGAACTCGAAATCGAGGAAGAGGCCGAGGATCTCGTCCGCCTGTTTGAGACGGCGCTGAAGCGCCGCCGCCGCGGCTCGGTGATCCGGCTCGAGATCGACGCCAAGATGCCGGAGCAGCTGCGCAGCTTCGTGCAGCACGCGCTGTCGACCGCGGACGACGAGGTGTTCCTGGTCGATGGCGTGCTCGCCATGAACGAGCTCTCGCAGCTCACCCGCCTCGACCGGCCCGACCTGGAATTCACCCCTTACGTGCCCCGCCATCCCGAGCGCGTCCGCGAGCAAGGCGGCGACATCTTCGCTGCGATCCGGCAGAAGGACCTCGTCGTCCATCACCCCTACGAATCCTTCGACGTCGTGGTGCAGTTTCTCCAGCAGGCGACGCGCGACCCCGACGTCGTCGCCATCAAGCAGACGCTCTACCGCACCTCCAGCAACTCGCCGATCGTGCGCGCGCTCGTGGAAGCTGCCGAAGCCGGCAAATCCGTCACCGCGCTGATCGAGCTGAAGGCGCGCTTCGACGAGGAGGCCAACATCCGCTGGGCGCGCGACCTCGAGCGCGCCGGCGTGCAGGTCGTCTACGGCTTCCTCGAACTGAAGACGCACGCAAAACTCTCGATGGTGGTGCGCCGCGAGGGCGGCAGCCTCACAACTTACGTCCACACCGGCACCGGCAATTACCACCCGGTAACCGCGCGCATCTACACCGACCTCTCCTATTTCACCTCGGATCCGACCATCGGCCGCGACGCTGCCCGCGTGTTCAACTTCATCACCGGCTATGCCGCGCCGAGCGATCTGGAAAAGATGGCGGTGTCGCCGCTGACCCTGCGCAAGCGCATCATCGAGCACATCCAGGGCGAGACCGCGCATGCGCGGCACGGCCGGCCCGGTGCGGTCTGGATGAAGATGAACGCGCTGGTCGACCCCGACATCATCGACGCGCTCTACGAGGCCTCACAGGCCGGCGTGCAGGTCGAGCTCGTGGTGCGCGGTATCTGCTGCCTGCGGCCCGGCATTCCCGGACTGTCGGAGAACATTCGCGTCAAGTCGATCATCGGACGATTCCTCGAACACGGCCGAATCTACTGCTTCGGCATGGGCCAGGGCCTGCCGAGCGCGAAAGCGGCTGTGTATATCTCCTCGGCCGACATGATGCCGCGCAATCTCGACCGCCGCGTCGAGGTGCTGTGTCCGCTGCAAAATCCCACGGTGCATCAGCAGGTTCTCGAACAGATCATGGTCGCGAATCTCAAGGACAATGAACAGAGCTGGCAATTGTTGCCGGACGGGTCCTCAACGCGTATGAAGACCGCGAAGGGCGAGGAGCCTTTCAACGTCCACAACTACTTCATGACAAATCCGAGTCTGTCTGGCCGTGGTAAGTCGCTCAAGGAATCCTCGCCGCGCCGCCTCACGCGCCGTAATGAACGTCATCAATCCTGATCCGGGATCGTCGACGTGAAGCGGCCGCGCAAGCGCGGCTCGAGCGTCGCGGTCATCGACATCGGCTCCAACTCGGTCCGTCTCGTCGTCTACGAGGGACTGACGCGGAGTCTGATTCCGATCTTCAACGAGAAGACGCTGTGCGGGCTCGGCCGCGAGGTGCAGAGCACGGGACTGCTTGCGCCCGACGCCGTCGACAAGGCGCTGACCTCGCTCAAGCGCTTCCGTGCGCTGTGCCGGGTGATGCAGGTCGGACGGGTGTTTGCGATTGCGACCGCCGCCTGCCGCGACGCCTCCAACGGCGCCGACTTCATCGCGAAGGCCGAGCGCATCTGCGCGGTGAAGATCGAGATCCTGTCGGGCCCGCGCGAGGCGCGGCTGTCGGCGCTCGGCGTGATCTCCGGCATCCATCATCCCGACGGCATCGTCGGCGACCTCGGCGGCGGCTCGCTCGAACTGATCGACGTGCGCAAAAACACTGTGCGCAGCGGCGTGACGCTGCCGCTCGGCGGGCTCGCGCTGCAGGACCTCGCGCATAAATCCCTGAAACGCGCCGACCGCATCGTGCGCGAAGCGCTCGACGGGGTGGCGCAGCTCAAGGCAGGGAGCGGCCGCAGCTTCTACGCCGTCGGCGGCACCTGGCGCGCGCTTGCGCGCATCCACATCATCCAGAGCGGCTATCCGCTCCAGGTGATGCACGGCTATTCGATTTCAGCGGCCGAGGCGCTCGATTTTTCGCGTCGCCTCCGCCGGCTTGCGGCCGCCGGCATGCTCGCCGACATCGAGATCGTCGCCGATGCCCGGCGCCCGCTCCTCACCTATGCCGCACTGGTGCTCGAACACATCATCCGGGTGGCGAAGCCGAAGACCATCGTGTTCTCGACCTTTGGCGTGCGCGAGGGCCTGCTGCACGAGAAGCTGCCGGAGTCCGAACGCAACAAGGACGGGCTGATCTGCGCGGCCGAGGAGCTGAACCAGCTGCTGTCGCGTTCGGCAAAGCACGCGCGCGAGCTGATCGCCTGGACCGACCGCCTCGCGCGCGTGGTGAAGCTGCGCGAGACCGAGGAGGACCGCCGCCTGCGCCACGCGGCGTGCCTGCTGTCCGACATCGGCTGGCGCGTGCATCCCGACCATCGCGGCGAGCAGACGCTGAGCCTGGTCGTCAACGGCAATTTCGGCGCGATCACCCACACCGAGCGCGCCTTCGTCGGCCTGTCCGTGTTCTATCGCTATGCGGGGCTCAGCGAGGAGAACCAGCCGCCGGTCGCCATGCAGGAGCTGCTGACGCCGGCGCAGCTCGAACGCGCCCGCCTGCTGGGCGCGGCCTTCCGCGTCGCGCATCTGATCTCGGCGGCGCGTCCGGGCGTCTTGCCTGCGACGCATTTCCGCAGCGTGGGCCGCAAGCTGTTGCTGGTGTTCGAGCACCGCCTCGGCGATCTCGTCGCGGACCGCGTCGGCAGCCGCTTCCGCGCGCTCGCCCGGCTGATCAACCGCGCCGGCTCGATCGTCCGGCGGTAGCGCATGATCCGGAAAAGCCTGAAGCGCTTTTCCGAAAAGATCATGCTCAAAAGATAGATCTACTCCGCCGAGGCCTTGGCGTGGCGCTCGGATGATTCCAGCGCGGCTGCGCTCATGCTGCGGCGGCGCCAGATGGAGCCGACGACCAGCACGACGACGACGCCGAGAACTGCGCAGAGATATTCGCCGCCTCCGCCGCCATGGGCGAATTGCGGCGGGATGCGCAAGGCGCCGAGCATGTTGTCCAGCGAGGCGCCGAACGGACCGTCGAACAGCGTGTGCAGCCTCGGCGCGATGCCGGGATCGGTCGCGATCACCTCGCCCGCGATCCAGCCGAGCAGCGCCGCGCCGGCCCACACCAGAACCGGGAGCTTTGCGAGCAGCGCCATGATCAGCGCCGCACCGGCGACGATCAAGGGCACGCTGATGGCAAGGCCGAGCACCAGCAAGGGCGCGCTGCCATTGGCGGCCGCGGCCACGGCAATGACGTTGTCCAGGCTCATGACGATGTCGGCGACGACGACGATCTGCACGGCCTGCCACAGATGCGAAGCCGACTCGACGCCGTCCTCGTCCTCCTGTTCCGGCACCAGCAGCTTTGCCGCAATCACGATCAGCGCAAGACCGCCGACCAGCTTGAGGTACGGCAGCTCCATCAGGCTCGCGACGATGCCCGTGAAGATGATCCGCAGCAGCACCGCCGCGCCGGCACCGAGGATCATGCCCCACAGCCGATGCCGCGGCTTGAGGCCGCGGCAGGCGAGCGCGATCACCAGCGCATTGTCGCCGGACAAGAGGATGTTGATCCAGATGATCTTGCCGACCGCGACCCAGAAGGTCGGTTCGGCCATCTCAACGCGGAACTGGGTGAAGAATGCCCCGATCGTAGCGGGATCGAAGATCTGCCAGAGCCAGTTCACACTACGTCCTTTCGCCGCGTCTCGTTACCTTATCGGCTGACGGATCAGCCGACGATCTCGTTGCCCGAGAAGAACTGCGCGATCTCGATCGCGGCGGTCTCCGGCGCATCCGAACCGTGCGCGGAATTCTCGCCGATCGACTTTGCGTAGAGCTTGCGGATGGTGCCGTCAGCCGCCTTGGACGGATCGGTCGCCCCCATCACGTCGCGATACTTGGAGACGGCACTCTCGCCTTCCAGCACCTGGACCACCACCGGGCCCGAGGTCATGAAGTCCACGAGCTCACCGAAGAAGGGGCGCGCCTTGTGGACCGCATAGAAGGTCTCGGCCTGTTCCTTGGTCATGCGGATGCGCTTCTGCGCGACGATACGCAGGCCCGCCTTCTCGATCACGGCGTTAACCGCACCGGTGAGGTTACGCGCGGTGGCGTCGGGCTTGATGATCGAGAAGGTGCGTTCGATGGCCATGATCTTGTCCTTGAAGAGAAAACGGTGGTTCGGAGTTGCCGGGCTTATATCGGCGCCTTCGCCATACGGCAAGCGACCGCCAAAACCGACTCGCGGGCGCTTCGCCGCAGGCCAGCGGCCCGAATTCCAAGATAGATTACGACGATTTCACCCAAATGAACCCAATCTGAAGGCCTCGTCAGGGTTTGGTTCAGCCTCGCTCGGTTAACCTCAGGTCCATCGAAACCAAAGCCTCTGCCCGAGGCGGACCGTTTCGGCGGCCTTTCCATCGACGCGATAGCCCCGCGCCGGCAGTTTTGAGGAGATCACCATGTTGAGGAAACTTTCGCTCGCCGCCGTTGCCGCGGTCGCGCTTGGTGCCGCGCTGGCACCGACCTCCGCGTCCGCTCATTGGCATGGCGGCTGGGGTCATGGCGGCGGCGGTGGCTGGCATCACGGCTGGGGTGGACCGCGCTTCTATGCCGGCGGCCCCGTCTCCTACGGTTATGGCGGCTGCTATGTGCGCCGGCTGGTCCCGACCCCCTGGGGACCCCGCTGGCGGATGATCAACCGCTGCTACTGAGCCCGACAGCACCTTTCCAAAGGTACCTGAGCCCCCCAAGGTACCTTCCAAGCGAAGCCCCGGCGTCCCCCAGCGCCGGGGCTTTGTATTCGGAGGGGGATATTACGTGGCTTCACACAATTTTTGCTAGAATGCCGCGCACTCGCCGCGAGTGGCGAAACCATTTGGGGGCCAAGGACTTGGTACCGTGTTGCTTCTTTGAGAACACGGAACCCTGCGATGGTTAGCCTTTTCGCCGACGACAGCGAGCAAATCGACCGGCGCACCAGCCGCTCGATCCGCGATGCGGTGGGCGAACGGCTCCAGCAGAGCCTGCGGCCCGAATCCAGGCTGCCGACGCACCTCGAGCAACTCCTCAATGAGCTGAAGCAGCGCGAGCGCGATTCGCACTGAGTTGACGAGCACCGGCTTGCAGACACGGAAAAACGGGTTGCGTTTGATCGCGGGTGCGGTGACAAGGCCGCATGCTTGCCATCACCGACCTCTCCATCCGCCTCGCCGGACGCCTTCTGATTGACCAGAGTTCCGTGCAGATCACGCCCGGATCCCGCGTCGGCATGGTCGGTCGCAATGGCACCGGCAAATCGACCCTGTTCAAGGTGATCCGCGGCGAGCTCGCCGCCGAGCACGGCACGGTGACCCTGCCGCCCCGCTGGCGCGTCGGCAGCCTCGCGCAGGAAGCGCCGAACGGCCCTGAGAGCCTAGTTTCGGTCGTGCTCAAGGCCGACCTCGAACGCGACGCGCTGCTCACCGAGGCCGAGAGCGCGACCGACCCGCACCGGATCGCCGAGATCCAGACCCGGCTGGTCGACATCGACGCGCATTCGGCACCGAGCCGCGCCGCCGCCATCCTCTCCGGCCTGGGCTTCTCGGCCACCGACCAGCTCCGCCCCTGCGCCGAATTCTCCGGCGGCTGGCGCATGCGCGTTGCGCTCGCCGCAACGTTGTTCGCGGCTCCCGACCTGTTGCTGCTCGACGAGCCCACCAACTATCTCGACCTCGAAGGCACGCTGTGGCTGGAGGATCACCTCGCGCATTATCCGCGCACCGTGATCGTGATCAGCCATGACCGCGACCTTCTTGAAAGCTCGGTCGACCAGATCCTGCATCTGGATCGCAGCAAGCTCACACTTTACAAGGGCACCTACTCCTCCTTCGAAGAGCAACGCGCCATGCGCGAGATGCTCGACGCCAAAGCGGTCAAGCGGCAGGAAGCCGAACGCGCGCGCCTGCAGGCCTTCGTCGACCGCTTCAAGGCGAAAGCCTCAAAAGCCCGCCAGGCGCAATCCCGTGTGAAAATGCTGGAGCGGCTGAAGCCGATCACGGCGCTGGTCACCCAGGATGTGCGCGAGATCAGCTTTCCCGCGCCGGAGAAAATCCTGTCGCCGCCGATCATCGCCGCCGACAACGTCGTGGTCGGCTACGATCCGAACGCGCCCGTGCTGAACCGCGTCACCTTGCGCGTCGACAATGACGACCGCATTGCGCTGCTCGGCTCCAACGGCAACGGCAAGTCGACCCTTGTGAAACTGCTCGCCGGCCGCCTCGCGCCGTTCTCGGGCAAGGTGACGCGCGCGGACAAGCTGTCGATCGCCTATTTCGCGCAACACCAGCTCGACGAATTGAACGAGGATGCCTCGACCTACGACCACGTCCGCAAGCTGATGGGTGAGGCGCCTGAAGCCAAGGTGCGCGCACGCGCCGGCGCGATCGGCTTTTCCGGCAAGGCGGCCGACACCAAGGTTGGAAAATTGTCGGGCGGCGAGAAGGCGCGGCTCCTGCTGGGACTTGCGACCTTCTTCGGCCCCAACATGATCATCTTGGACGAGCCGACCAACCATCTCGACATCGACAGCCGCGCCGCGCTTGCGGAAGCCATCAACGAATTCCCCGGCGCCGTCATCATGGTTTCGCATGACCGCTATCTGATCGAGTCCTGCGCCGATCAACTCTGGATCGTCGCCGACCGCACCGTGACCAATTACGACGGTGACCTCGACGAATATCGCCGCCTGGTGCTGTCCGCGCGCAATGGCGAGCCCGCCCCGCGCGAGCGCGGCGCGCCGAGCGAGAAGCCGCAGCGTCCGAGATCGGACAATCGCGGCTCGCTGAAAAAACGTATCGCGGAAGCCGAAACCGAGATCGCCCGCGTCAGCGCGATCATCAGCAAGATCGACACTGCGTTGGCCCTGCCCGACATCTTCACCCGCGACCCCAAGCAGGCCGCGCAATTGTCGAAAGCACGCGCCAATGCGGCCGATGCGCTGGCGCGCGCCGAGGAGCAGTGGCTCGAGGCGAGCACGCAGTTCGACGAGGCGGCGGGCTGAAGCCTGCACGACCGGACCGACATCAAAATCGCAAAAACAACCCCATGCACAGTACCGGTATTTTGCTACCCGGTGATTAGCTGTTGAATGGACTGATCTTTACCGTGCTGACTCGGCCCGCTCACGCAGCGATGTCGGCACGAATTGAGCAGAAATGGCTCAGTCCGCGAATTGGCCGGCTGCCTTGATCATCGGAGCCCAGCGGTCGACTTCGCTCGCGAGCATCGCGGCCAGCGCCTCCGGCGTCGCCTTCTCCTGCGGGACCGGCTCCGTGTTGATGTCGTTGAACCGAGCGATCAGCGAGGAATCCCTAAGGGCGGACTGGAGCGCCGCGGTCAGCTTCTGAACGACCGCCGGCGGTGTGCCCTTGGGGGCATAGATGCCGTGCCAGACACCAAGCTCGAACCCTTTGAGGCCGGCCTCGTCGGCCGTCGGCAGATCGGGCAGGCTCTTCAGCCGCTCCCTGGTGGTGATCGCATAGGCCTTGACCTGCTTCGACATGATCGGGCCGGTCGTGTTCGTCGCCTGGTCGCAGGTGAGATCGATCTGCCTGCCGAGAAGATCGTTCATGATGGGGCCGTTGCCCTTGTAGGGCACTGCGGTGAGCTGCTTCTGGATCGCCGTCATGAACAGCATGCCGCAGAGGTGCGACGCCGCTCCGAGTCCGGCATTGGCATAGGTCAATTTGTCGCCCTGCTGGGCGTAGGCGACCAATTCCTTCAGCGTGTCGGCCGGAAAATCCGGACGCGCGATGATGGTCATCGGCGCATTGGTCACAAGCCCGATCGGCGCAAAGGCCGACTTCGTGTCATAGCTCAGGTTGCGGTACAGTGTGGCGGCGGTCGACAGGCCGACATGATGGATCAGCAGCGTGTATCCGTCAGGCTGGGCTCGCGAGGCGCGGGTCGTGGCGATGGTGCCACCGGCGCCGGGCGCGTTCTCGACGACGACCTGCTGGCCGAGCGATTTCGCCATGCCTGCCGCGGTCAGGCGAGCAATGGTGTCGGTAGGTCCCCCGGCGGCGAATGGCACCAGCATGGTGACGGGCCTGACTGGATAGTCCTGGGCGAGCGCCGCGCCAAACGGCAAGAGCAGAGCCGATACGAGGGAAATGAGCCGCATGCTTTCCTCCAAATTTTTTGCTTGCTCCTATGTACGCATTCCGGGCTGCGCGGCCACACGAAAACGACTTCATCAGGGGTGGAGCGTCCGCGGCATGGTGTAGCTGCCGAAGGCCTGATCGGCCCTCAGCGCGCCTCGCGAAGCTTCGTCGGCAACAGGCGGGAACTAGCGCTCCCGCATGATCTCGTGCCGATAGCGCTGCAGCGGCGATAGCAGGTAGCTCAGGATGGTGCGCGAACCGGTCCTGATCTCGACGGTCACCGCCATTCCCGGGGACAGGTTGACGAGGCGGTCGTCCACCTGCATCTGGCTGCGATCGAGCGAGATGCGGGCGCTGTAGCTCAACTCCTGCCCGCTAGGCTCGCTGCTGTCGCGTTGCGTCCCAAGCGCACGGTCGCTCCCGCGCTCCTGTGGCCGGTCGCGGATGATGGCGTCCTGCGAGACGCTCAGGACCCGGCCCGCGAGAAGGCCGTAGCGGGTGAAATTGAAAGTGTCGATCTTGATGGCGGCGCCCTGCCCGGCCTCGACAAATCCGATATCGCGGTTGGAGATCATCGCCTCGATCTCGAGCCGCGTATCGGTCGGCACGATCACCAGCAGCGACTGCGCGGGCGTGACCACGCCGCCCACAGTGTGAACCGCGAGCTGCTGCACGACGCCGTCGACCGGCGACGTCAGTTGCTGAAGCCTCGTCCTCTGCTGCGCCTTGATGAGATCGCGTGCGACGCCATTGGCTTTCTGTTCGCTCTTGGCAAGCTCGTCGGAGAGACTTTTCCTGTACTCCGCCAAGGCCTGGATGCGGGTCTCCCGGATCGCGGCGACGGCCGCCTCGGCCTCCTTCAAGCGGCTGCTCTGGACGCGAAGCTCCTCCTGTTGCTCGATCTGGAGCTGGAGGGTCTCATAGTAGGTCAGCTTCGAGCCGATCTCCTTCTCCATCAGCGTCTTGCGAATCTCGACACGCTGCTGGGTGACCGGCAGCAACGCATCAAGCTTGTGAATCGTCGCCGCAATCGTCTGATGTTCGGCCTCCTTCTGCGCTTCTTGACGCGCCAGTGCCGCGAGCTTGGCCCTGTTCTCGCTGACCTGATTGGCGAGGAGCTGCCGTTGCGTCGCGACCAGCATGGGATCGGCGTCCTCTGGTACGACGAGATCGGCGGACACCTCTTCGCCGCCCGCCAATGCGGCGCGGAGGCGCGCGACGTTGAGCCGCTCGGCCATGAGATCGTCGTGCAGACGATCGCGCTCTGCGGCGTTCACGGTCGGATCAAGCTCGATCAGCAGGTCGCCTGATTTGACCGATTGCCCGTCCTGCACGTGAATGGCGCGCACCACGCCGGTCTCGAACGGCTGGACCACCTTGCTTCGCCCGCTCGACACGACCTTGCCGGTCGCGGAGGCCACGATGTCGATCGTGCCCCAGGCCGACCAGGCCAGCGCCGCGCAGACAAGCAGCATCAGGGCCATTGCGATGGCGCGGCCGATCGGCGACGGCGGTGTTTCCGTGATTTCCAGCGCCGCCGGCAGGAAGGCGACTTCCTCGGCGCGCCGGCTCTTTCCATTCCGGAACGGGATCACGGTCTGCTCCGGCCGAGCGGCCGGCACAGTGCTAGCCGACCTCATAAATGCCTCCCTGGAGACGATGCAGGGCGGCGTAGCGGCCGCCGGTCTTGATCAGCGCGTCATGCGTGCCGTCCTCGACCAGACGGCCGCGTTCCAGGGTGAAGATGCGATCGGCGCCGCGGACGGTGGACAGACGGTGCGCGATGATCAGGACGGTGCGGCCTTTCGCGATCTCCTTCATGTTGTCATGGATGATCCGCTCGCTTTCATAGTCGAGCGCGCTGGTGGCTTCGTCGAAGATCAGGATCCGGGGATTGCCCACCAGCGCGCGGGCGATCGCGATGCGCTGGCGTTGCCCGCCCGAGAGCGTCGAGCCGCGCTCGCCGACCATCGTATCGTAGCCCTCGGGGAGCTCCAGAATGAAATCATGCGCGCCCGCCAGCTTCGCCGCGTCGATAATGCGATCCATCGCCAGGCTCGGATCGGCCAGCGCGATGTTGTCGCGCACCGACCGGTTGAACAGCATGTTGTCCTGGAGCACGATTCCGATCTGCCGACGGAGCCCGGCCGGGTCGGTCGTCATCAGATCCATTCCGTCGACCAGCACGCGGCCGCCTTGCGGAACGTAGAGCCGCTGCACCAGCTTGGCGAAGGTGCTTTTGCCCGAGCCGGACGATCCGACGATGCCGACGGTTTGTCCGGCTGGAATATCGAATGAGACATCGTGCAGGATCTCCGGCCCATCGGGCCGGTAGCGGAAAGACACGTGCTCGAAGCGGATGTTGCCCCGGATCGGCGGCAGCCCCGCGCGGGCGGCGGAGTACGCCGGCTCCGCCGCGCTGTTGAGAATGTCACCGAGCCGCGCGATCGACAGTCGCGCCTGATGAAAATCCTGCCAGACCTGCGCGAGCCGCAGCACCGGGGCCGACACCCGCCCCGCGAAGATGTTGAAGGCCACGAGCTCGCCGACTGTCAATGCGTCACCGATCACCAGCCTGGCTCCGACATAGAGAATGGCGGCCGTGACGACCTTGCTGACGAGTTGCACCAGCTGGCTTGCCGTGTTGCCGAGGCTGGTGACACCGAAGCTCGCGGAGACATAGCCGGCGAGCTGCTCTTCCCAGCGGCGCTGCATCTGCGGCTCGACCGCCATCGCCTTCAACGTTTCGATGCCGCTGACGCTCTCGACCAGGAAGGCCTGGTTCTCGGCGCCACGGCGGAATTTTTCGTCCAGCCTGCGGCGAAACAGCGGCGTCGCCACGGCCGAGATCGCGATGTAGAACGGGAACGATGCCAGCACGATGAAGCTCATCTGCGCCGAATAGGCGAACATCACTGCCAGAAACACCGAGGTGAAGACCAGGTCGATGAGAAGCGTCAGCGACGAGCTGGTGATGAAATTGCGGATGTTCTCGAGCTCACGGACTCGCGCCACGGAATCGCCGACGCGCCTGGCCTGAAACCACGCCATCGGCAGCGCCAGCAGATGGTGGAACAGGCGGGCCCCGAGCTCGACGTCGATGCGGTTGGTCGTGTGCGCAAACAGGTAATTGCGCAGGATCCCGAGCACGGTATCGAACAGGGAGACGACGACGAGGCCGATGACGAGGACGTCGAGCGTGGACAGCGAGCGGTGCACCAGCACCTTGTCGATCACGACCTGGAAGAACAGCGGCGAGACCAGCGCAAAAAGCTGGAGGAAGAACGAAGCCGCCAGCACCTCGCCCAGCAGCCGCCGGTATTTGCCGATCGCGCCGATGAACCAGGTGATATCGAAGTGCCGGCCGAGGTCGGACAGGCCGGCGCGCCGGACCATCAGGATCAAGCCGCCGTCCCAGATCGCGCACAGCTCGTCGCGAT
Source organism: Bradyrhizobium sp. Kon69 (assembly GCF_055807515.1). Lineage (NCBI taxonomy): Bacteria > Pseudomonadati > Pseudomonadota > Alphaproteobacteria > Hyphomicrobiales > Nitrobacteraceae > Bradyrhizobium > Bradyrhizobium sp. Kon69. The sequence continues at coordinate 91,668 of NZ_JBVVOS010000021.1, read as the reverse complement.
CCATCAGCACCGGGCGCCGCGCCTCCGGGGACTGCACCAGCACCTTGTCAGCGGAGGCCTTTGCGATGACCATGAAGCCGCCGTCCCGCAGCATTGCGATCGCAGGCAGCGGGGTGTCCGACAGACGGCTCCACTGCGTTCGGTAGGTTCGCGCTTTAAGTCCGAGAGACCTGGCGCAGCGGACGATATCCGCTGCGCCGAAACTTGCCGCGCCGAGCCGGTGCCTGAGCTGCGCGCGATCGGCCGCAACGCCCTGCAGATGCAGCAGCGTCAGCAACGCATCGAGCCCCGTATCGGCGGAGACCGCGTTCGTCGTCATGAGCGTTCTCCAGGTCGCAGCCGCCAGCTTCAGGCGTGCTGGGGCGGTGCGAGCACCTGGCTCTGCGCCGCGTGCGGATCGGGCAGCGGCATCTCGCCGTTCCCCTCACCTGCCGGGACGAAGCTGGCCGCCATGGCCTGGTTGAGCAGCATCGCGGCCGCGAACGCTCCGCCCTGGATGACGACGTTGTTGCCGGTGCCGCCGTCCAGGATGTCGAGGCCGCCGCCGCCGATCAGCACGTCATCACCGGCACCACCTGCCAGCGTGTCGTTGCCGGGGCTGCCGATCAGCACGTCGTCGCCGTTGCCGCCATTGGCAACGAGCTGGATGCCGCCGTGCAAGCCGGAAGCCGTGATGACGTCATCGCCATCGAGACCGTTGATGACGATCCTGTCGCCCGCGCCGGCATCGGTGATGTTGATGTCCTGGCCAAGCCCCGACACCGTGATGATGCCGTCGTGCTCGGTCACCGTGATGACGTCGTTGCCGCCGGTTGCGTTGATGGTCACGGTATCCGCGGCGCCGTCATTGGCGCCGAGATCGAGGTCGACCTGGCTCACGCCGGTGCCGGAGAGGTCACCGACCGTAATGTTGTCGGCACCGCCGAGAGCATTGAAGTCGACATGTTCGACCCCGTTCAGGTCCATCGCAATGGCGGCGACATCTCGCGTGAACAGCACCCGGCCGCCATTGGCCGAGATGTTGATGGTCTCGCTGATATTGGCGCCGTTGAATGCCAGCGTGTCGGTGCCCTTGCCGCCTTCGACGGTGTCGCTGCCGTCGCCGGGATTCCAAACGAAGGTGTCGTCGCCCGCACCGAGATTGGCGAAATCGTTGCCGCGTCCGCCGTTCACAATGTCATTGCCGGCACTGCCGGTGATGGTGTCGTTGCCGTCGCCGCCGTTGATGTTGAGGCTGAACGACTGTCCCGCCTTGATGGAAGACGCATTGATGATGTCATTGCCTTGTCCGCCGTTGATGCCGAGCACATCACCGGCGTCCGCGTGTGCAATCGTCACCTGCGCAGCGAGGCCATTGACCACGATCGATCCGCCGGAGGTCACGACCGATATGTTGTCGTCACCATTCGTGCCGTTCACGGTCACGCGGTCCGCCGCTCCATCGCCGCTCTGGCTGCCGGGGCCGGCACTGAGGTCGATGGCAACCTGCGTGATTCCTGTCCCGGTCAGATCGTTGACGGTGATGTTGTCGGCGCCGCCTGCTGCCGCGATGTGCACGTGCTCGACGCCAGCGAGGTCCATGACGATAGCACCGACGTCACGGGTGAGTAGCGCACGGCTTCCGTTCGCCGAGATCGACATGGTCTCGGCCACATTGGCGCCGTTGAACAACAGCGTATCGGTTCCCGTGCCGCCTTCGACAGTGTCGCTGCCGTCACCGGGATTCCACGTGAAGATGTCGTCGCCTGCGCCGAGAAGCGCGACGTCATTGCCGCGGCCGCCGATGACCTTGTCGTTGCCGTCGCCGCCGATCAGGGTGTCCGCGCCCTGGCTGCCGGTGATGGTGTCGTTGCCCGCCCCGCCGTCGATGGTCAGCCCGATCGCCGAGCCGAGCGTGGATGCATCGATCACGTCATTGCCGCCGAGCGCCTGCACGACCAGCCGGTCGTTGCCGGCTTCTGCATTTGCGATCGTCACGACCTCCGGCAGCCCCGTGACCGTTACCGTTGTGCCCGTGGCAGTGACCTCGATGTGCTGATTGCCGTTGCTGCCGTTGACGGTCACCGTATCAGCTGCGCCGTCGCCTTGCGTCCCTCCCGGAACGGCTCCGAGATCAACCAGCACCTGCTTGACGCCGGTCCCGGTGAAGTCGCCGACGGTGATGTTGTCGGCGCCGCCGCGCGCATCGAATTCGATCTGCTCGACGCTGTTGAGATCCATCGTGATGTTGGCGACGTCGCGGGTGAAGCGCACCCGGCCGCCATTGGCCGAGATGTTGATGGTCTCGTTGATGTTGGCGCCATTGAAGAGCAGCTTGTCGCTGCCCGAGCCGCCCTCGACCGTGTCGCTGCCGTCACCGGGATTCCAGATGAAAGTGTCGTCGCCACTCCCGAGCTGGGCGACGTCGTTGCCGCGTCCGCCATTGACGATATCGTCGCCGCTGCCGCCGATGATGAGATCGTTGCCGTCACCGCCGATGATCCTGTCGTTGCCAGCGCCGCCATCGAGCGTCAGCGAGATCAGGCTGCCGAGCCCGTTGCCCACGGTGACGACATCGTCGCCGCCGCCCCCGTGCAGGACGAGATTTTCCGTCGTGCCGATGTCGAGCGAGAACGGCGCCGCGCCCGTCCCGTCGAGCCGCACGCGGGTGCCGTTCGCCGTGATCGTGAACGTCTCGGCGCCGTTGTTTCCGTTGACCTGAGCCGTATCGTTGCCCTCACCACCCTCGAACAGATTGGTGCCGCCGCCGGGATTCCAGATCATGACGTCGTCGCCGGCCTCGCCGAACAGCTGGTTGTCGCCGCTGCCGCCGTCCAGGACGTCGTTACCCGCTCCGCCGAACAGCAGATCGTTGCCGCCGCCGCCCTTGATCAAATCGTTGCCAGCCTGACCAAACAGAAGATCGGCTCCCGAGCCGCCGGTGATCCTGTCATTGCCGTCGCCGCCGAAGATGTGCACCGCCGGCATCGGTCCGTGGCATTCGTCGACGGTGATCGTGTCGTCACCGCCCTGACCGAAGATGTCGATCGCGGTGGTGTTGCCGACCGTGGGTTCGCCACCAACCGTTTTCACGTGCCCGTTATTGACCAGGATGCGGCCGGACTTGTCGCGACTTATCACGAGGCCGTTATTCGCGCTGTCGCCGAAAATGGTGAGTTGCCCCGTAACCGGGGAAAACACAGAGGTAATGGACATCCAAATATCCTTCGATCGATCTAGCCCCTCCTTTCGAGGCGTAGCAGCCGCCAACATGACTTTCTTGAAGAGTTCCTTGAGACGCGCGTGATTATTCTGGAGATTCCCTCCAGATTTGCCGCGAGCCGATGTCGGGCCGGCCGCGGATGTGAAGACTGTCACATTCGGGCTGCCTGTTCGCGTGCAGCGTCTCCTTGAAACAGGCCCCGGTCGTTGAACGCGCACGGATGCAACCGAACTGCCGGGCAAAACGACTTGCGGATCGCTTCGGCATCGGAGAGATTCGTCGCTCCTACGGAGGAACGCGGATGCCGGCTGATGCGCGATAAGAACCTGAATCGTCATCACCCCTTCAGGCCGTTTGTTGCGCACGAACTCTCCGGAAACCGCTTCGCAATTTTCCGCATCATGCTTTAGGTTGATCAGTTGTGGGATCCACCACGACAACCTGTGGGCAACCGCTGGACATGCGACTTCAGCAGTATTTGCAGCTGTTGGCAGCAACCCTGCTTGCGGCGTTTGGCGCGACTGTTGCGTTCGTCGTCCCATTTTGCGTGCAGATCGAAGAGCCGATCAACATCCTTGTCGTCACGCAAGTCCTGAACTTGATGATGACGACGTTCATGGTCGCAATGGCCCACGCCGTGCTGCTTGGTCTTCCACTCTTTCTTCTCGTCCGCCGTGCGCGATCCCACGTCGGGATTGCAGCCTGCGCTCTCGGAGGCTTCGTCGTCGCGGCACTACCATTCGGTCTCCTGGCATTGATGTCCGTGCTCAGTACCCAGAATGCTTCGACTGGCGGGAGGCCAACGATCGTCAATGGCGTACCAACCCTGTTCTTCTGGATCGACTACCTTCGCGCGGTAGGACTGGCCGGTTTTCCGGGCCTTGTTGGCGGCGTCGCTTTTTGGGTGGCCACGCGGTACCGCTCCGCCCGGCGATCATGGAGTGTCGTTTCTGCGGCCGCGCTTCTGACGTGTGGCGTCTTCATCTTGCCGGTCGTCGTAAGGGACAGAAGCTGCCACAACTTGTTCAGAGACGGACGCACATCCGTCGGACCGCAGGTTTATGCAAATTTGAAGGTGCCTGCCGAAGACTGGAGAACACTCGAGCAAACATTCGCTGATTTCGGTCACGCACATGCGCTGTCAATTCGCGGCGACGAACAGGTTCGAAACGGGCGCAGCACATGGCGCACAGTGGACCTGTGCAACGAGACCGGTATCAGCATCAACGTGTACGATGAGCCTTGGCTGGTAAGCGTGCATTCGCCTCGTGCCGATAACGGCATGACGCTCAGCATCTACTCGCTGAAGCCAGACGTGGACTGGAAACCGCTCGCTCGCGATGTCCTCAGTGAGATCGAAACAATTTGGCCCCGGAGAACCACATTCCGGGGACCCAGTGGTCAGATGCTGTCGTTCGAAGACGCAATGAAGGGACGGCCATAGCCGACCCGCACGCTCGCCTTACGCCGACTTCTTCTTCGGCTTCGGCTTGGTCGCCTTCGGCATGACCGGCGCCTCCGGCGTTCCCTCGATCGAGGACAGGCGGCCGGCCGTGAAGGTGTAGATGCCGGCGCGCGGACCGGTCGTCCACGTCACGACCGCAACGCGCCTGCCGGCGGCGTCACCGGAGAGGTTGACGCTCGAGGGCGCGCCAATGCCGCGCACCACGTCGCATTCGGTGTGGCCGAGCGCGACGGTGCCGCCCATCGGAGCCGGCGCGGTCGTCGACGCATTCGCATCGGCCGGCCCGGGCGGCGGCGCCATACCGGCACAAGCACCGTCGGCGCTGACCAGATCCTCGGCCCCGACCGGCTTGTCGGGGGTCAGCGGCGGCGACTCGATCGAGATGCTTTTGATGAACAGGCGGCTGGGCGTGTTGAACCACTGGGCATCCCTGGACAACAGATCGGTCCCGCCCGAACAGCCCGCGACCAGCGGGGCAACGGCCGCCAACGCAACTATGAGCGAGCTGGGAAGCTTTTGATGTCGCACGATAAACTAAATTCCCCGAGTGAAGGATCGGCCCTAAGCAATTGTACCAACACCACTTTGCGGCACGAAGGTGACAAAAGCCATCATCCCCCGAAAAGTGCAAATTATCATTAATTGCGAGCGACCGCTAATTCCGCTTCTGCCACCGGCCCCGTTCGTCGGCCTGCCAATAGGTGACATCAAATCCCCGCGCCTTGCAATCCGTCCAGGCGCTGCGGGCGAACGCAAGCGCGTCCGGATCGTCGCCATCGAACAGCAGCACCATGCGCTCATAGCCCTGGGCGTCCTGCGGCAGCGCGGCGTTGTCGACGAGGAAGCGAACATTGGCACCGTTCGGATTGTCCTCCTCGACCGCCAGCACGATCGGCTGCTCGGCTGCGTCGCTGACCCGCCATGTCGCGTGCGGCAGGAAGGAATCGTCGCGATAGGTCCACAAATGGGCGTCGAGCGTATCGGCGCGCTCCGGCGAAGTCGATTGCACCACGACGCGCCAGCCGCGCTCGAGCGATTTCTCGAGAAGCGGCGGCAACACGTTCTCCACCGTCATGTTTTGCAGATGGTAGAAAAGGACTTCAGTCATCTCGGGTCATTTGCGCTCGTAATGGTCGGCGACCAGACGGTCGAGCAAGCGAACGCCATAGCCGCTTCCCCAGCTGTGGTTGATGTCGGTCTTCGGCGCTCCCATGGCGGTCCCGGCGATGTCGAGATGCGCCCAGGGCGTGCCGTCCACGAAGCGCTGGAGGAACTGCGCCGCGGTGATCGAGCCGCCATGGCGGCCGCCGGTGTTCTTCATGTCGGCGAACTGGGAATCGATCAGCTTGTCGTATTCGGGGCCAAGCGGCAGGCGCCAGACCTTCTCGCCGCTCTCGATGCCGGCCGCCAGCAGCCGCTCGGCAAGCTCGTCATTGTTGGAGAACATGCCGGCATGCTCGGTGCCGAGCGCGACCACGATGGCGCCGGTCAGCGTCGCCAGATCCACCATGAATTTCGGCTTGGTTTTCTTGGCCACGTACCAGAGCACGTCGGCGAGCACCAGGCGGCCTTCTGCGTCGGTGTTGATGATCTCGATGGTCTGGCCCGACATCGAGGTGACGATGTCGCCCGGACGCTGCGCGTTGCCGTCCGGCATGTTCTCGACGAGGCCGATGGCGCCGACGACGTTGACCTTGGCCTTGCGTGCCGCGAGCGCATGCATCAGGCCGACGACGCAGGCAGCGCCGCCCATGTCGCCCTTCATGTCCTCCATGCTGCCGGCCGGCTTGATCGAAATGCCGCCGGTGTCGAAGCAGACGCCCTTGCCGACGAAGGCAACCGGCGCCTCACCCTTCTTGCCGCCGTCCCAACGCATGATCACGGTGCGGCTCGGCCGCGCCGAGCCCTGGCCGACGCCGAGCAGCGCGCCCATGCCGAGCTTGTCCATCGCCTTGACGTCGAGCACCTCGATCTTGACGCCGAGCTTGCGGAGCAGGCCCGCGCGGCGCGCGAACTCCTCGGGGAAAAGTACGTTCGGCGGCTCGTTGACGAGGTCGCGCGCAATGACCACGCCGTCCACGATCGCAGCGGCCGATGCAAACGCCTTCTTCGCGGCGACGACATCGCCGACCGCAAACGAGACGTCGGCGCGCGTGCCGCCCTCCTCGCCCTCCTTCTTCTTGGTCTTGTAGCGGTCGAACTTGTAGGTGCGCAGCCGCAGGCCCGAGGCGATCGCGACCGCCTGCTCGCTCGTCATGGCGCCATTGGGCAGTTCCGCCACGATGGTCATGGCCGCCGCCCCGGCCGGAAGCTTGCTCGCCGCCACGCCGCCGAATTTGAGGAAGTCGTTGGCCTTCAGGCTGGCCGCCTTGCCGGCGCCGATCACGATCAGGCGGGTGGCCTTCACGCCCTCGGGTGCAAGGATGTCGAGCGCAGCACCGCTTTTGCCCTTGAAGGCGGCGGCGGTGGCCGCCCGCTTCACGAGTTCGGTGGCGCCGCCGAGCGCCTTGGCGGTCGCCGGGCCGAGCTTCAGAGCGTCGTCGCAGAACACGACCATGATGCCACGGACGGCGGCAGATAATGGAACGAAGCCGACCTTGATGGCATCGGACATGAGTAACTCCTCAAAAACATTGCGCTTTTTACCGATCGGCGGTCCCGGCCACGGGCCGGAGCTGAACGGCGATTCACTGAGCGTGCCGCACTATGGGCCACCGGCCCGGCAGATGCCAAGCACCCCCCGTGGCCGAGGGGCCACAACGAGGGAAATATTAACCATATATTGAGGGTGCCATGGGGCAGCCATTTTGTTGACGGATCAAAGGGATGGTACTGAGAGAGTAAGCCGGCGGATGAGATGGTTGGCCGACCTTGGGGATCCCCTTGCGGGGATTGGTTGGACAGCCGGAATTCCGGCCGGCATTGGGGACTTGGTGGGATTCGTGCGGTAGCGCATGGGGTCAATCGATAGGTATATCTTCCGCACGACGCTCGCGTCGTTTGCGTTGGTCCTGGTCAGCCTCACGGGCGTGATCTGGATTACGCAGGCGTTGCGCGGCATCGACCTGATGACGAGCCAGGGTCAGACCATCCTGACCTTCCTCGGCATTACCAGCCTCGTCGTGCCCGCGCTGGTCCTGATCATCTCGCCGATCGCGCTGATGATTGCGATCTCGCATACGCTGAACAAGCTCGCGACCGATTCCGAGATCATCGTGATGAATGCCGCCGGCTTCTCGCCGTTCCGGCTGTTCTATCCGTTCTTCTACGCCACCTGCGTGGTGGCGCTGCTGGTCGCCTTCATCGCGGCCTATCTCGCTCCCGACGGCATGCGGCGGATCAAGCAGTGGGACGCCGAGATCACCGCCGACGTGCTCACCAACATCCTGCAGCCCGGCCGCTTCGCCCAGCTTGACAAGAACCTGACGATCCGGATTCGCGAACGCCAGCCCGGCGGCATCCTCGCCGGCATCTTCATCGACGACCGCCGCGATCCGAACGAGCGGGTCTCGATCGTCGCCGAGCACGGCGAAGTCGTGAAGAACGACAACGGATCGTTCCTGGTGCTGGAGACCGGCAATCTCCAGCGCTTCGAGGCCGGCAAGCGCGATCCCGCGCTGGTGGCGTTCGGCCGTTACGGCTTCGACATGTCGAAATTCTCGGGCCAGGGCCGCGACGTCACCCTCGGCATCCGCGAGCGTTATCTCTGGGAGCTGCTCTCGCCGTCCGAGGACGACCCCGTCTACAAGCAGATTCCCGGCCAGTTCCGCTCGGCCCTGCATGACAGCCTGCTGGCGCCGATTTATCCCTTCGCCTTTGCCGTGCTGACCTTCGCGTTCCTGGGTGCGCCTCGCACCACGCGCCAGAGCCGCAATTTTTCGATCGGCTCCTCGATTCTCGCCGTGTTCGGCCTGCGCATGGCCGGCTTCGCCTGCTCGGTGATGGCGGTGAAATCACCGGGCGCGGTGCTGGTCCAATATGCGATGGTCATCGGTGCCATCGGCCTCGGGCTGGCGATCATCATTGGCGGCCTCGTGGTCGAGCCGCCGCCGCGCCTCATGGAGGCCATCAACAGGTCGAACGCGCGCATCGCGCGGCTGTTCCGACGGCCGGCCACCGCATGAGCATGCTCACCAACACACTCGGGCGCTATTTCGCCGGCCGTTTCGTGGTCGCGGCGCTCGGCGTGTTCGCCAGCATTTTCCTGTTGCTGGTGCTGGTGGATTACATCGAGATGGTGCGCAAGACCTCGGGGCTCGCATCCGCCTCCGCCGTGATGGTGGCCGAGACCTCGCTGTTCCGCGTGCCGCAGCTGCTGGAGAAGCTAACGCCGTTCTGCATGCTGATCGGCGCCATGACCTGCTATCTCGCCCTCTCCCGCCGGCTCGAACTCGTGGTCGCGCGCGCCGCCGGCGTCTCCGCATGGCAATTCATCTCGCCGGCGCTCGGCAGCGCGCTGCTGATCGGCGTGATCGCCACCGTCGCCTACAATCCGATGTCGGCCAATCTGCGCGAGCTCTCCAAGCGCATGGAAGCCGAGCTGTTCGGCTCGGCGCCCGGCGGCGGCATTCAGGACGCCTCCGGCTTCTGGCTCAATCAGGTTACCAATGACGGCCAGACCATCATCAACGCGGCGCGCAGTGAGCAGCAGGGCGTCCGGCTCACTGGGCTCACCCTGTTCCGGTTTGACACAGAGCAGCACTTCAAGGAGCGGGTCGAGGCGCGCGAGGCGACGCTCGAGGCCGGCCGTTGGCTGTTCAAGGGCGTCCGCCGTTTCTCGCTGGATTCGCCGCCGGTCGATCAGGCCAGCCTGGAGATTCCGACGACGCTGACCGAGGCGCAGGTCCGCAACAGCTTTTCCACACCCGAGACTGTGTCCTTTTGGCAACTACCGAGCTACATCCGCTCGTCCGAGAGCTCGGGCTTCGCGACAGCCGGATACCGACTCCAGTATCAGAAGCTTCTGGCACAGCCGTTTTTGCTCGCGGCCATGGTGATGCTCGCGGCCTCTGTGTCGTTGCGCTTCTTCCGGATGGGCGGCGTGCAGAAGATGGTTTTGAGTGGCGTGGGCGCAGGCTTTCTGCTCTACGTTCTGTCGAAAGTGACTGAAGATTTGAGCAAGGCTGAGTTGATGCATCCGATCGCTGCGGCGTGGTTGCCCGTGGTGGTGGGCGGCCTCACCGGCTTTTTGGCCTTGCTGTATCAGGAGGACGGATAGTGACGGCCGTCCACCGAGGGCCCGTGTCTCGTTTGACGCGGCGCACATTGGTGCGCGCGAACGGGTGTGGCTTGTCCATTCGCAGGTTCCTGCTTGCTGTCGCCGCCGTGGCATCGCTCGGTGGCGTGATGGACGTTGCCGCCGTGGCGCCGGCCTCCGCCCAGAGCTTCACCTACAATCCGCTGCCGCCGCGTGCGAAGCCGCCGAAGGCCGTCAACGACAACCAGATGCTGGTTCAGGCGACCGAGGTCGACTACGACTACAACAATTCGCGCGTCTCCGCGGTCGGTAACGTCCAGCTGTTCTACAACGGCACCAGCGTCGAGGCCGACAAGGTCATCTACGACCAGAAGACCAAGCGGCTCCATGCCGAAGGCAACATCCGCATGACGGATGCCGACGGCAAGATCACCTATGCCGAGATCCTGGACCTGTCCGACGACTACCGTGACGGTTTCGTCGATTCGCTGCGCGTCGACACGGCCGATCAGACCCGCATGGCGGCGAGCCGCTCCGATCGCTCCAGCGGCAACTACACGGTGTTCGAGAACGGCGTCTACACGGCCTGCGCGCCGTGCAAGGACGATCCGAAGAAGCCGCCGCTATGGCAGGTCAAGGGTGCGCGCATCATCCACGACCAGCAAGAGAAGATGCTGTATTTCGAGACGGCGCAGCTCGAATTCTTCGGCGTGCCGATCGCCTATATGCCCTATTTCTCGACGCCCGACCCGACCGTGAAGCGCAAGACCGGCTTCCTGATGCCGGGCTTCACGTCGAATACGCCGTTCGGCTACGGCGTCGAGGTTCCGTTCTACTGGGCGATCGCGCCCGACATGGACGCGACCTTCAGCCCGCGCATCACGTCCAAGCAGGGCGTGCTGTTCCAGGCCGAATTCCGCCAGCGCCTGATGGACGGCGCCTATCAGATCCGCGTCTACGGCATCGACCAGCTCGATCGGAGCGCGCTCGCCGGCCAGCCCGGCGACAAGCAATTCCGCGGCGCCGTCGACACCAAGGGTCAGTTCGCGCTGAACGACAAATGGGTCTGGGGTTGGGACGGCGTCCTGATGTCCGACTATTATTTCTTCTCGGACTATCGGTTGTCGCAGTATCGCGATCCGCTGGGCTCGTTCCTGTATCTGCCGACGGATGCACTCTCGCAGCTTTACCTGACCGGCGTCGGCAATCGCAGCTTCTTCGACGCGCGCACGATGTACTGGCTGAGCTACTCGGGCAACCAGAGCCAGGTGCCGGTCGTCTACCCCGTGATCGACTATTCGAACGTGCTGAACTATCCGGTCTTCGGCGGCGAGTTCAGCTACAAGACCAATTTCGTGAACCTGTCGCGTGACACCGCGGTGTTCGATCCGATCACGACGCTCGCCAACACCAACAGCCTGTGCACGACGGCATCGGCCGATCCGCTCGCGCGCACGCCGTCGCAGTGCCTGATGCGCGGCTTCCCGGGCACCTACACCCGCCTGACGGCCGAAGCGCAATGGCGCAAATCCTTCACCGATCCGTTCGGTGAAATCTGGACGCCGTTCGCCATTCTCCGCGCCGATGCGATCAACTCCTCGGTCTCCAACCAGCCGGGCGTGTCGAACTATCTTCCTGTCGGCGACACCCAGGCGTTCCGCCTGATGCCGACCGTGGGCCTCGAATACCGCTACCCCTTCATCAACGTTCAGCCCTGGGGCTCGACCACCATCGAGCCGATCGCGCAGATCATCATTCGGCCGAACGAGACCTATGCCGGCAAGCTCCCGAACGAGGACGCGCAGAGCATGGTGTTCGACTCCTCGAACCTGTTCAGCGTCGACAAGTTCTCCGGCTACGACCGTGTCGAGGGCGGCGGCCGCGCCAATGTCGGCGTGCAGTCCACCACGCAGTTCGACAGGGGCGGCGCCATCAAGACGCTGTTCGGCCAGTCCTACCAGCTGTTCGGCATGAACTCCTTCGCGGTCCAGGACTCCATCAATACGGGCGTGGATTCCGGTCTGCAAAGGCCGCGCTCCGACTATGTGGCGAGCGCCGCCTATTCGCCGAACAGCACCTATACATTCAGCGTTCGCTCGCGCATGGACGAGCAGACCTGGAACGTCCAGCGCTTCGAGGCGGAAGGCCGCGCCAACTTCAACCGCTGGTCCGTCAGCATGCTGTACGGCAATTACGCGGCGCAGCCGGAACTCGGCTATCTGACACGCCGCGAGGGCATCCTGACGACGGGCTCGATCAAGGTCGCGGCCAACTGGGTGGTCACGGGCTCGGCGCGCTGGGACCTGGAGGCCAACAAGATCAACCAGTATGTGCTCGGTGCCGGCTACGTCGATGATTGTTTTGTGCTCGGCTTGAACTATGTAACTGCGTATAGCTATTCCGCAGGCGCGACGCCGCCCGTGCTGAACCATGCGATCATGTTCCAGATCGGCCTGCGCACGCTGGCGAACACAGCGACGACCAGCAGTTCCGGCGGCGGTCTCCAGTGATCCGTTTGAAGGTGCCGGCGGCGTGTTCCCAATCGCAGGTTCACCGCGGCTGACATGCGAGCGACAAATATGACGATCCCATTGCCTGTCTTCCGCCTCTTCCTCCTCCTCACCGCCCTGCTCCTGGCCGGCACGCCGTCGCGCGCGCAGAACATCGTCGTCATGGTGAACGGCGATCCCATCACCGACTTCGACATTGACCAGCGCTCCAAGCTCGACCAGCTGACGACGCAGAAGACACCGGCCCGTCAGGAGGTCATCAACGAGCTGATCGACGACCGGGTGAAGATGAAGGAAGGCAAGAAATACGGGGTCGATCCCGGCGTCTCCGACATCAACCAGTCCTACGATGGCATGGCGCAGCGCATGCGCATCTCGCCGGACCAGCTCACCAAGTCGCTCGAGGTCAAGGGCGTCCGCCCCGAAACCCTGAAGAGCCGCATGAAGGCCGAGATGGTCTGGACCAGCCTGGTGCGCGGCCGCTTCAAGGAAAAGCTGTTGGTCGGTGAGAAGGACGTCGCGCAGGCCGTGCAGGCCCAGACCGGCGACAAGCTGCAGATCGAGGGCACCGAATACAAGATGCAGCCGATCGTGCTGATCGTGCCGCGCGGATCGTCGCCGGCGTTCCTGGAGACGCGGCATAAGGAGGCCGAGCAATATCGCTCGCGCGTCGGAAGCTGCGAAGAAGCCAATTCGTTGTTCCGCTCCACGCCGAACGCCACCATCCGCGACATCGTCACCAAGACCACCGCTGAATTGCCCGAGGCGCTACGCAAGGTCCTCGACGACACGCCGATCGGCCACCTCACCGCCCCCGAGACGACCAAGGCGGGCATCGAGATGGTGGTGCTGTGCTCGCGCAAGCCGACCATGATCGACACGCCGAAGAAGCGCGAGGTCCGCGAGAAGATGTATCAGGAGAAGTACGAGAAGACCCAGAAGGCCTATCTCGAGGACCTCCGCAAGGCGGCGATGATCGAGTACCGCAACCGCTGATGGCCCAGCAGCCTGCCAAGCCTCTCGCCCTGACGCTGGGAGAACCTGCCGGCATCGGCCCCGACATCACCATCGCAGCCTGGCTCAAGCGCCGCGAACTGGACCTGCCCGCCTTCTATCTGCTCGGCGACGAGGCGCTGATCGCCCGCCGCGCCAAAGCGCTCGGCGTCGACGTCAGGATCGCTTCGGTGAGCGCCGGCGAGGCCGGGGCCGCTTTCCCTGAGGCCCTGCCCGTGGTCGCGACCGGCGAGCCCGCGAGTGCCGAGCCCGGCAAGCCCGACGCATCGAGCGCGCCGGCCGCGCTCGCCTCGATCCGCCAGGCAGTCACTGATGTCCGCGAGGGTCGCGCCGGCGCCGTCGTCACCAATCCGATCGCCAAGAGCGTGCTCTATCGCGCCGGCTTCCGCCATCCCGGCCATACCGAATTCCTCGCCGAGCTCGCCGCGGAAGACGGCCGCGTGCCGCAGCCGGTGATGATGCTCTGGTCGCCGCGGCTCGCCGTGGTGCCCGTGACCATCCACGTCTCCTTGCGCGATGCACTGGCCCAGCTCACCAGCGAGCTGATCGTCTCGACCGTGCGCATTGTCGCGACCGAACTCAAATCCCACTTCGGCATCGGGAATCCGCGCATTGCGATCTCCGGCCTCAATCCGCACGCGGGCGAGGACGGCTCGCTCGGCTACGAGGAGCAGACCGTGATCGCGCCGGCGATCAAGACGTTGCGCAGCGACGGCATCGAGGCGAAGGGACCGCTCCCCGCCGACACCATGTTCCACGAAGCCGCGCGAAACAGCTACGACTGCGCCGTCTGCATGTACCACGACCAGGCTCTGATTCCGATCAAGACGGTGGCGTTCGACGACGCGGTCAACGTCACGCTCGGCCTGCCCTTCATCCGCACCTCGCCCGACCACGGCACCGCCTTCGACATCGCCGGGACCGGCAGGGCCAATCCGGCAAGCCTGATCGCCGCGTTGAGGCTTGCGAGCCGGATGGCGGCTGCGAAAACCCGATGAGCGGGATCGACGACCTCCCGCCGCTTCGCGAGGTCATTCGCCAGCACGCCTTGTCGGCTCGCAAATCGCTCGGCCAGAACTTCCTCCTCGACCTCAATCTCACCGCGCGCATCGCGCGTGCGGCGGCTCCGCTCGAGGACTCCACCATCGTCGAGATCGGCCCCGGCCCGGGCGGATTAACGCGCGCCTTGCTCGCGCTCGGCGCCAGACGCGTCATCGCCATCGAGCATGACGAGCGCGCGATCCCTGCCTTGCAGGATATTTCCGCGCGCTATCCCGGCCGTCTCGAGATCGTGCATGGCGACGCCATGACCTTCGACCCGCGCCCGCTGCTGTCGGGCGAACGAGCAAAAATCGTCGCCAACCTGCCCTACAACATCGCGACCCACCTTCTCGTCGGCTGGCTCACCACCGAGCCCTGGCCGCCCTGGTACGACATGATGGTCCTGATGTTCCAGCGCGAGGTCGGCGAGCGCATCGTGGCGCGCGAGGACGAGGAGGCCTTCGGCCGGCTCGGCGTGCTCGCCAACTGGCGCTGCGAGACCAAAATCCTGTTCGACATTGCGCCGTCCGCCTTCGTGCCGCCGCCGAAGGTCACGTCTTCCGTCGTGCGACTGATCCCGCGCGAAAACCCTCTCGCCTGCGATCGCAAGCTGCTCGAACAGGTCGCGGCCGCCGCGTTCGGCCAGCGCCGCAAGATGCTGCGGCAAAGCCTGAAGGCGCTGGGCGCCGATCCCGCGCGGCTCGCCGCAGCTGCGGGCGTGGACGCGACGCGGCGCGCGGAGACCGTTCCGATTTCCGGCTTTGTTGCCATGGCCCGTGAATTGGCCAATATACGCAGCGAAACAGAGAGATAATTTCGGAGGAAGAAATATGGCGTTGATGCGTCGGCAGTCCCTCGTCAAGTTCGATGCGCCGCTGTGCGAGACCATCGTCGACACGCCGAAGCCGCAAGGAGGCGAGGTGCTGGTGCGCATCGAGCGCTGCGGCCTCTGCCACTCCGATCTGCACATCCAGGACGGCTACGCCGATCTCGGCGGCGGCAAGAAACTCGACACCACGCGCGGCATGACGCTGCCCTTCACGCTCGGCCACGAGATCGCGGGCGTGGTCGACGAAGTCGGCCCCGACGTGTTCGCCGGTCTGGTCGGCAGCAAGAAGGCGGTGTTTCCGTGGATCGGTTGCGGCCAGTGCCGCGACTGCGCCAATGGCGACGAGAACCTGTGCGCCAGGCAGCGCTTTCTCGGCGTCTCCATCGACGGCGGCTTCGCCACTCACGTGCTGGTGCCCGACGCGAAATATCTGCTCGACTACGATCCCCTGCCCGTCAACCAGGCCGCGACCCTGATGTGCTCCGGCGTCACCGCCTATGGCGCGCTCAAGCGCCTGGTCGACCGTCCGCGCCAGCGCAATCTCCTGCTGATCGGTCTCGGCGGCGTCGGCATGATGGGCCTTTCCTTCGCGGCGGCCATGTTCAAGCAGCCGATCACGGTCGCCGATCTCAGCGGTGCCGCGCGCGAGACCGCGTTGAAGAACGGCGCGGCAGTGGCCTACGATCCGGCCGAGCCCGACGTGATCAAGCGCATCCTCAAGGAAACCGATGGCGGCTTCGACGAGATCGTCGATTTCGCGGGCAACGAGAAGTCCATGGCTTTCGCGGTCGCGGTCGCCGCGCGCGGCGGCAAGATCGTAGTCTCCGGCCTGATGGGCGGCCAGTTCACGCTGCCGATGGTGCAATGGGTCTACAAGCGCATGACGATCGAGGGCTTCATGGTCGGCACGCTCACCGAGGCTCACGAGCTGATGGCGCTCGCCCGCGCCGGCAAGATCAAGCCGACGCCGATGCGCGAGGAGCCGATGCGCGACGTCCAGACCTGGATCGACGAGCTTCGCGCCGGCAAGGTCGTTGGCCGCATCGTACTCAAGAATTAGCATGCGCGAGAAGCGCGAGGCGGCGGGGTCAGCATCTCGCTGCCGGCTTCAATGATCGCGATCAACTCGATGTTGACGCAAGCCGGTGTTCCAAATTGGGGAACCCGCTCTGTGCGGATGATGATCCTCGCCAGCTCTCTTATTGGAGTTCTGGCAAGACCATGCAGACCATCCGCCGCTTCCTCGCCGACGAGTCCGGCGCCACAGCGATCGAGTACGGCCTGATCGCCGCCGCATCGCGCTCGCGATCATCGCCGTCGTCAACAATCTCGGCGCGACGCTGAACAAGAAGTTCACCTCGATCAGCAGCTCGTTGAAGTAACGCGGGCAGGCGCGCTAATTCACGGCATTCGTCTGTCCCGCGGAACGGCAACGGCCGCGCCGCGTTGGCAGCCATGTCCATTCGCTGCACCGTCGAGAACGCATTCTTCATCGCCTGGAGCTTCCTGGAGCAGAGCGGAGAGCTCGGCTCTCCGGACGAGACGGCGAACGTCCTGCTCGACGCCATTGAAGCCCAGCTCAGGACCGGTGAACGCCGGCAACTGATGCTCGCCAACAGGGCGATCGATGCCTATCGCGCCCACGCGGAAAAAAGCCGGCCCGCGCATGATTGCGAAGCACGCTTCGGGTGACGAACTTCGGGTGCTGAACATCCTCGCCGCCCTCGGACCCGCCGGCCCGGCGGCGTTCGAGGTATAGGCCGGCGGTCCGTCGGGCAGAGCGCACGGGGTGCGGTGCTCCGCATCGGGGACGCTACGCCGATCCCCGGCCCTGCTGTGTGCACTCCTGCACAGAGTTCGTGAAGTTGAAGGCCGACGGTTCGGCCGCGCCATTTGCCTCGCGCGCCATTCGCCTCGCCAGCAACTTCCGGAATTCCGCAGACCGGAGGCCACTTTTTCAACGCTTGAAAAACGCCTTGTGTGCACTTTGGAACCGTCGGCTCGGTCACGGAAACGTAGGGTTCTGGCCGGTGCCGATTCCCGGCCAGAGCAACACATGTGACCGGTCGGCCCCAGAACGATCTTCTCCAGCGGCTCAGCCGCCCGGATTTCGAACTGCTCGCGCCGCACCTCCAGCAGGTCGAACTCGAGGCGAGCCACATCCTGCATCACGCCGGCGACGAGGTCACGGCGGTCCATTTTCCCTGCCGCTCGACACTCGTGTCGTTCGCCGTGCCGGTCGAGGACGATCGCGAGGTCGAAAGCCTGCTGGTCGGGCGCGAGGGCGCGGTGGGCATTGCCGCCGGCCGCAGTGCCTCGCTGGCCTATTCGCGCATCGTCGTGAAGCTGGGCGGCACCCTGGTGCGGCTGCCGCCGCGGGCTCTCGAGCAGGCCCAGCAGAGGTCGGCCACGCTACAGCAGGTGTTCTCGCGCTACGCCGACTGCCAGTTCGCGCAGCTGCTCCAGACCGCGGCCTGCAATGCCGCACATTCGATCGAGCAGCGCGCCGCCAAGTGGATCATCTCGGCGCAGGAGCACGTCGGCGGCCCCCAGATCCCACTCACCCACGAGCAGCTTGCCGGCATGCTCGGCGTCTCCCGCAGCTATGCCAGCCGCGTCATCCAGATGTTCAAGGCGAGGCGGATCCTCGCGACACGCCGTGGCGCCATCCTGATCCTCGACGCGCCGGCGCTTGAAGCCAGAGCCTGCCGTTGCAACGATTGGGTGAAGAAGCATTTCGACGAAGTGCTCGGCGCGCGGCAGCTGCCAGTAGCTGACACATTGCGGCCTCACGCGCGCGGCGGCGACTGACGCTTGAGGTGCAGATAGGTCGGACTGAAGCCTCCGAGCCGCTGCAGTTCGCGCCATTTCAGGACGATCAGCTCGCTGTCGCGCAAGTCCATGGTCCCGCTCCGCCTGAGGTCGGCGAGCGTCCGGTTCACCGTCGCGATCGCCATGCCCAGCGTCTCGCCGAGCTGCGCCAGGCTGATCGGCAGACGGCAGCGATTGCCGCGAACGAGCTGCGCGGCCCGCGCGCGGTAGAACAGCTCGCAGAACAGGTGTGCCATGCGCGTGTGCATCGGCCGGGCGCTGTTGTTGGTGATGGCCTCGCGAAAGATCGCGGCATCGAGCAGGGTCTCGCGCCAGACCGAGAGCGCGAAGGTCGGCCGCCGACGGAACGCGTTGAGCAATTCGCGATGCGGGATGAAGGCCACCGAGGCGGGCCCGAGGGCGCAGAGGCCGTGGTCCATCTGGTCGATGAACAAGCCCTGGGAATCCGGCAGATCGCCGGACAGATGGAACGCGAGATATTGCCGCCGGCCGCTGTCGAGCAGATGGTAGCGCGCGATCATGCCGGAGACGACCAGCGCCGAATGCTCGGGCTCGTCACCCTGACGGATGAAATCCTCGTTCGGCGCGAACTCGCGCTGCACAAAGGTCAGCCCGCGAATTTCGGCGACATCCTCCTGTGCGAGCGCGGTGTGCTCGCCCAGGTTCCGGATCAGCACGTCATGGGCTTTTTCCATGTGTCCCGTTCCATGTGTCCCGCCAAAAATCCTGCCGGTTCGATCAAATGATACATCCGGCCCGTTTCCAGCCGACTAGAACGCTGGTCGGAAGCACAGGTTGCTACCGGTTTGCGACGGTACAGGGTCGCAGCCCCACCGTCCTCGATCGCATACTGCGCCCGCCCTTCGCATGAGCCCCACGACGATCTTGAAGCGCATTCGCCACCTGTTCGCATCGGATTCGGGCGAGCACCTGGACAGTATCAGCCATGCCTTCCTGCAAGGCAGGTTGAAGGAGCCGGCGCAGCCGATGTCGGATCAGGAGCTTGCGCGCGCCATCCGCGAGTTCCAGGCGGTTCCCGTCTCCGATTGGACCATCGCAAAACTCTCCCAACGCCTGCTCGACCCGGCGATGCCGCGTGACGAGTGAAACACCTCCTGCTGTCCATGCCGCACCCGAAGTTCATCGCTCATCTCCAGGCGATTGTAGGCCTCTCAGAAGACGAACGCCGCCAGATCGCTGGCCTGCCGTCCACGCTCCGTCAGGTTTCGGACGGCGAGATCGTGCTGCGCCAGGGTGAAGATGCCTCTCGCTGCGTTTTCGTCGTCAGCGGCTTTCTCTACCAGGCTCGCATCGTCGGCGATCGCAGCCAGATCCTCGCCTTCCACGTTCCGGGCGACATGCCGTGCCTGCACACGCTGCTGGTCTCGCCGATGGATGCGGACCTCGTCGGTCTCGGCCCCACCATCGTCGGCTACGTCGCACACAGCCAACTCAAGCAGCTGCTTGACGGCTCCATTCACCTGACCCGCGCGTTCTGGCGCGAGACGCTGATCGATGCGGCGATCTCGCGACAATGGATCGCGCGCCTCGGCGCACAGGCGGCACTGCCGAAGGTAGCGCATCTGATCTGCGAGCTCGCCGCAAGGCTGGAGGTCGTGGGCCTCGTCAAGAACCGCCGCTTCCAGATGCCGATGACGCAGCGGCATGTCGCCGACGCCTGCGGATTGTCGATCGTCCACGTCAATCGCACCATCCAGGAGCTGAGAGGCCGCCGATTGATCGCCTGGGAGGGAAGCGAGATCGAGCTGTTGCAACCCGACGAGCTCCGCGCGCTCGCGGATTTCACGCCGGATTATCTGACCTGACCGAGGCGGGCAACTCGGGAGACGCGCCGGGGTCTGTACAAATGCCGCACCGCTTTTCGCCGGCGCGCGGGACTGCTAGACTGACGCCATTATTTGGGGAATTTTGATGCGCGCGAGGATTTTCAATCGCGTCCCGGGGCTGGCGACGCTGGTCGCGGCCCTGCTCGTCGTCGCCACGCACCCTGCATCGGCCGAGAAGCGCATCGCGCTCGTGGTCGGCAACTCCGCCTACAAGAACATCACGCCGCTCGACAATCCATCCAAGGACGCGAGCCTGATGGCGGAGACGCTTGGCCTGCTCGGCTTCACGCTGGTCGGAGGCCGCGCCCAGCTCGATCTCGACAAGGGCGCGATGGACCTGGCGGTGCAGAGCTTTGGCCGGCAGGTGCAGGGCGCCGACGTCGCGCTGTTCTATTATGCCGGCCACGGCGTGCAGGTCTCGGGCGCCAACTACCTCGTGCCGGTCGGCGCCAATCCGACGCGCGAGGCCGACGTCGACTTCCAGATGACCGACGTCAACCTCGTGCTGCGCCAGATGCAGGGATCGGGCACGCGCCTCAACCTCGTGATCCTGGACGCCTGCCGCAACAACCCTTTCGGCTCGCGCGGCCTGCGCGCCTCCGATGGCGGTCTCGCGCAAATGCGCGCGCCCGAGGGCACGCTGATCTCCTACGCAACGCAACCCGGCAACGTCGCCCAGGACGGCAGCGACGGCCACAGCCCCTACACAAAAGCATTGGCCGCGACGGTCCGGACCGCGGGCCTCGACGTGTTCCAGACCTTCAACCAGGTCGGCCTCGCGGTGAAGCGCGCCACCTCCGGCGCGCAGCAGCCCTGGGTGTCGTCCTCGCCGATCGACGGCACCTTCTATTTCGTACCCCCGACGCAAACCGCCCCGCCGCAGGTCGCAGCGATGCAGCCTGATCCTTTGCCGGCGGATCGGCTGCGCGCCGATCCGGACCGCGTCCCCTTACGCGATGCCGCCCTGCTGAGCGAGCTCAGCGAGCGGCTCTACGAGCTCAATTTCGATCCTGACAGCCCTGATGGAATGACCCGCGCGATCACGAAGCTCCAGCAGCGGATTTCCATGGCCCCGACGGGCGAAGCCACCGAAGGCCTGCTGCTGCGGATGCGCAAGATGGAGGATCTGAAGCCATGGGGCTCGATCGTCTACGGGCCCGACGGCAGCAAATGGGGCATCTCCTGGAACCACGCCTCGCGGCGCGCGGCGGTGGCGGATGCGCGCGGCAATTGCGCCGGCGCCAAATGTCCGATCGAGCTGTCCTTCTATGGCAACCGCTGCGGCGCGTTCGCGATCTCCGACAAATCCTGGTCGCTGGTCCAGCGCGACAGCGTGCAGCGCGCGAAAGACGCCGCGCTTGACGAATGCGGCAAGGCTGGCAAAGCTTGCCGCATTATCGGTTCCGTCTGTGCCGACGGCTCCGGCCGCTGATACGATTTTCATTTGGATTTTTGCTCATGCGCAATGCCGTCATCCCCGCGATTGCCCTGGCCTTATTCCTGTCCGTCACCGTCGCTCCACCGTCCGCCGTTGCGCAATCCGGCAGCGCCGGCGGCTCGATCGGCAATGACGAGAAATCGCTGTCCGGCTCGCGATCGGATCGTTCCGCCGAGCCGGCGCCCTCGGCGCGTCGCAGCAAGCCGGCTGAGGAGCCGCGCAGCTCCTCGCGACGCGGCGGTGGTGGTGGCGGTGGCGGGAGTTTCGACGGCGCCTGGATGGTCGTCAGCATCGGCTGCGGCGGCACCACGTCCGGCGCGGTCGTGGTCTCCTCAGGCAAGGTCATAGGCCAAGGCGTCACGGGTACCGTCAGCGCGAGCGGCGCGGTCAGCACGTTCGGTCAAGGCGATGGCGTGACCTTCACCGGCTCCGGCCGCCTCGCTGCCCGCAGCGGCTCCGGATCCTTCCGCCGCTCGGACGGCTGCGGCGGAACCTGGACTTCGACCAAGCAATAGCACCGAAAAAGTCTGATTCCGCGGCGGAACGAACGCCGCGCAGGCCCGATTCAGGCCACATCCTCTCCGGATTTGCGGCTCATTGCCACCCAAGTCTTTGACGACAAAGGGAAGGTAACGAGTTGCGTCATGCGTAATCGGGAGACCAGGATGGGCAACCGCACCGCAAAATTCTTATCTGCCCTCGTAGGCAGCATCATTGCCGGCGCGCCACTTGCCGCCGTGTCGCAGAATGCAACGACGCCACCGAGCACGGCAAATGCCGCGAGCGACTGCCTTGGCTCGCCAAAGGGCGCCGCCCCGCAGGGCCAGCATTGGCATTATCGCCTCGAGCGCGCGACCAAGCGGCAGTGTTGGTATCTGCGTGCCGAAGGCGGCAAGGCCACTCAAACCGCACAGGCTGCGCCCGATACGCCTGCAGCGGATTCAGCGGTGCCGCAGCAGCACTCGGTCCAGGACGCGCGCGCCGAATATCTGACGCCGCAGAGCATCGCCACTGTGAAGACGCCTGCACAGGCGGGACCGGCGCCAACGCAACAGGCTGCGAGCCCCTCCGCCGACGTCAACGCTCAGCAGCCCGCCGTCGCCGGGCGCTGGCCCGACGCCTCCACGGCGTCCGCCGCGCCCACAGAGCAGCCGTCGCCTGCGCCTGTCGCGGTCGCCGCGCAGTCCACCGCGAAGCCGGCGAAGTCCCCTGCTCCGATTGTACTGGCCGCGGCAGACAGCACCGCCGACAAGCAGACCGGCTCGCTTCAGATGCTGCTGCTCGTGATCGGCGGCGCGCTGACGCTTGCCGGCATCCTCGCCAGCCTCGTCTACCGCTTCGCCGGTGGACGCATCCGCGTCCAGGCCGCCGACCAGCGCCGCGTCAACTGGGACAATTTTGAGCCGCACGATCACGACGATGGCCGTGCGCCCTGGCTCAACGCGTCGCCGCACGCTCGGCAGCCGCGCCCGGTGGATTTCGATGCCGTGCGTCCGCAGGCAGCCCAGCTCAAGACCGCGCAGCTCGCCGCAATCGATCGCGAGATTGATGTGATCGACAAGCGCGTCCCGCAAGCGCACGAAGATACCGCAGAGCTCGACGACGCGGATATCTTCAACGGAGAATTCCAGATCGAGGCCGCGCCGCGGCTCGCGGCCAACGAGGTCGATGACGAAGAGCCGGCCGATCGCGATGAGGATGCGGGAGTCGAGGACGCCATCGACGTCGACGTGATCACGACGATGCTGGAACGGCTGGCGAAGGACGGCCCGCGGCTGACGAAATCAGCTATTTCTCAAGCTGGTTCCGCAGCGCCCGAACGAAGCCTTCAAGACCGACCTGGCGTTCGCGCTTAAGCTGCTCGGCCCGGAGGATGGACCGCACGGCTTCGAAGGCGATACCAATGTTATCATTGACGACGATGTAATCGTAGGCGTCGAAATGGCTCATTTCGTCGCCTGCTTTTTTCATACGGCCGCGGATGACCTCATCCGAATCTTGTGCGCGCGTATGCAGCCGCTGCTCGAGGGCGGCAACCGAAGGCGGCAAGATGAATACGCTGACGACATCCTTGCCCGAGCCATCGCGAAGCTGCTGTGTCCCTTGCCAGTCGATGTCGAACAACACGTCATTCCCCGACGCAAGCGCCGCCTCGACCGGAGCACGCGGCGTACCGTAACGATTCCCGAACACGTGCGCCCATTCCAGGAGCTCGCCTTTCTCCACCATCATCTCAAAGCGTTTCTGATCGACGAAGAAATAATCCTTCCCGTCGACCTCGCCCGGCCGCATCGGCCGCGTTGTCGCCGAGATTGACATCTGGAGACCTGGCGTCTCTGCAATCAACATGCGCGACAGCGTCGTCTTGCCCGCGCCCGACGGCGAGGACAGCACGAACATCAATCCGCGCCGCTCGACACCATCAGTTCCGTGACCGCCAATCGTCATCGATCACTCCAGATTCTGGACCTGCTCGCGGAACTGCTCGACCACGTTCTTCATGGCGAGCCCCGTATTGGTCAGCTCGATGTCGTTCGACTTCGAGCAACAGGTGTTGACCTCGCGGTGAAACTCCTGCGCCAGGAAGTCGAGCTTGCGCCCGACCGGGCCGCCCTTGCCGATCAGCTCGCGCGCCTGCGCGATGTGCGAGGCGATGCGGTCGAGTTCCTCGCGGATGTCGGCCCTGGTCGCGATCAGGATCGCTTCCTGCATCAGGCGGTCGGAATCGAAACGGTCGGAGGTGTCGAGCAGGCTCGCGATCTGCTCGGCGAGCCTCGCCTTGATCGCCTCGGGCTTGCGGCCGGGCGCGGCCTCCGCCTTCTTGGCCAGCTGCTCGACCTCGTCGACGCGCTGGATCAGGATCTGCCCGAGCGAGCTCCCCTCACGCTTGCGCATCTCGACGAGTTCGGCGAGCGCCTTGTCGAAGGCGTCCGCGGCGGCGGCGCGCGCGGCCTTGTCCTCCTCCTCGTCGCCCTCGGGCTCGGCGACCTCAATGACACCCTTGATGGCCAAAAGCCCGTCGACGCTCGGCGCGACCGCATCGACCTTGCCGGCGATCACGGCGGCGGCCTTGAGCACGGCGTTGAGCACGTCCTCGTTGACGCGGACGCTGGTGGCCGCATTGGCGCGCTTGACGGTCAGATTGGCGTAGACGGTGCCTCGCGAGAGCAGCTCGGCGGCGCGTTTCTTGGCATGAGCCTCGAGCTCGTCGAACCCCTGCGGTAGCCGCACCCTCAGATCAAAGCCCTTGGCGTTGACCGACTTCAATTCCCATTCGAACGTATACGGCCCACTCGCGCCGTGGATTCGGGCAAAGCCGGTCATGGACGACAACGCCATCAGGTCAATTTCTCCAGAAGCACGGGATTCGCGCGGCCATCAAGCCACGCGAATCTTAAGACTATTTTGCAGGAAAATGTAATCCGCAAAGTCCCGCGGGGCAGGTCTGCGCGCAGGCCTAGCGCTGCACCACCGGGGGCGAGGCCTGCACCGCGCCTTGGCGGGCCGGCGGCGGACCCGCGGGGCGAGCGGCCGGCGGCTTTTTCTGCTGGTTGGGCCGCGCCGGCGTGGTCGCCGTCGGCGTATCGGCGGCACCGGGCGCGGCGGCGGCCGGCGGCTGCGCGTCCTCGGCCGGCTCGACCGTGTCGTTCTGGATCTGCTTTTCCATCGCGCGCAACTTGGCGACGTTCTTCTGATGCGCGTCGTAGGTCTCGGTGAAGGAATGCCCGCCGGTACCGTCCGCGACGAAATAGAGGTCGCGGGTGCGGGCCGGGTTGGCGGCAGCCTCAAGCGAGGCGCGGCCGGGGTTTGAGATCGGGCCCGGCGGCAGGCCTTCGATGACATAGGTGTTGTAGGGCGAGGGCTGCGTGATTTCGCTGCGCTTGATCGGACGGCCGAGCGTGCCCTTGCCGCCAACGAGGCCATAGATGATCGTGGGATCGGACTGCAGCTTGATCCTCTGCTTCAGGCGATTGACGAACACCGCGGCGACGCGGCTGCGCTCGTCCGGCTTGCCGGTCTCTTTCTCGACGATCGAGGCCAGCGTCACCAATTGCTCCGGACTCTTGACCGGAATGTCCTGACTGCGGCGCTCCCAGATCTCGGTCAGCACGCGCTTGTGCGCCTGCTGCATGCGCTGGATTACCTGATCGCGCGGGGTGCCGCGCGGGAACTTGTAGGTCTCGGGCAGCAGCGTGCCTTCGCGCGGCAGCTCACGCACGCTGCCGGTGAAGATGTCGTTGTCGGACAGGCGCGCCACGATCTGCTCGGAGGTCAGCCCTTCTGGAATCGTCACGGCATGCTGCACCACCTTGCCCTCAACGATGGTGGCAATGACGTCGCGCAAGGATGCGTTTTTCTGGAACGAGTATTCACCGGGCTTGAGGTCCGAACTCGCCTTCAACGCAGCGACGCTGGCAATGAACGCCCACGGATTGACGTCGGTCACGCCTTCCCGGTTCAGCGTCTCGGCGATGTCGCGCTTGCCGGCGCGCTGCGGGATGTTGACGATCTTGTCTTCCTTCAGCGGTCCCGGCGCCTCGAGCACCTGTCGGCCGTAATAGTACACGCCGCCCGCACCGATCATCGCAATCAGCAGCAGGGTGATGATGGCGTTGCCGACGATCACGAAGGGATTGCGCGCGCGGTCCGATCGCTTCGGCGGCGGCGGGACCTGCTCGGGCTCGAGCGCTGCCCGCGGGCTCCGGGGCGAAATGGGCGGCCTTTCACTCATCGAAGCAACCTGAATCCTGCCGGTTCAAATGCGACCCGACAATCGCTTGTCTGGCCAAGTACACGCGCCCACTTCCATGACTATCGCCGAATACGGCAAAACGGTGGATTCGTCGCAAACACAAACTATTGGACCGGACGCCGGAAGATCACCGACGCGTTGGTACCGCCAAAACCGAAAGAATTCGACAACGCGACGTTGACCTCGCGCTTCTTCGCCTTGTGCGGCACGAGATCGATCGCAGTCTCTACCGACGGATTGTCCAGGTTGATGGTCGGCGGCACGACATTATCGCGAATCGCGAGAATGGCGAAGATCGCCTCGATCGCGCCGGCCGCGCCCAGGAGGTGACCGGTCGACGACTTGGTCGAAGACATCGCGACCTTGGAAGCGGCATTGCCGAGCAGACGTTCGACCGCACCGAGCTCGATCTCGTCACCGAGCGGTGTCGAGGTGCCGTGCGCGTTGATGTAGTCGAGATCGGACGCGGTAAGGCCGGCGCGCTTGAGCGCCGCCGCCATGCTGCGGAAGCCGCCGTCGCCATCGGGTGACGGCGAGGTGATGTGGTAGGCGTCGCCCGAGAGACCGTAGCCGATCACCTCGGCATAGATCTTGGCGCCGCGGCGTTTGGCGTGTTCGAGCTCTTCCAGGACCAGAACGCCGGCGCCCTCGCCCATCACGAAGCCGTCGCGGTCCTTGTCGTAGGGGCGCGAGGCCTTCTCGGGCGTTTCGTTGAAGGCTGTGGAGAGCGCACGCGCGGCGTTGAAGCCGGCAATGCCGATGCGGCCGATCGGCGATTCCGCGCCGCCGGCAACCATGACGTCGGCATCGCCGAGCGCGATCAGGCGGGCGGCATCGCCGACCGCGTGAGCGCCGGTCGAGCAGGCCGTGACCACCGAATGGTTCGGCCCCTTCAGCCCATGCTTGATCGAGACATAGCCGGAGGCGAGATTGATCAGGCGTCCCGGAATGAAGAACGGCGAGACCCGGCGTGGCCCGCGTTCCTTCAGCAGGACCGCAGTTTCTGCAATGCCGTTGAGGCCGCCGATGCCGGACCCAATCATGGTGCCGGTGGCGCATTTGTCCTCTTCGGTCTCGGGATGCCAGTTGGCATCGTCGAGCGCCTGGCCGGCTGCGGCCATGCCGAAGATGATGAAGTCGTCGACCTTGCGCTGGTCCTTCGGCTCCATCCAGATATCGGGATTGAAAGTGTCGTTGGTACCGTCGCCGCGCACGACCGTGCAGCCGATCTTGGTCTGAAGATCGGAGACATCGAAGCTCTCGATTTTGCGTGCGCCACTTTGGCCGTCGAGGATGCGTTTCCAGGTCGGCTCGACACCGCAGCCGAGTGGCGAAACCATGCCAAGACCCGTGACGACAACCCGCCTCATATCCGAAAACTCCGCATCGAAACATTCACGGCCAATAACAAGAAACCGGCTGACCGCTGTTGGGCGGTCCGTCCGGTTTCAATGTTGTCCCCGCGAAAATGAAGAGCCTTAGCTCTTCGCGTTCTTCTCGAGAAACTTGGTGGCGTCGCCGACGGTGAGAATCGTTTCCGCAGCATCGTCCGGAATCTCGCAACCGAATTCCTCTTCGAACGCCATCACCAGCTCGACGGTGTCCAGACTGTCGGCGCCGAGGTCGTCGATGAAGCTCGCAGCATCGACAACCTTCTCGGGTTCAACACCAAGGTGTTCGACCACGATCTTCTTAACCCGCTCGCCAATCTCACTCATTGCATAACCTCGTGTTGTTCCCTGTAGACCCGACCCCCCGGGACGATACGAGCCGTCGTGGTCGTTGACTGCCTTCGCTTACGAACTTTGATTTGGCCCCACCCTAACCGATGCAGGCCCGGCGAATGACGGCCAAGGCTCCGCATCGCCAATATACAGGGTTTCAAAAACCTGCAATGGCGTTCTTTGCCCATCCGTTGAAGGTCCGGTTATCATACTTCAATTGCGTTGACTACAAGCCTCATTTCGCTCCGGAAACGGCCGTTTGCCGCATTCCGCGCCGCCAGGGGGCGGTGCGGCATGAGGCGTCAGATCATGGCCATGCCGCCGTTGACGTGGATGGTTTGGCCGGTGACATAGGCTGCTTCGTTCGAACTCAGGTAGACGGCGGCCGCCGCGATGTCCTCTGGCGTGCCCAGGCGATTGGCCGGAACCTTGGTCAGAATCGTTTCGCGCTGCTTGTCGTTGAGCGCATCGGTCATCGGCGTCTTGATGAAGCCGGGCGCGATGCAGTTCGCGGTGACGCCGCGCTTGGCGTATTCGGCACCCAGCGTCTTGATCATGCCGATCAGGCCCGCCTTCGACGCGGTATAATTGCCCTGTCCCGGATTGCCAGTGACGCCGACCACCGAGGTGATGGCGATGATGCGGCCGAAGCGCTTGCGCATCATCAATTTGGTGGCGGCGCGGGCAAGCCGGAAGGTCGAGGTCAAATTGATGTTGATGACCTCCTCCCAGTCCTCGTCACGGAGCTGCACGAAGAGGTTGTCGCGGGTGATGCCGGCATTGGCGACGAGGATGTCGACCTGTCCCATCGCCGCTTCCGCAGCGGGCACCAGCGCCTCGACCTCTTCGGCCTTGGAGAGATTGCAGGGCAGCACATGGGTGCGCTCGCCGAGCTTGCCGGCAAGCTCATCCAGCACTTCCTTGCGCGTCCCTGATATCGCGACGGTGGCGCCCTGCGCGTGCAGCGCCTGTGCGATCGCGCCGCCGATGCCGCCGGTTGCGCCGGTAACGAGCGCCTTTTTGCCAGTCAGATCGAACATCGATAACTCCTCCAAGGCACGATCCGGAAAAATGCGCAGCGGTTCTCCGAAAGGATCGTGCGTCAACTAAAGAACTCGATCGCGACGACGAATCATCGCGCCTCAGGCCTGCTTCGCAGCGGCCAATGCATCCTTGGCGGCAGCAATGTCGTTGGGACCACCGACCGCAACGCCGACGGCACCGTCCGCAATACGCTTGACGAGGCCGGTCAGCACCTTGCCGGCACCGATCTCGAAGAAACGGGTGACGCCCTGCCCCGCCATATAGGCCACCGACTCGCGCCAGCGCACGGTGCCCGTGACCTGCTCGACCAGGCGGCGGCGGATCTCGTCGGGATCGGTGATCGCGCTCGCCAGCACGTTCGACACCAGCGGGGCCGCCGGCGCCTTGATCGCGACCCGGGCCAGCGCCTCTGCCATCGCGTCCGCAGCCGGCTGCATCAGCTTGCAATGGAACGGTGCGGACACCGGCAGCAACATTGCGCGCTTGGCGCCCTTGGTTTTGGCGATCTCGACGGCGCGATCGACCGCGGCCTTGTCGCCGGAGACGACCACTTGCCCGCCGCCATTGTCGTTGGCGGCCTGGCAGACCTGCCCCTGAGCGGCCTCGTCGGCCACCGCCACGGCGGCCTCGTAGTCGAGGCCGAGCAGAGCGGCCATCGCACCGACGCCGACCGGCACGGCCTTTTGCATTGCGAGACCGCGGATGCGAAGCAGCCGCGCGGTGTCGGAAATCGTCAGGCTGCCTGCCGCGGCCAGCGCCGAATATTCACCGAGCGAGTGGCCGGCGACGAAGGCCGCATCCCGCCCGACGGAAAACCCGGCTTCGGCCTCCAGCACGCGCAGGGTGGCGACAGACACGGCCATCAGGGCCGGCTGGGCGTTTTGGGTGAGCTGGAGGGTTTCGGCCGGACCATCCCAGATGGTCGCCGTCAGCTTCTCCCCCAGCGCGGCATCGACCTCGTCGAACACGGCGCGCGCCACCGGAAAGGCATCCGCCAAGGCCTTGCCCATGCCGACCGCCTGGGAACCCTGCCCCGGAAATGTGAATGCTGCCGTCATCGGGGCTCCCTGCTTGTCGGGCGTGATCTCTGCGAGAACCGGCAGCCGATTACGCACGGCCGTAGGCCATGGTTCCGGATCATGCTCCAAAGGGGGCCGTAGACACTGTCCGGGGCCGGAATGTCAAGCCAAGATAGGAACTTCGATCAGCCTTCAACTGATGAGACGGGTCCCTAGAATCCGCCGGCCGTCTGGTTGGCGTCGACCTCGGACCCCGCTTGCGCGCGGCGCGCGCTGTTGACCAATTGCCCCGGGCGGTCATCGCGGTTCGGCTTCGCGGTCGCAAGCCGCAGCACGGCCGCGTAGCTCGGCTGCACCTCCATGCGGCTCGCGTGTCGGCTCTGGCTCAGCAAGCGATGAACCTTGGGCAGATTGTAGCAGGGCACGTAGAACAAGAGATGATGTTCGAGGTGGTAGTTGACGTAATACGGCGCGATGAACAGACGCTCGAGGAAATTGGCGTAGGTGGTGCGGGTATTGCGCAAGGGATCGCTGCTGTCGGGCACGACCGCGTGCTCGGCGATGTTGCGGATGCGGGTGATCACCATCATCCAGGTCAGGAGCGGCACCAGCCATAGCAGCGGATAGGCCCACCACACGCCGGCCGCCGTGAGCGCTGCGAACATCGCGCCATTGACCAGACATTGCGGGCCGAGCTTCTCCCAAAAATGCGCCGCGCGCTGTCGCAACGGCCAGTCCTTCGGCCCCAGCGCATTGAGCAACTGCGCCTTGCGCTGCTGGTAGCCGGTCTGCCCGGTGAGATCGCGAATGAACTTGCGGCGATAGCTCAGCTTCGTGATCGGAAACGGCGCCGACAGCACGAGATCGGGATCGTCCTCCTGCTGCGTGCGCGCATGATGCTGAAGGTGATAGCGCCGGTAGCTGCGCGTCTCCGCAAACAGAGGATAGGCGCAGAACCACTGGCTTAGAGTCAGATTGGTTTTCTCGTCGGCGGACAGGCAGCCATGCGCGCCGTCATGCATCAGGATCGCGAGCCCGAGCTGGCGCGAGCCGATGATGGCGACGGCGAAGATATAGGTGATCGGATTGGGCCACCACGCGACCAGAGCAATTGCCGCAATGATGAGCGCCCAGGCGTGCGCGATCAGCGCGACGCCTTTCCAGGTCACGCGCTGGCGCACGTCGGCAAGTTGGTCGTCGGTCAGGAAATCGCGGGCACGCATGCGAAGCGCAGTCATGGCCTAACTCTCCTCATTCGAATTGCTCGATGCGTCGCGCGCGTCGACGAGGCGCAGGCGCGCCGCGTCATGATTGGATTTCGCCTGTTCACCCAGCACGCGCAGCATCTCGGCGCACAGCGCCTCGGGCGAACGGCCCATCGCGTAGCCCTCGAGGATGACGCCGATCGCGACGGCCCAGAACCGCCGCGAACTCTCATCGGGCGCGCGCAGGGAGCGCCAGCCGTGCCGCGCGACCTGGCTCGCATAGGCTCGCGCACCCTCGCTGTGCAGGCGCTCGATGGTGCGCTCGACCAGCGGCGCGAGATCCTGGCGCCGCCGCGTCAGCGTCAGCGCCTCGGCGAAGAAGGTCACCGAATCGCTTGCCGTGACTGTCTCGGCCAGCGCGTGGGTATAGTCCTGCGGCGTGCGCGCCTTCAGCGCCGCCTGCTCGGTCGCTCGCGCCAGGTACAGCAGCTCGCGGCAGGCGCATTCGACGAACAGCGCCTCCTTGGTGCGGAAGTAATAGGTGATCTGGCTCGGGAACGCGTTCGCAGCGGCTGCGATGTCGGTGATCGCCGTGCCCGACAGCCCCCGCTCCCGAAACAGCGGGCTCGCGGCATCCAGCAGCAGCGAGCGCATTTTGCGGCCGGCCGACCGCGTGGCGCGGGTGGCGTGCTTGGGGTCGCCTGCCATCTCGAGCGGCTCCTGGGCCGACTTTTCTGCCATTGGGGTTCGCTCCCGTCAGATTTGTTTGTATGATATACAAACAAACAAATCAAGCCGGTATGGTGGTCCGCGGGGGATCCAGCCGCCCGCATCGGGACCGTCCGCGCTAAAACGCCGACTGCAACCTGCCAGAAACCTTGCCAAGTCAGCCGAAATCCGTATAACGCGCCCATCCGCAGACCCCGGCCGGGAGCTGAACGGACGGTCTCAGCAAATCATTCGTGATTTTGGTGTGGCAGGGCCAGTCGACCCGTCGTCCCGTGTTTCCGCCTTCTGAGCTTAATCCCAGAGTCCTTTCCGAAGGCCTCTTAAGGGCTTGACGCCGGGCGATGCGCCAACATGAGGAAAGGACTTCCATGGCTCTCTATGAGCATGTTTTTCTCGCGCGCCAAGACGCGAGCACGCAGCAGGTCGAAGAGCTGACTGCGCAGATGACCGGCATCGTCGAGGGTCTCGGCGGCAAGGTCGTCAAGACCGAGAATTGGGGCGTGCGCTCCCTCACCTACCGCATGAACAAGAACCGCAAGGCGCATTTCGTGCTGCTCAACATCGACGCGCCGTCCGCGGCGATCGCCGAGATCGAGCGCCAGGAGCGCATCAGCGAAGACGTGATCCGCTATCTCAGCGTCCGCGTCGAAGAGCTCGAGGAAGGCCCGTCCGCGATGATGCGCAAGGCCGACCGTGACCGCGAGCGTGACGACCGTGGCGGCGGATTCCGTGGCGATCGCGAAGGCGGTGGCTTCCGTGGCGACCGCGAGGGTGGTTTCCGTGGTGGCGATCGTGAAGGTGGCGGCTTCCGCGGTGACCGCGGTCCGCGCCGTCCGCGCGAAGACGCTGAAACCACCACCACCACCACGACGGATGGGGAGTAAGAACAATGGCTGAAGCTGGTGCACGCCGCCCGTTTTTCCGTCGCCGCAAAAGCTGCCCGTTCACGGGCGCGAATGCTCCGAAGATCGACTACAAGGACTCCAAGCTGCTGATGCGTTACGTCTCCGAGCGCGGCAAGATCGTGCCGAGCCGCATCACCGCGGTGTCCGCGAAGAAGCAGCGTGAGCTTGCCCGCGCCATCAAGCGCGCGCGGTTCCTGGGCCTGCTGCCCTACGTCATTCGCTAAGACGAATTCGGCCGGCGGCGACATCGCCGCCGGCCGAACTACCTAGTTTCTCATAAGGCTTCCGGGTCGTCCGGTCGCCGATGGTTGGGGCGAGATGCCTCTAACCGCTCGAAGGGAGCGGGACAGCTGATGATGGCCTTTGGACTGATAGCCCTGATCGCCGGCGCTGCGTCGGCCCTGATGTTCGCCTCGATCGCTTCGGGCGCGCTGATCTCGCTCGTCCTGTTCTATCTCGCACCGCTGCCGCTGATGGTCGCTTCGATCGGCTGGGGACCGCTTTGCGCGAGCCTCGGTGGCATCGCCGCCGCGGTTGGCCTCGGCGCGCTGTTCGGCCTGCCCTACTGCATTGCCTTCGCCGTCACCGTCGCGTTGCCGGCTTGGTGGCTCGGCCATCTCGTCCTGCTCAGCCGGCAGGTCGGACCCGCCGCGCCGAAGCCCGCCGCAGAGCCGCCCACCGAGCCTGTGCTCGAGTGGTATCCGGTCGGCCGCATCCTGCTGTGGATCGCGGGCTTCGCCACACTGACCACGCTCGCGGCCCTGCTCACGCTCGGCACCGACGCCGAGACCATCACCGGCACGCTGCGCCGTGGCCTGATGCGCCTGCTCCGCGCCGCCGACCCGCAGACCTCCGGCGAAACCGACCAATTCGTCGACGCACTGGTGCGGATCGTGCCGGCCGCCGCCACCATCGTCGCGATGATGACGCTGACCCTCAACCTCTGGCTCAGCACCAAGGTGACGGCGACGTCGGGCCGGCTGCGACGCCCCTGGCCGGACCTGATGACGGCGGAGCTGCCACCGATGACGCTCGTGGCGCTCTGCATCGCGCTCGCCTTCTGCTTCACCGGCGGACTGCTTGCGATCGTGGCGCAGATCGCGGCGGCGGCGCTGATGATGGGATATGCGCTGACCGGCTTTGCCGTGCTGCACACGCTGACGCTGGCGCTGAAGAGCCGCACCTTCTGGCTCGGCTCGACCTACGCCGTCGTGGTCGTGTTCGGATGGCCCGTCATGGCGATGGTGATCCTCGGCCTCGCGGATGCCGTGTTCGGCCTCCGCGAACGCTTCCTTCGTACGCGCCAGCCACCGCCGCTGCCGACCTCTTGAGTTCAAATCCGAAAGTTCAAGTTCGAAATTCCAACTCACTCAACACATCAAAGGAGAACGAATATGGAAGTCATTTTGCTGGAACGCGTCAACAAGCTCGGTCACATGGGCGAAGTCGTGAAGGTTCGCGACGGCTATGCCCGCAACTTCCTGCTCAAGCGCGGCAAGGCGCTGCGCGCCACCGCCGACAACCGTGCCAAGTACGACGGCATGAAGGCCGAGCTCGAGGCTCGCAACCTTGAGTCCAAGGGCGAGGCGTCCAAGGTCGCCGAGAAGATCCAGGGCAAGAACATCATCGTGATCCGTCAGGCTTCGGAAGCCGGCCAGCTGTTCGGCTCGGTCAACGTGCGCGACATCGTCGTGGCGTTCGAAGCCGACGGTGTTTCACTGTCCCGCCCGCAGGTTCAGCTCGACGCGCCGATCAAGACCATCGGCAAGCACACCATCACGGTCGCCATCCACCCCGAGGTCGAGATCGAGATCAGTGTCACCGTGGCGCGCAGCCAGGACGAGGCCGAGCGCATCAACCGCGGCGAGGACATCTCGAGCCGGAACGAAGACCGGGATGCTGCGGCCGAAGCGATCGCAGCTGCCGGCGAGTTCTTCGACCCGGAAGCCCAGCAGGACGACGCCGAGCCGGCGCCGGCTGCGGAAGAGACCGAGAAGTAAGCCTCCGCATCGCGCAAGGCTTTCGAAGCCCGGTCGCCTCAGGCGGCCGGGCTTTTCGTTTGGCGGCAACGTCCTCGCTCAGCATCGCGATCGACGCGAGCGCCGTTGCTGGTTGCTTCTCGACGCCGTCGGTGACGCAGAAAACGTCGGCTGCGACCACGGAGACCTGACGCCCCGGCTTGATCACCCTCGCCCGGCAGATCAGCTCTCGCTGACCGCGGGCGACAACAGATTGAGCTTGTACCCAAGACGACGAAGGCCGCGCGAGAGCGCGGCCTTCGCATGTCGAAATATATGGTCGCTTATCGCGAAATCGGCGGCGTTGGCGGACCGGACGATTCGGCTGGCGGCGGTGGGGCCGCAGCGGTTGCGGGCGGCGCGGTCTCCTGCGACTTCGCTGGCGGTTCGGACCTCGCGGCGGGTTTGGGAGCAGCCTTTTCCGCCGCCTTGGGCGCAGCTGGCTCGGCGGGCTTCGCGGCGGACGGTGCTGCCGGCGTCACCTGCGGCACTGGATCGGGCCGCAACGCCGGAGTCTCGCTACCGCGCGGCTCAACCTTGGCACTTTCCGGCTTGGCCTCGGCGGGCTTCTCGGACGGCTTGCTGCCTTCAGATTTGCTGCCTTCGGATTTAGCCTCGCTGGAATCCCCCTTCGCAGTCTCGGGCTTTGTCTCGGGCTTGGACTCGACCTTCGGCTCGGTCTTCTTGTCGTCTGCCGTGGGCGCCGCGGCATCGACCTTCGGTGCCTCATCACTTCCCGGCTTGCCACGCTTGCCGAGACGCTTGGCCTTGCGCCCTTCGGGGGCAGCCTGGCCCTCGGGCTTCGCGCCTTCCTTCGTTCCTTCTTCGGCCGGCCGCGCGGCACGCTTCTGACGCGCGCCCTCGGCCGCGGGAGCGGCACCCTCGCCTTCCGGCTTGGCGGACTCCTGGGATCGTTGGCGGCGACCCTGACGTTCAGGGGACTGCGCCGGATTGGTATTGGCTTCCTTGTCCTTATCCTTGTCCTTGTCCTTGGCGCCGTCCTTCTTGTCCTTGCCGTCCTTGGCCTGGTAGCGGGTGTCGGTGGCTCCGTTGGAGACGAGATAGGAGGCGAGCACGCCGGCCATGTCGGGGCTGGTCGTGTAATGCTGGCGCAGGAAGCCCGGCAGCGAGCCCGGCGCCACCGTTTTCAACAGGCCGCGCGGGCTCTTGTGACATGCATTGCAGGTCTGCGCGAAAAGCTGGGATGGGGCCTTGCCGGCCTCAAGGTTCGTCGCCTGCGCGAGAACGGTATCGGTCGCGCCGAAGCCGATCAGAAGCAAGATCGTCGCGAGGCTGAGCGCTCGGCTCGACATTCCCATCATCTCCATTGAATTCCGAGAGGTGCAGCCGGTAGGCGGCGCCGCGGCGGGTCACCTTTTATCCGATTGAGCCGCGAATGGAAGCAGCCTCCGCGCGCAAGGATGTGATTAAGCGGTTTTGGAATATCCGCTTTGAGCACAGCGCAATAGCGGGCCCGGGACACCTCCCTAGATCTAGATGCAAACGCATAGGAACCGCTGAGATGCCCGGGCGTAGGGTGTCAAAGGCCGGGTTAGTCGCATCTCTTCGGGTCCGCTCGAGAGGATGGGTGCCGATGGATCGATTGTTGCGTCAATTCCTGTCTCAATTCATCCGCCGCGGGTCGATGACGGTGACCACGGCGAAGGGCTCGAAGTTCACCGTCGGCGACGGCTCGGGCGAACCGGTCGCAGTCCGCTTCGTCACCGCGGACGCAGAGCGGAAGATCCTCGTCAATCCCGAACTCGGTCTGGGCGAAGCCTACATGGACGGCGAGTTCGTCGTCGAGCACGGCACCATAGCTGATGCCCTCGCGATCCTGCTCGATCAACCCGACCTATTGCCGCACTGGGCAAAACCCTGGTGGCACCTGCGCTATCTGGTGCGGCACCTGAAGCAGTTCAATCCGCGCCCGCGCTCCCGCAGCAACGTTGCACACCATTACGATCTCGATGCGAGGCTCTATTCGCTCTTCCTCGACGCCGACAAGCAATACAGCTGCGCCTATTTCGAGACGCCGGAGAGCACGCTCGACGATGCGCAGCTCGCCAAGAAACGGCACATCGCCGCAAAGCTACTCGTCAAGGGCGGCCAGCGCGTGCTCGACATCGGCTCGGGCTGGGGCGGACTTGGGCTCTATCTCGCCGAGATCGCAGGTGCTGACGTCACTGGCGTCACATTGTCGACCGAGCAGTTGCAGATCGCCAATACGCGCGCAGCCGAAAAGGGCCTGACCAGATCGGCCAAATTCCTGCTTCAGGACTATCGCGACATCGCCGGCCCGTTCGACCGCATCGTCTCAGTCGGCATGTTGGAGCATGTCGGCGCGCGCTTCTACGACACCTACTTCCAGCGCTGCGCCGAGCTGCTGGACAAGGACGGCGTCATGTTGCTGCACTCGATCGGCCGTTCGCAGGGCCCGGACTCCACCAATCCGTGGATCGCCAAATACATCTTTCCCGGCGGCTACATCCCTTCCCTCTCGGAGGTGCTGCCGGCGATCGAGCGGGCCGGCCTGCTGGTCTGCGACATCGAGATACTGCGCCTGCATTACGCCGAAACGTTGAAGGCATGGCGCGAGCGCTTCATGGCGCGGCGCGAAGAAGCCGTGCAGCTGTATGACGAGCGCTTCGCGCTGATGTGGGAATTTTATCTGGCAGCCAGCGAGATGACGTTCCGCAAGCAGGATATGATGAACTTCCAAATTCAACTCACCCGGCGTCAGGGCGTCGTGCCGATGACACGCAACTACATCGCGCGTGACGAAGCCCGGCTGCGGGCCGTCGAAGCCGGCACCAAGCCGAGGCTGAAGCTGGCTGGTGAATAAGTCCTAGTGGCGCAGGGTCGAAATCGGAGCAGACCGGAAAGAGGCCGTTAAGGCCAATTGCATCCGCAGTGCCTTCAGGATTTCGGGGGCGACCGGCTCCCGACGTACTTCCGGCCTCGCAGCGTGCTCCATGGCCGCGATCAGCCCCGACAGCCAACGCCGGCTGCCTGCTTCGCTTCGCCAATTCCGGGGCTGCCGTTCTGGCCGCATCGCTTGCCTCGTTCCCTGGTGGCAGATCGGGAGACAACCCCCCGCCTGCCTGCCTGTTCCGGCTGTACCCCCGAAAGAATCCGGGGAGATGTGATCTGCTTCACATAAGTCTCGTCGGCCCTGGCATAGACCGTCGCCATGAGCAAAGAGACCCAAACCTCATTCGACGTGCAGGACGACCTCCGCACCGATTACGCCTTGATCGCTACCGGCGTCGGGGCGGCTCTGGTTGCACTGGTTTACCTCCTGCTGGTCTGAACCGAGCCGAAAGCGCCCAGCGTGCGTCATTTCGCGCGCGTCTCGATACGTCGGCCCGCCAACCCATTAGGTTCACTTCAACGAGCGTTTTCCGTGCCGCGGTAGCGACGGCTTTCAGGTCCCGACATGGTTCCAGGAAAATCCGTCAAGCGCGGCGCGGGCTGCGGCGGCCAATCATCCACCATTTTAATGATCGGTTGATAGCGGCGAGCTTTTGCTTCCGCTTTGGTCTGAGGCGGCGCTTTATCCCGGCCCCGCATCCGCCCCAGAAAATTGCTATCGCTCGACCATGGCCCTGACTGATTCGAACGTTCTCAAACTTGCGCCCGAAGCCGGAACTCCCGCCTATCGTAGCGCGCCGCATAATATCGAGGCGGAACAGAGCCTGCTGGGCGCGATCCTGGTCAACAACGACGCGTTTTACCGCGTCTCCGACTTCCTGGAGCCGAAGCACTATTTCGAGCCGTTGCACCAGACCATCTTCGAGACGGCCAGCAGCCTGATCCGGATGGGCAAGATCGCGACGCCCGTCACGCTGAAGACTTTCCTGCCCGCCGACACCGATATTGGCGGCATGACCATCGGGCAATATCTGGCGCGCCTCGCCGCCGAAGCGACCACGATCATCAATGCGCAGGATTATGGGCGCACCATCTACGATCTGGCATTGCGACGCGACCTGATCGGCATCGGCGAGGACATGGTCAATGTCGCCTATGACGCCCCGGTCGACTTCGCGCCGCGGGCGCAGATCGAGGACGCCGAGCGCCGCCTCTACGAACTCGCCGAATCCGGCCGCTATGACGGCGGCTTCCAGAAATTCTCGCAGGCGCTGACGCTTGCGGTCGATCTGGCCGCGAAAGCGTTCCAGCGCGACGGAAAGCTGTCGGGCATCTCGACCGGCCTGCGCGACCTCGACACCAAGATGGGCGGGTTGCAGCACTCCGACCTCATCATCGTCGCCGGCCGACCCGGCATGGGCAAGACCTCGCTTGCAACCAACATCGCCTACAATGTCGCTCGGGCCTACGTTCCAGAACTCCAGGCCGACGGCACCATGAAGGCCGCCCATGGCGGCGTCATCGGCTTCTTCTCCTGCGAAATGTCGGCCGACCAGCTCGCCACGCGTATCGTGGCCGAGCGCACCGGCATCCCTTCCTCCTCGATCCGCCGCGGCGGCATCTCGGAGGCC
Organism: Bradyrhizobium sp. Kon69; assembly: GCF_055807515.1. Taxonomy (NCBI): domain Bacteria; kingdom Pseudomonadati; phylum Pseudomonadota; class Alphaproteobacteria; order Hyphomicrobiales; family Nitrobacteraceae; genus Bradyrhizobium; species Bradyrhizobium sp. Kon69. The sequence continues at coordinate 52,391 of NZ_JBVVOS010000021.1, read as the reverse complement.
GATTTCGAGAAGATCCGCGAGGTCTCGATCGAGCTGCAGTCGCTGCCCTTCTATGTCGACGAGACCGGCGGTCTCTCGATTGCGCAGCTGATGGCGCGCGCCCGCCGGCTGAAGCGGCAGAAGGGCCTCGACCTCATCGTCATCGACTACATTCAGCTCTTGTCGGGTTCGGGCAAGCGCAGCGAAAACCGCGTGCAGGAAATCACCGAGATCACGACCAGTCTGAAAGCGCTCGCCAAGGAACTCAGCGTGCCCGTGATTGCGCTCTCGCAGCTCTCGCGCCAGGTCGAGTCGCGCGACGACAAGCGGCCGCAGCTCTCGGATTTGCGCGAATCGGGGTCGATCGAGCAGGACGCCGACGTCGTGCTGTTCGTCTACCGCGAGGAATATTACCTCGGAAACAAGGAGCCGCGCCCGGGCACACCGGAGCACGAAAAATGGCGCCTGGACATGGATCTTGCGCATGGCAAGGCCGAAGTCATCATCGGCAAGCAGCGCCACGGCCCGACCGGCACCGTCGATGTGGCCTTCGAAGCGTCGATCACACGGTTCGGCGATCTTGCGCCGGACAGCCAGGTGCCGGACCGCAGCGGCAACGACTACTGAGTTCCCTGGGTTGAACCCGACCGGCCTCTTGCGTAAAACGGCGTCATGACAATGGCGTCCGACCCGAAAATCATCCCGCAATCCGGCCTCCTCTCCGCGGAGGCCAATCAAGCTGCCGCGCTCGCGACCTTCGGCGGCGTGCTCACCGTCGATCTCGACGCCATCATCGCCAATTGGCGCAAGCTCGAGAAGACGGCGGTGCCGGCGGAATGCTCGGCGGTGATCAAGGCAGACGCCTATGGCTGCGGCGCCGAGCAGGTCGCGCGTGCCCTGAACAAGGCCGGTTGCAAGACTTTCTTCGTCGCCACCATCGAGGAAGCGCGCAAGGTGCGCGCGGCGGTGCCGGAGCCTGCGATCTACGTGCTCGGCGGCTATTTCCAGAACACCGGCGAGCACTACGCCCAGATCAACTGCCGCCCCGTAATCGGCGATCTCAACGAGCTTGCCGAATGGGACGTGTTCTGCCGCCGCACCGGCTGGACCGGTGGCGCCGCCATCCACATCGACACCGGCATGAACCGGCTCGGCCTGACGCTTGCGGAAGCGCAGGCCATCATCCCCCGCATCAACGCCGGTGATCACGGCATCACGCTGGTGATGAGCCATCTGGTGTCGGCCGAGCAGCTCAACAGCCCGGTGAATGCCAAGCAACTCGCGGCCTTCCGCGGCATCGCCAGCGAATTCTCCGGCGTGCCGGCGGCGCTCGCCAATTCGTCCGGCGTCTTCCTCGGCGCGCCCTTCCAGTTCGACATGGTGCGGCCTGGCGCCGCGCTCTACGGCGTCAACCCGACGCCGGAGGCCGACAATCCGATGCAGCCGGTGGTCGATCTCAAGGCCCGCATCGTGCAGATCCGCAATGTCGAGCGCGGCGAGAGCGTCGGCTATGGCGGCACCTGGACCGCACGGCGGCCGACGAAACTCGCGATCATCGCGGTCGGTTATGCCGACGGCTATTTCCGCGCCGCAAGCTCCAACGACGGCACCCGCGGTGCCGAGGTCATCGTCGCCGGCAAGCGCTGTCCGGTCGCCGGCCGCGTTTCGATGGACCTGATCGCGATCGACATCTCCGATCTGCCGCCGAACGCGGCACGGCGCGGCCACATGGTGACGCTGCTCGGCGAGGGCATCACCGTCGACGAGCTCGCGCATCATTTCGGAACGATCGGCTACGAGGTGCTGACCAGCCTCGGCCGCCGCTACGCCCGCATCTACAAGGGCGGAAACGTGGTGGAGCCGCTGGCCAGGCCGGCTCCCGCGCAGGCGGTCGAGCAGCAGACGGCCGCTCCGCCGCCGGTCGAGCCGCCCGCTAGCCCGCCGCCACTGCCGGGCTGAGCAGCTCGCCGCTTACTTCTTTTTCCTGCTGTCCAGCGCCGTCTTGCAGGTTGCACTGAGCTGATCGCGCTTGGCGTTGAGGCAGGCGACGATGCCGCCGCCCGGCGCAAGGCCGGCGCAGAATTTGTCATAGTCCGCCTTGCACGCGCCGCGCGGATCGGATGATTGTGCCGAGACGCCCCCGGAGAACGCAACGGCGACGGCGATAACGGCAAAGCTCAACTTGGACATTGTTTCTCCGGTAACGGAAGGCAGGAGCCGGTAGCTCTACATGAAGATCGCGACGTTCAACATCAACAACATCAATCGCCGCCTGCCCAATCTGTTGGCATGGATGCGAACGGCGAAGCCCGACGTCGTCGCACTTCAGGAGTTGAAGGCAAGTGATGGCGAATTTCCGGCGGCCGCGATCGAAAAGGCCGGTTACGGCGCAGTGTGGTGTGGACAGAAGACCTGGAACGGCGTCGCCATCCTGGCTCGCAATGCCGAGCCCGTTCTCACCCGCGATCGCTTGCCGGGAAAGCCTGCCGATCACGAAGCCCGCTACATCGAGGCCGCGGTACGCGGTGTCATCGTCACCAGCATCTACCTGCCGAACGGCAATCCGCAGCCGGGACCGAAATTCGACTACAAGCTCGACTGGTTCACGCGGCTCAAGCGCCATGCCAAAACGTTGATCAAGCAGGAGCTGCCCGTGGTGCTTGCCGGCGACTACAACGTTGCGCCTGATGAGATCGACATCTATCCGACACGCTCGTGGGACAAGGATGCCCTGATCCAGCCGAAGAGCCGTGCGGCCTTTGCCTCGCTGGTGGCGCAAGGCTGGTGTGACGCGATCCGCGAACTGCACCCGGAAAAGCGCATCTACACCTTCTGGGATTACAAGCGAAACCGCTGGCCGCGCGATGCGGGCCTGCGGCTCGACCATCTCCTGCTCAGCCCTGCCCTCGTCTCACGCCTGGCAAAAGCCGGCGTAGACAAGGACGTTCGCGGCGAGGAAGGCGCGAGCGATCACGCACCGGCCTGGGTCGTGCTGCGCTAGATCAGCGCCCGTAATATTCCTGCACCGTGTCCCACGCTGCTTTTTGCAGCAGCTCCACCGTCGGTGCGTCCAGTCCCATCGTGTAGGAATTGCCGACCGGCGAGCGGCCCGTCAGCGCGGCGAACGTCACGCAGGTCGCCAGATACGTGCCTGCGGGGCTCGGGTGCCGCTTGTCCGGCGCATACAGATTGAGCTCGGGCTGCAGCTTGCGCACGCGTGCGAAGGCAAGGCCTGCGGGAATAACCAGCGCATCATTGGCATTGCCTGCGATCGTGTAGGCCTCGGCCAAGGCTTCCGTCATCTCAGGCTTGTCGGCGTAAGCCCAGGACATGAACAGGACCGGCCGCATGCCATGGGCGCGGACGATCTCGCTGTCCTTCTTCGCGAAGGTGGCGAACGCGTCCTTCAATTGCGGATGGATCGGGCACTGGCTGCAATCCATCATCACGACGGCGTCGTACTGCCTGCCCGGCTTGTTGAAGACGACGTTGTTCTGCTCGTCGAACGAATAGGCGCCGAGGCCACCCGGCCGCAGCAGATTGTCCATGTCGTGCCAATCGAGGCCGGAGCCGCCGATCGTCGCCATGGTGTTGCGATAGGCCGCCTTGTTTTCGGGATCCGCAGCCCGCTCCATGAAGGAGAGATGCCCGGGCATGCCGTTGTTGTAGTAGAAGAAGCTGTTGCCGACGAACAGCGCGGCCTTGGGGAAATCCGGTCCCGATGTGGTGACCTTCGGCTTGGTCTGCGCCTGCGCATTGAGGCCGGCTACAACGGCCAGACACATCGCGAGCATCACTCGCGCGAAAAGACGCATCATCGGCTTCCTCCCTTGTTCTATCGGGCCGGAAACAGATCAGCTTTTCAGCAGTGCCTCAAGGGGACTGACGAGCAGCAGACATGCGCGAGAGCGCATGCTCACCACAGATTCTTGCCGTCGATCATGGTCACCGGCACGGCCTCGAGATCGAACTCGTCGAACAGGCGCGCGTTGACGCCGACCCTGGGATTGTCGAAATCGAGCTTGCCGGTCGACCAGTCCGGCGACTCCGAATAGGTACCGCAGCCGCAGCTTGCGCAGAAATGGTGTTTGACCGTGCGGCTGCCCCAGAGATAGGTCGCGACGTTCTCCGCGGGCGACAGCAGCCGAAACTGCGCCGGCGTGTAGTAGGCCCACAACGCGCCGCGCTTGGCGCAGAGCGAGCAGGTGCAACGGGTCACGCTCGAGGGCGCCTCCGTCACCTCGAACACCGTCTCACCGCAATGACAGCTTGCCTCGACCCGCATGACCCGCTCTCCGTTTTGTCAGGAGATGGTCGTAGCCGGAGCCTGCTGCCAACATGCTGTCAGCAGCGCGCAGCCGGACTTGACCCATGTGCTGCGAACCCCGACTTGCCGCGCCAACTCAACAAAAACATGAAAAACAACCCCATGCACAGTAGCCGACCGCTGACGAATCAATGGGTTACGTATATCCGAAACACAGGTTTTCACCGGTCGAGACACTTCGCCCGACACGCAAACGGTGCGATGGGCCAGGAGCTGACCTCGTAGGCGCCTTGCATTGGCGCCTTGTCCTCAGTTGCAGAATGAAGATCGAGGACGCGTTACTGGGCCTCGGCGATCTTCGGTCCGGATGACGGCATCTGCGCGTGAGTTGCCGAGAACCGGTTCGACGGCGATGCCGGATCCGGCAATCGGAAAGCGGCGTCGGCCGGCGCTCCCTGGGGTGGTCGGCGGGCAACGGTTGTCGGAAGCACGATCACTTTCGCGCCGACTTTCACGCGATCATAGAGGTCAACGACGTCCTCATTGGTCAGCCGGATACAGCCCGACGAGACCCGCTTCCCGATCGTATCGGGCTTGTTGGTGCCGTGAATTCGATATTCGGTGTCGCCCAGATACATCGCCCGAGCGCCAAGAGGGTTGCCGGGACCTCCTGCCATGAACCGCGGCAGATAAGGCTGACGCGAGACCATCTCCGCGGGCGGATGCCAATCCGGCCACTCTGCTTTACGGGCCACAGTCTGCTCACCGGACCATGTGAAACCTTCGCGGCCAACACCGATGCCGTAGCGCAGTGCCTGCGCGTCGTTCAGAACGAGATAGAGGAATGTGTTCTTGGTATCGATGATCACGGTGCCCGGCGTCTGGCGGCTGGCGTAGTCGACCACCTGCCGCACCAATGCTCCGGGAACGTCGGCCGCTTTGGGCGGTTCGACCAGAGGCGCCGGGGCCGGAAGCGGAGCCGAAGCCGGCGTCGGAGCCGGTGCTGACGGTGATGCACGAACCGGCGTTGAGACGTAAACCGGAGTGGACGACGCTTGGGCTTCGTGCGCGGACGGCTTTCGTGCCGGTTGCAGGTTCGTCGGTCGGGACAGCAAACCGTACCCCAGCGCGGCGACGGCCACGGCGCCAATTGCAACTCTCGCGGCCATCGGGATTGCGAACGTCTCCGCCTTTCCGCGCTTGGACCGCTTAGCCATACTCTTCCCCCAGGTCACTATGCTCACGAGAGGTACTCAGTAAGATTTAAGAAACTTCGAAGCGATTTCGCTCAGACTGGAACCGTCGGCGATGGTTAACGCCGAACTCTCGGCAAGACCGGGTTCCCTCGCCTCGCAGATCGCCTGCGCCCCTGGCCGCGGCTAAACTCCCGATTCGTGGAGACCGTTTTGGCTTTTCTCTTCGTCCTCATCGTCGGCCTCATCGCAGGCACCATTTCCGGCATCGTCGGCACGGGCTCGTCGATCATGCTGATGCCGGTGCTTGTCTATGCCTATGGGCCAAAGGAGGCGGTGCCGATCATGGCGGTGGCCGCCGTCATGGCCAACTTCTCGCGAATCCTGGCCTGGTGGCGCGAGGTCGATTGGCGGGCCTGCGCGGCCTATTCGGTGACAGGCATTCCGGCCGCCGTGCTCGGCGCGCGGACGCTGCTGGCCCTGCCCTCGCACGCCGTCGATCTCGCCATCGGGGTCTTCCTGATCGCGATGGTGCCGGTGCGGCACTGGCTGGCGCGGCACGACCTCAAGGCCAATCTCTGGCATCTGGCGATCGGCGGGGCCGTCATTGGTTACCTCACCGGCATCGTCGTCTCCACCGGCCCGCTCAGCGTCCCACTGTTCCTGTTCTACGGCTTGTCCCGGGGTGCCTTCCTCGCGACCGAAGCGGCTTCTTCGCTCGGGCTCTATGCCGCGAAATCCGTGACCTTCGAACGGTTCGGCGCGCTGACCGGCGATGTGTTCGTCAAAGGCCTGGTCGCAGGATCGTCGTTGATGGCGGGCGCCTTCATCGCCAAACGCTTCGTGCTGCGCCTGAAGCCGGAGATGTTCCGCGTCGTGATGGACGCCATCATGATCGCCGCCGGCCTCTCCATGCTGTGGAATGCGGCGCAGCCGTAGCCGCGTTGCGCTCAGACCGCAAATTCGGGTGCGATCGACGGGCTATCCTCGATGACGCGGTTCTGGTGGGCCGGCCGTCCCTCGAGCCATAGCAACACGGCCTCGAGTGGCTGCGGCCGATGATAGAGAAAGCCCTGCCCGAACCTCACGCCCATCTCGCGCATGGCCTGGGCCTGCTCGGCACGCTCGATGCCTTCGGCCACCAAAGTGAGGCCCAGCGTGCCGGCGAGCGATGCGATGACGCCAACAATCGCCTTGTCTTCCGCACTATCGGGGATCTCGCTGATGAAGGCCTTGTCGATCTTGACCTTGTCCAGCGGAAACCGCCTGAGATGGGCGAGCGAGCTGTAGCCCGTGCCGAAATCGTCGAGCGCGATGGTGGCACCCAGGCGCCGCAGGCGGTGCAGTGTCTCGGATGCGCTGGCCATGTTGTTGATCAGCGATCCCTCGGTGATCTCGAGCTCCAGCAATGATGCCGCCACGTCGAAGCGCGCGCAGGTCGCGCGCAGCTCGGCGGCGAACGAATGGTCGGCGAGCTCAGACGGCGGCAGATTGATCGCGATCCGAATATGCGACCTGCCGGCCGCAGCCAGATGTTGCAGGGCGCGGCAGGCGTCGGTGAGCACGTAGCGCGTCAGCCGCGCATTGTTGCCGCTGCGCTCGATCAACGGCAAGAATTCGCCCGGACCGATCACGCCATGCTCCGGATGGCGCCAGCGGATCAGCGCTTCCAGGCCGACGATGTCGTGGCTTTCGAGATCGACCTGGCTTTGATACCAGACCTCGAACTGCCTCTCGTCGAAGCCTGTGGGAATGGCAAGTTCGAGCTCCCGGCGGCGCCGATAGTCGCGCTGAAGCGCTTCGTCGAGCACCGCAACCGTGCCGGGCGCCTTGCTCTTGGCATGGTAGAGCGCGATGTCGGCGAGCGCCGGCAGGTGCGAAAGCTCTGGATCTCCGGCACGGCGCACGGCAAGGCCGATGCTGGCACGCGGCACGACTTGCTTGTCGTGAAGCCGGATCGGCTCCGAAATCGCATCCAGCAAGTGGCGCGAAAACCTCTGCGCGGTCTCCTCGTTGCTGACCTCGGGTCGGATGACGACGAATTCATCGCCGCCGAGCCGAGCCACCCAATCTTGCGGTTCGACCGCACCACGAAGGCGCTCGGAAATGTGCACCAGGAACTTGTCGCCGGAATCATGGCCAAAGGTGTCGTTGATGCCTTTGAAGTCGTCGAGATCGATGAAGCAGAGCGCGATCAGCGCGTCCGGTGAGCCGGCATCGTGACTCAGGGTCGCGAGGTGCTCGGAAAGCGAACGGCGATTGGGCAGCCCCGTGAGCGGATCGTGCGCGGCCATGTGGCCGAGCCGGTCGAGCGCACCCGACGTCGTGTGCTGCATGGCGTTGAAGGCATGCGCGAGCTGACCGAACTCGTTCGAGGATTTGACCTCCGCCGGATAGGCGCGGCCGTCCTGCTTGCTGCGCTGGATCGCGGACATCATCGCCGCCAGCGGTCTGCCGATGAAGAGGTTGGCGGAGATCCGCATGGCGATCAGGGTCGCAAACGTTGCCAACAGGCCGACGACCAGCAGCAGCACCAGCCGGCTGCCCGCGTCTGCGTAGAGCGCCGCACGCGAATATACGATCGCGATGCGGCCGGCCTGCACCGCCATGTTGCCGTTGCTGTAGTTGATCGGGCGCGAGATCTCCGCGACCGCCTGCCCCGTCGGGCGCGCCACCACGTGGGCGATCGCGATTCCGGTATCGTCGTAAACGGCCGCCGCGGCGATGCTCTCGTCGTGCATGATCTCGTTGAGCACGCTCGTGACCTGGTCGTAGCGCATCTTCCAGAGCGGTTCGGCAATCAGCTCGGCGCGGCTCTCCGCGAGGCGGGCGATGCGCGCGTCGAGCTGCCTGATCTGCGACCAGAAGCTCGACGCCTCCACGCCGGCGGAGGCGAGCAGTTGCACCAGCAACAGAACAGGCACTGTCGCCCAGATCATCGCACGGACGACCGAGCGCAAGCGCGGCGGCGCCGCCTGCTGCTTGCGGTCCGGATCGGTCATGTCGTCGCCGTTTCGCATCAGTCGGCAGCACCTTCCACAGGAGTCAGCGACGAGATCAGCGCATCGACGGAGAAGTCGTACTGGCCGCAGCGCCCTGCCCTGGCCCTGAAACGCGCGAAATCGATCCGGTCGAAGGCGCGCGTGGTGATGAGGTCGCCAACCGCAGCGAGGTTGTCGCGCGTGATCGCGGACGTCTTGACCTCGACACGGGGTGATACGTCCGCAAAATCGCAGCCATCGGCGTAGTCGCGCAACAGAACGATCGACCAGCCGCCGAGCAGGAAGTGCCCGCCGTCGGTCAGGAGCAAGCGGCCCGCCTTGATCTCGCGCAGCGCATCCTCCGACCAGTTGAGGCCGACCAATTGGATGTTCCGCCCGGGCGTGAGGCCGCCAGCGATCACCGCGCGAAGCGCTCCCAGCGCCATCGGATCGTTTCCGGCCCATATGCCTGCGGGCCGGATCTCTTTGCGCGTGGCCCAGCTCAGATAATTCGTGGTGACATGCTCGGCTTCCGACTGGGTCCAGTTGGCGAACAGCATCCGATCCACCACGACGTCGGGCGCGGCGTCCACCGCGAGCTTGAGACCCGCGTTGCGGGCGATCGAGGCCGGCGTGATCTCGTCGCCACCGATGCCGAGAATGTGGATCTTGCCGTCCGGGCTCTGCCATTTCTCGGCACGCGCCGCGTCGATCAGGGCATTGGCCATCCGCGCGCCCGCGGTCTGAAGATCCGTCGTGATGTCCCCGAGCCAGGTCTTGAGCTTTTGACGCGGCGGTCCAAGACGCGCCGCATCGTCACCGATCAGCGTGTTCGAGAGCAGCAGCGTCCTGATCCCGGCGGCCTCGGCTGCCTCCATGATCGGGACGGCGGCCGATTCCTCGTTCGAGAGAATGAGAAAGTCGGGCTTGTCGCTGCGTGCCACCACGCCGAACCCGAGCTCCTGCATGGTGCGGTAATTGCGCTCGCTGGTCAGCACCTCGACATGCGCGCCGAGCTTGCGGCCGGCGGCCTGCATGGTCAGCGAAACCATGTCCCAATAGACCTCGCCGGTCTTGCCCGGGTTGACGAAGACGACGTTGAGACGCTTCGCATCGGCCGCAACAGCGCCGCCAGGCGGCATCAGAACGCCGCAGGTGATGCCCACAGCGAGCAATATCCGTAAAAATCCCGTCATTCGTTTCGCGATCCCGTATCGGTTCCGAAACTGGACCCCGTCCGCTAACATTTGGCAAAGTCCGGTCTGTTGCGGCGGCATAGAGCTAACAAAGGGTGTATCAGGCGTGGCGAACTGCGATATGCGGTCCGCGCGGACTCACGCTCTCGACCCGTCATTCCGTGCTATCAGCACACCTGAAACCCCGACTCGCTGTCCCCGGACTCGCTGTCCCCATGGCCAAGAACACACTTTCCTTCGTCTGCCAGAACTGCGGCGCGGCCTACAACCGCTGGCAGGGCAAGTGCGAGTCCTGCGGCGAGTGGAATACGCTCGCGGAGGAGGACACGACCGGCAGCGTGCCGGTGTCGATCCGCTCCAAGCGCAAGGGGCGGACGTTCGCGCTGGAGAGCCTGTCCGGAAAAACCCAGGACGCCCCGCGTCTGTCCTCGGGCATGACGGAGCTCGATCGCGTCACCGGCGGCGGCTTCGTGCGCGGCTCGGTGCTTCTGGTCGGCGGCGATCCCGGCATCGGCAAGTCGACGCTGCTGACGCAGGCCACAAGCCTGCTCGCGCGCGCCGGGCACCGCGTCGTCTACATCTCCGGCGAAGAAGCGGTCGCACAGGTGCGGTTGCGCGCCGAGCGGCTCGGGCTGTCGGATGCGCCGGTGCAGCTCGCCGCCGAGACGTCGGTCGAAGACATCGTCTCGACGCTGTCCGAGGGCGCGGTGCCCCGGCTGATCGTGATCGATTCGATCCAGACCATGTGGACCGACACGGTGGAATCGGCACCCGGCACGGTGACGCAGGTGCGCGCCTCGGCACAGGCCCTGATTCGTTTTGCCAAAAGGACCGGCGCGGCCATCATCCTGGTCGGCCACGTCACCAAGGACGGCCAGATCGCAGGCCCTCGCGTGGTCGAGCACATGGTCGATGCGGTGCTGTCGTTCGAGGGCGAAGGCTCGCAGCAATTCCGCATCCTGCGCGCCGTGAAGAACCGCTTCGGGCCGACCGACGAGATCGGCGTGTTCGAGATGACCGGGCTTGGCCTGCGCGAAGTCACCAACCCCTCCGAGCTGTTTTTGTCCGAGCGCGATCTCGGCACGCCCGGCACCGCAGTCTTCGCGGGCATCGAGGGCACAAGGCCCGTTCTGGTCGAATTGCAGGCGCTGGTGGCGCCGACCTCGCTCGGCACCCCGCGCCGGGCCGTGGTCGGCTGGGATCCGAGCCGGCTGTCGATGGTGCTGGCGGTGCTGGAAGCCCATTGCGGGGTCAAGCTGTCCGGCCACGACGTCTATCTGAACGTCGCGGGCGGCCTGCGCATCCACGAGCCGGCGGCCGATCTGGCCGCCGCGGCGGCGCTGGTGTCCTCGCTGGTTAATGCGCAGTTACCCACCGATGCGGTCTATTTCGGCGAGATCTCGCTCTCCGGCGTGGTGCGCCCGGTGGCGCAGACCCCGGCCCGGCTGAAAGAAGCGGCAAAACTCGGCTTCCAGCGTGCCGTCCTGCCCGAATCGGCCCGGGGCGAAGCCGCCGGCGATGCCGGCCTGTCGCTGAACGCGATCAACAGCCTGACAACGCTGGTCGCCGAGATCGCCGCGCGCGGCTCCCGGCGGGGCGACTCGAGCGCGCCGGCAGAGAAAAATGCCACACCGGCAAGATTCCGCCGTGGAGAGGGTTAGCCGGTGGTGACGTCCCCCGCCCTCGCCGCTATACAGCCGTCACAAAAGCAGCATGGGATTGCGTGGTTGCGGCCTTGCCGGGAACGTCGTCTGGCCCTCACTTAGGGGCGGCGGCCAAACACCGATTCGCTGAGCACCTTGAAGTACGAGCGGACCAGACCAGCCGATGCCAGTAACCATCCTCGACCTGATCCTGCTCGGTGTGATGCTGATTTCGGGCCTGCTCGCCATGGTTCGCGGCTTCATGCGCGAAATCCTGTCGATCGCGGCCTGGGGCACGGCGGCGATCGTCACCCTTTATTCGTTCTCGAAGCTGCTGCCGACCGCAAAGACCTATTTCAACAACGATACCGTCGCGAGCGTGGTCGTGGTCGCCGGCGTGTTCGTGGGCACTTTGGTCGTGGTCTCCGTGATCACGGTCCGGATCTCCGACATGATCCTGGATTCGCGCATCGGCGCACTAGACCGCACGCTCGGCTTTCTGTTCGGGCTGGCGCGCGGGCTTCTGATCGTCGTGGTCGCCTTCCTGTTCTTCACCTGGCTGGTACCGGACAAGCAGCGCCCGGACTGGGTCACAGGGGCCAAATCCCGCGTGGTGTTGCAGGGAACCGGGGATTGGCTGATGGCCCTCTTGCCTGACGACCCCGAGAACACCATCTTGAAGAGATTCAAGAAAAACAAACCAGATGAAGAGCAAACTGATTCCGAGCAGCAGCCTTCGGGCAGTGGCGACGGATACAGCAAACCGGCTCGTGACAGTCTTAAAAAGCTGATCGAGAAACCCGCGGCGCGTTGATTAGGCCCTAACGAGAGGCTCGGACGAGATGCGAAATCCTGACCAGGACGCCCTACTTGATCTCGGCCCGGCCGCGCTGGAACTTCAAGACGATCTGGAGGGGGATACGCTGCGGGAGGAATGCGGCGTCTTCGGCATCTACGGCCACCCCGATGCCGCCGCCATCACGGCGCTCGGCCTTCACGCCCTTCAGCACCGCGGCCAGGAAGCCGCCGGCATCGTCTCCTATGACGGCGGCCGCTTTCATTCCGAACGCCGCCTCGGCCTCGTCGGCGACACCTTCTCCCGCCGCGAGGTGATCGACCGCCTGCCCGGCACGATGGCGGTCGGCCATGTCCGCTATTCCACCACCGGCGCGACCATCCTGCGCAACGTGCAGCCGCTGTTCGCCGAACTGAATGCCGGCGGCCTCGCGGTCGCCCACAACGGCAACCTCACCAACGGCCTGACGCTGCGCCGCGAGCTCGTGAAGAACGGCGCGATGATGCAGTCGACCACCGACACCGAGGTGATCCTGCATTTGGTCGCGCGCTCCAGGCGCAGCCGCTTCATCGAGCGCTATATCGACGCGCTGCGCGAGATCGAGGGCGCCTATGCGCTGGTGTCGCTGACCAACAAGAAGCTGGTCGGCGCGCGCGATCCGCGCGGCATCCGTCCGCTGGTGCTCGGCGAGCTCGATGGTTGCCCGATCCTGACCTCCGAGACCTGCGCACTCGACATCATCGGCGCGCGCTTCGTCCGCGACATCGAGCCCGGCGAGGTCATCGTGTTCGACGAGAGCGGGCAGGACATTCACAAGCCGTTCCCGCCGATCGCGCCGCGTCCCTGCATCTTCGAATACATCTACTTCTCCCGTCCGGATTCCATCGTTCACGGCCGCTCGGTCTATGAGGTGCGCAAGGCGTTCGGTGCACAGCTCGCGCGCGAGAGCCACGTGCCGGTCGACGTCGTGGTGCCGGTGCCGGATTCCGGCGTGCCCGCCGCGGTCGGCTATAGCCAGCATTCCGGCATCCCGTTCGAACTCGGCATCATCCGCAACCACTATGTCGGCCGCACCTTCATCCAGCCGACGCAGGCGATCCGGGAATCCGGCGTGCGCATGAAGCATTCGGCCAACCGCGCCGCCATCGAAGGCAAGCGCATCATCCTGATCGACGATTCACTGGTGCGCGGCACCACCTCCAAGAAGATCGTGCGCATGATGCGCGATGCCGGCGCCAAGGAAGTGCACTTCCGCCTCGCCTCGCCGCCGATCCTCTATCCCGATTATTACGGCATCGATCTGCCGGACCGCGGTGGTCTTCTTGCGGCGACGCATTCGCTGGAAGAGATGCGCGAGATCATCGGCGCCGACTCGCTCGCGTTCCTGTCGATCGACGGCATGTACCGCGCCATGGGCGAGCCCGGCCGCGACCCCGCCAATCCGAAATTCTCGGATCATTGCTTCACCGGGGCCTATCCGACCCACCTCACCGACCAGACCCAGACCGAGCAGCAGCCGCGGCAATTGTCGTTGCTGGCGGAGGCGAGCTAAGGCGAGGCCGCGACGATGCAGCTGGCCATCGCCATTCTCTGCGGAGGGCTGTTGGTTGGCTTCATCATCTTCGCATTCAGGCAGGGCATGAAGGTGACACCCGACGGATCGGGAAACGGAAGCAATAGCGACAACATGCAGTCGGGCGGCGGCAACTAAGCCCAAGCGAAAATTCCGTCATGGCCGGGCTTGTCCCGGCCATCTACGCCTGTAAAACCCCGCCATGACAAATCCACTCGCCAACCGCATCGCTCTCGTCACCGGCGCCTCGCGCGGCATCGGCTTCGCCACGGCCAAGGCGCTGGCCAAGGCCGGCGCGCATATCGTCGCCGTGGCGCGCACGCAGGGCGGGCTGGAAGAGCTCGATGACGAGATCCGCAAGGACGGCGGCACCGCAACACTGGTGCCGCTCAACCTCACCGATTCCGACGGCATCGCGCGGCTCGGCGCCGGCCTGCACGAACGCTACGGTAAGCTCGACATCCTCGTCGGCAATGCCGGCGTGCTCGGCCCCTCCTCGCCGATCGGCCATATCGAGTTGAAGGCCTTCACCGACGTGATGGCGGTCAACGTCGCCGCGAACTTCCAGCTGATCCGCTGCATGGAGCCGCTGCTCAAGCAATCCGACGCCGGCCGCGCGGTGTTCATCACCTCGGGCGCCGCCAACAAGGCGACCGCCTATGTCAGTCCCTACGCGGCGTCCAAGGCGGCGCTGGAAACGCTGGCGCGCGCCTGGGCGCAGGAGACTGCGAATACCAAGCTGCGCGTCAATCTGTTCAATCCAGGTCCCGTCCGCACCCGGATGCGCGCCACGCTGATGCCGGGCGAAGACCCGGCGACGCTCGATACGGCCGAGCAGGTCGCCGAATTGATCGTGCCGATGTGCGCGCCTGATTGGACCCAGACCGGCAGGTTCTACGACTACAAGACCCGCAGCCTGATGAGCTTCCGCTCGCCGGCCTGATTGACTTGACGGCCTCCCCGCGATTGACTGCCCGCGCTCAAGCGGCAGCAAGCTGCAGGCCAAAAAAGGGAGGTTGCCATGGCGCCATGGCGGAATCGCGCAGGCTTTAAGCGTGCGCTCGCAAATGTCTCTCGCGTCCTCTCCGTCCTGATCGCCGCCGTCGCGTTCGCGCTTCCGGGCGCGGCGACCGCCGGCGATGTCCCGACCTTCGCGGTCGATGCGTCCTGGCCAAAGCCGTTGCCGAACAACTGGATCCTCGGCCAGGTCGGCGGCATCACCGTCGACTGGCAAGGCCACATCTGGGTGATCCATCGGCCGCGCTCGCTCACCGACGACGAGAAAGGCGCGAGCCTCACTCCGCCGCGCTCGAAATGCTGCGTGTCGGCGCCGCCCGTGCTCGAATTCGACAGCGACGGCAATCTGCTGCGATCGTGGGGCGGCGCGGGCGAAGGCTATGAATGGGTCGGCCGCGAGCACGGCATCGAGGTCGACGAGCGCGGCTTCGTCTGGGTCGGCGGCAATGCCGACAACGACAACGCGATCCTGAAGTTCACGCTCGACGGCAAGTTCGTCGCCCAGATCGGCAAGATCGCGCCGAGCCTCGGCAGCAACGACAAGACGCAGCTCGGCAAGCCCGCCGAGACCGCGATCGACAAGGCCGCCAACGAAATCTACGTCGCCGACGGCTATGGCAACCGCCGCATCATCGTGTTCGACGCGACCACCCTCGCCTACAAGCGGCACTGGGGCGCCTACGGCAACAAGCCCGACGACACCAAGCAGGCGGCGTACGATCCCAAGGCGCCGGTGTCCCAGCAATTCGGCAATCCCGTCCATTGCGTGAAGCTCGCCAATGACGGGCTCGTCTACGTCTGCGACCGCATCAACAACCGCATCCAGGTGTTCAAGACGGACGGCACCTTCGTGAAGGAGTTCTTCTTCGAGAAGAACACGCTCGGCAACGGCGCGGTGTGGGACATCGCGATCTGGCCCGATCCGAAGCAGACCTGGCTGCTCAGCGCAGACGGCGAGAACAACGAGATCAGGGTGATCAGGCGAGACGACGGCGGCGTGGTCGGCAGCTTCGGGCACAACGGCCGCAATGCCGGACAATTCCACTGGGTGCATGCCATGGCGATCGACGCCAAGGGTAACGTCTATACCGCCGAGGTCGACACCGGAAAGCGCATCCAGAAATTCAAGCTGACATCGGACGCGCTGAAATAGCGTCTCGACGCATTTTGCCCAAAAGTTAACGGAGGGATGACGCTGCGACGCAGCGTCATCCGGCTTTAGGCGCATTGCCGCCGGCCGTGGGACACGGTAGAGCCATCAGCCGGAACAGGGCTCCGTTCAAGAGAGCCGTCCGCATGTTTGACAATGGAGGAAACCTTTTATGACGACGACGTTCGCGCGCCGCTCTGCGGCCCTTCTGGCCTGTGCCGCCTTCGGTTTTGCCACATCCGCCTTCGCCCAGGACAAGTCGGTCACGATCGGCGTGCTCAACGACATGTCCAGCCTCTATGCCGACATCGGCGGCCCCGGCGCCGTGGCGGCGGTCAACATGGCGGTGGAAGATTCCGGTCTTCGCGCCAAGGGCTGGAAGATCGATGTGATCAGCGGCGACCACCAGAACAAGCCGGACGTTGGCGTCAACATCGCGCGGCAGTGGATCGACACCCAGAAGGTCGATGTGATCGCCGACACCCCGAACTCCGGCGTGGCGCTGGCCGTCAGCAACGTCGTCAAGGAAAAGAATGCGGTCCTGCTCAACAATGGCGGCGCCAGTGCCGACCTCACCGGCAAGGCCTGCAACGCCAACACCATTTCCTATACTTACGACACCTACATGCTCGCCAACGGCACCGGCAAGGCGCTGACCAAGGCCGGCGGCGACAGCTGGTTCTTCCTGACCGCCGACTACGCCTTCGGTGCCGCGCTCGAGCGTGACACCAGCGCGGTCGTCACCGCGAACGGCGGCAAGGTGCTCGGCGGCGTCAAGCATCCGCTCAACACGTCGGACTTCTCCTCCTTCCTGCTGCAGGCGCAGAACTCGAAGGCGAAGATCGTCGGTCTCGCCAATGCCGGTGGTGACACCACCAACTCGATCAAGCAGGCGGCCGAGTTCGGTATCGTCGAAGGCGGCCAGAAGCTCGCCGCGCTGTTGCTGTTCATCAACGACGTCCACTCGCTCGGTCTGAAGACCGCGCACGGCCTGACCTTCACAGAATCCTTCTACTGGGATCTCAACGAAGGCACGCGCGCCTTCTCGAAGCGCTTCCAGGACAAGGTCGCCAACAAGGCGATGCCCTCGATGACGCAGGCCGGCAATTATGCTGCCGTGCTGCATCTTCTGAAGGCGATGGACGCCCTCGGCGGCAATCCGCATGACGGCGCCAAGGTCGTCGCCAAGATGAAGGAGCTGCCGACCGACGATCCGCTGTTTGGCAAGGGCCCGCTCCGCGAGGACGGCCGCCGCATCATTCCCGCCTTCCTGTTCGAGGTGAAGAAGCCGGAAGAATCCAAGGGACCGTGGGATTACTACAAGCTGGTCGCAACCATCCCGGCGGAAGATGCGGCCAAGCCGCTCAAGGACAGCGAGTGCCCGCTGGTGAAGAAGTAAGAAGTCGTAGGGTGGGTTAGCTCTGCGGCTGCGCAAAGCGCAGTCCGCAGGGCGTAACCCACCTCTTCTCGCGCGTCGGACAAGGTGGCGGATTACGCTTCGCTAATCCGCCCTACGGTTCTGATCTCGCCGTTCCCAGCGCCCGCACCGCGATCGCCACGCACGCCACCATCAGCACCGCCGCGAGCAGGAACGGCGCGCCGGGCAGCTGCCACGGCGCGCTGGCGCCGATGAAATATGAAAACGTCAGCGTGAACAGGAACGGACCGACGAGCTGCGACACGCTCTGCACGCTCGCGGTCGCGCCCTGCAACTGGCCCTGCTGATCGGGCGCGACCAGCCGCGTCATCAGCGATTGCATGGCGGCGCCCGAAATGCCCCACAGCGACATCACGGGAATGCCGATCCAGAACAGCGGCCCGGTCGGCGCCGCGCCGAAGATTACGAAGCCGATCGCGCCACAGCACAGGCCCATCAACAACGCGTTGCGCTCGCCGAGCACGCGCACGATCGGGCCGATCGCGAAGCCCTGCACCACCATGGCGCAGATGCCGACCATCGCCAGCGTCAATCCCACGGTCTTCGAATCCCAGCCGTAGCGATAGGTCGCGTAGAGCACGAAGGTCGAGGGCAGCACGACATGCGCGACCTGCGCGATGAAGTTGACGACGGACAACGCAGCGAGCACCGCGTTGGAACGCAGCAGGCGGAGCGCGCCGAGCGGATTGGCGCTCCTCCAGCGGAACGGCGCGCGCTTGTCCGCCGCCAGCGATTCCGGCAGGACGAAGAGCCCGTAGAGCGCATTGGCAAAGCTCAAGGCCGCCGAGGCCCAGAACGGCAGGCGCGGATCGATATCGCCGAGCAGGCCGCCCAGTGCCGGGCCCAGCACGAAGCCGGCGCCGAAGGCAGCCCCGATCCGGCCGAACACCGCCGCGCGCCGCTCCGGCGGCGTGATGTCTGCGATATAGGCAAAGGCGGTCGAGATGCTGGCCGAGGTGATGCCCGAGATGACGCGGCCGACGAACAGCCAGACCAGCGACGGCGCCAGCGCCATCAGCACATAATCGGCCGCGAGCCCGAAATTCGACAGCAGCACCACCGGCCGCCGCCCGAAGCGATCCGACAACGCGCCGAGCACCGGCGAGAACACGAACTGCATCAGCGCCCAGGCGGTGCCGAACAGGCCGAAGATGCGGGCCGCATGCGCCGTGTCGTTGTCGACGAAGCTCTCGATCAGTTTTGGCAGGATCGGCATGATCACGCCGAGCGCGAGCATGTCGAGCAGGATGGTGACGAAGATGAAGGCGACCGCACCGCGCCGGACTGGCGCTGCGCCCTGCGCCATCGCCTCGCCGGCCTCGTTGCTCACGACGGCCGCTTGCGCTTGTGGGCGAACGGGTTGGCCTTCTCACGCAGGGTGATACGCACCGGTGTGCCCGGCAGCTCGAAGGCCTCACGCAGCGAATTGGTGAGATAGCGCAGATAGGACTGCGGCACCGCGTCCGCACGCGAGCAGAACAGCACGAAGCTCGGCGGGCGCGCCTTGGTCTGCGTGATGTAGTTCAGCTTGAGTCGTCGTCCGGACACGGCCGGCGGCGGATTGGCCTGCACCGCCTCCTCGAACCAGCGGTTCAGCGCCGCGGTCGACACACGCCTGTTCCAAAGCGCATAGGCATCCTGGATCGCCTGCATCAATCGATCGATGCCTTCGCCCATCAAGCCGGAGACAGCGACGATCGGCACGCCCTTGATCTGCGGCAGCAAGTGATCGGCGTCGCGGCGCAGATTCGAGATCGCGCCGCCACCCTTGCTCTCCATCAGGTCCCATTTGTTGACGGCGAGCACGACGGCGCGACCCTCGCGCTCGATCAGGTCGGCGATGCGAAGATCCTGCTCCTCGAAACGGTTCTGCGCATCCATCATCATCACGACGACTTCGGCAAAGCGCACCGCGCGCAATGCGTCGGCGACCGAGAGCTTCTCGAGCTTCTCCTCGATCCGGGAGCGCCGGCGCAGACCTGCGGTGTCGAACACGCGAAACTCGCGGCCCTTCCAGTTGATCTCGACCGCGATTGAATCGCGCGTGGTGCCGGCCTCCGGGCTCGTCAGCAGGCGCTCCTCGCCGAGCAGATGATTGATCATCGTCGACTTGCCGGCGTTGGGCCGGCCGACGATCGCGACCCGGATCGGGCGCGTGGCGGCCTCTTCCTCGGTCAGCGGCTCGTCTTCTTCGAACTCATCCTCCTCCACCGGCTCCGGCATCAGCGGTCGCAGCGCGTCGTAGAGCTCACCCATGCCCTCGCCGTGCTCGGCCGAGATCTGGATGGGATCGCCGAGGCCGAGCGCGAAAGCCTCCATCGCGCCGGCATCGCCATGCTTGCCTTCGCTCTTGTTGGCGACGAGCAGCACCGGCTTGTTGGCCTTGCGGGCGAAATCGGCGAAGGCGCGATCGTTGGGCGTGAGGCCCATGCGGGCATCGATCACGAAGAACAGCGCGTCGGCCTGTGCGATCGCGGCCTCCGTCTGCTCCTGCATGCGGGCGGTCAGCGAGCCCTTGGCACCTTCATCGAGGCCGGCAGTGTCGATGATCGTGAAGTCGAGATCGCCGAGCCTGGCCTCGCCCTCGCGGCGGTCGCGGGTGACGCCGGGCAGGTCATCGACAAGCGCGAGCTTCTGCCCGACCAGGCGGTTGAACAGCGTCGACTTGCCGACATTGGGTCGGCCGATAATGGCAATTTTAAAGGACATGGGTCATTCGTGCGCTGCCGGAGCCGCGCCTGTCAATGAAATGAAGACAATTGTTTGAGCATGATCTTTTCGGAAAACCGCTTCACACTTTTCCGGATCATGCTCTAGCGCGAGAAGCTGCCGCTCGGCATCGGCGCCGGGAAGGCGCCCTGCGTTTGCTGCTGGGTGGTCTGGGTCGGTTGCGCCTGCTGGGCTGGCTGATCGGGCGGCGGCGGGGTGGTGCGCTTGCGCACGATCTTCTGCCCGGGCGGCGGAGTGGCCGCGGGCGGCGCGGCCTCGGGCTGGGCCTCGCCATCGACTTCGCCGGCGGGCGCCCCAGCCGGCGCGACGGCCGCACTGGCCGGCTGCCTGGTCTTTTTCGCCTTGGCACCCTTCGCCGGCTTCGGCTCGGGCGCAGGCTCGGTGGGCAGAGCCGCGACGGCGGGTCCGTTCGCATCGGGCTGTTGCTGCGCGCCCTTGTACATGTCCTTCGGAACGCCCTGCTCGAGGCCCGGCACGCCTTCCGGGAACACCGGCTTGCGGTCGCCCGGCAGCTTCTTCTTGGTATCGAGGAAGTCGAGCATGTCGCTCGGATCGAAGCTGGAGCAACCGCCCAGCACGCCCGTGAAGGCGATCAGGACGGCGGCTGCGATCAAGCGTGGCGTGCGGCGCATATCGGTATCTCGTCTCAGCTCTGGACCGTCAGCTTTTCGCTACCGGCGGCAGCAGCGCCTGCAGCGCCTCGGCGCGTGAGCGCAAGCCGGGCGGCGTTTCGCCGTCCTCGGCAATCGCATCGAGCCATTTGCGGGCCGCAGTCATGTCGTTGTTGCGCCAGGCCGACAGCGCCAGCATCTCGCGGGCCGTATGACGGAAGGTCGATTTGGACGCGGTGGAGGCGTCCAGCCGCTGCTGCATGTCCGCATAGCCGGCGCTGTCGAGCAGGAGACCGGCGGCGCGGATCTTTGCCAGATCCTGCCACTCGCCGCCCACGCTTCGGTCGGCGGCGATGTCGTCATACAGCTTGGCGCCCGCCTTGGGATCGCGGGACCCCGCCTCGGCCGCAGCACGCAACCGCGCCAGGGTGCGATAGCCCGATGGAGCCTTGGCTGCGAGCTCGGTGAAGGCCGCCTCGGCCTCCGCATGCTTGTCCTGCTCGGACAGCTCGGCGGCCTTCTCGAAGGCCGCACCGGCCTCGGCAGCCTTCTTGGCCTCCACATACTGGTAAGCGCGCCAGCCACCCACGGCGGCGACGATCAGCACCATCAGGGCGATGAAAACGATCGAATACTTGTCCCACAGCTTCTTGAGCTGTTCGCGACGTACTTCCTCGTCGACTTCGTCAAATAATTCAGACACTTATGCTAATCCCATGCCCGTCCGGGTGCGCGCGCCAAAGCGTTCGCGTCAGGAATCCCGTCCCCCACGTGGCGGCGGGGTACCCTAACGATATGGCGGTGGCAAGGCAAAGCGAGCCCGATCAAGGCGTTAACCACCCGGCACAGCCCGGAGAGACCGCCTCCCCGGGTCAATTTCCCAACAGCTCCCGCAGCTGCCGCTTCAGCACCTTGCCATTGGCATTGCGCGGCAACGGCTCCGCGGTGATCACCATGGTCTCCGGGACCTTGTAGTCGGACAGCCGCTCCGCGCACCAGGCGCGCAAGGCCCCACTGTCCACCGGCGCACGCGCCACCACCACAGCATGGACGCGTTCGCCCAGCACCGGGCACGTCTTGGCGACGATCGCGCTCTCGACCACGGCCGGGTGGCCGGCCAGCACGGATTCGACCTCGGCCGAATAGATCTTGAGGCCGCCCCGGTTGATCATGTCCTTCTGCCGATCGAACACCCGGACAAATCCCTCCGCGTCGACTGAGCCGAGATCGCCGGAATGCCAGAACCCGCTGGTGAAGCTTTCGGCCGTGGCTTTGGGATTATTCCAGTAGCCCTTGATGACTGAGGCACTCTGGATCCAGAGCTCGCCGATTTCCCCAGGCGGCAGCTCACGCCTGTCCGCCCCCATCGCCAGGATGCGCGCACCGGGACACGCCAGCCCGACGCTGTCGATATGGCTTGCCGTCAATTTGCCCGGCATGATCGTGGACGGCGACGTGGTCTCGGTCGCGCCGTAGCAGTTCGCCAGCTCGAGGCCGGGAATGATCGCCCTGAGCTTCTCGATGGTGGCGACCGGCATCGGTGCGCCACCAAAGCCGCCGATGCGCCAGCTCGACAGATCGTAGCTCTCGAAATCGGGCTGGAGCAGGCAGAGATTGTACATCGCCGGCACCATCACCGTGTAGGTGACGCGCTCGCGCGCGGCGAGCTTGAGATATTCGCCGGCTTTGAACTCCGGCATGATGATCAGCGCGCCACCGCAGCAGATCATCGTCGTAATGTTGGCGACGACGCCGGTGACGTGGCCGAGCGGCACCGCCGCGATCGAGCGGTCGGCCGCCGTCAATTGCAGGCAGGACACGAAGATCATCGAGGAATGGACGATGTTGCAATGGGCCAGCATCGCGCCCTTCGGCTTGCCTGTCGTGCCGGAGGTGTAGAGGATCATCGCGGTGTCCTCCTCGCTCGTCTCGACCGGTGCCGGGGCCGGCGCGTTGTCTGCCAGCACAGCGAAATGCGACGGAGCCGGATCGTCGTCGACCGCGATGCGGTGGATCACGTCGGGCACATCCCGCGCATCCGGCAGACGCGCCGCGAGCGCCGCCTCGTGGATCAATAGCTTTGCACCGCAATCGCTGAGGACATAGGCGATTTCCGGCTTCTGCTGGCGCGTGCTGAGCAGCACCGTGACAAGCCCCTCGTGCGCGGCAGCAAACAGCAGCAGCGGGAATTCGACGCGGTTGCCGAGCAGGATCGCGACACGATCGCCGCGCTGCAATCCGAGCTTGCGAAATCCCGCCGCGATCCGCGCAGCCTGCTCCGCGGCCTGCCGCCAGCTGAGACGGACATGGCCTGCGATCAGTGCTTCGCCGTCGGGATTGCGGGCGCAGGCGTCCGCGATCATCGCCCACAGGCTCGACGGCCGATCGCAAAATGCCGGCACGACCCGATCGCCGAAGCGCGCCTCGAACCGCATTGGCGGGATCTGAGAATGCGACCAGTCCATCGGGATGCCCTTGGCTTTGTTGCTCTCGTTACCTTCCGCGCATGGGCATGCGGTGCAGTCTTGTGCTGATCAGCTAGCCCATCACGGGAACGCCGATCACGACCGGATGGAACGCAAACGCCAGCGCCAGATATGCGACGGTCCCGACCGCGATCGCGATCAGATCGTTGGTGACGCCGCCCACCGGAATCGGCGGACCGCCACCATCGGTCCGACGCTTCAGCGTGATGCGATCATACACCGCCCAGCCCAGGAAGGAGCCGAACAGGATGATGGAGCCGAGATCGCCATTGGCCAGAAGATGCGCCGCTGCCCACAGCTTGATGCCGGCCAGCATCGGGTGCTTCAGCGTCGCATAGATGCGGCCGCGCAGATAGGACGCAACCACCAGGATGACCGCGGGCAGCATCAGCGCGAGCGTGATGTGCTTCAGCGCCTTCGGCGGATACCAGACGTCGATCCAGCCCGTCGCACGATAATGCGCGAAGCCCCAGATGATCAACGCGAGCCCTGCGATCGAGGCAAGCGAATAGAGGATCTTGTAGGTCCCCTCGCCCAGTCTCGCGATGGCCTGCGCGCGCGCCTCGCGTTTCGTCGTGAACACATGCGCCGCAAAAAACAGCGCAAGCCCCAGGATCATAACCAGCAGACCCACGAGATTCTCCCCTCAACCAGCGCCCCAACCCATGGCGTATC
Source organism: Bradyrhizobium sp. Kon69 (assembly GCF_055807515.1). Lineage (NCBI taxonomy): Bacteria > Pseudomonadati > Pseudomonadota > Alphaproteobacteria > Hyphomicrobiales > Nitrobacteraceae > Bradyrhizobium > Bradyrhizobium sp. Kon69. The sequence continues at coordinate 28,656 of NZ_JBVVOS010000021.1, read as the reverse complement.
ATCGATTGGCCGCGGGTCGCAACTGATGCGCTAGTTACGGATCTCGCGATTGTCGACATACCGGATCGCGATCGGTCGCCCGGCGAGGGCACCGCCAAGCCCGCCGGTGAATTTCAGCGGCAGGCAGGCTTTCAACGATGAATTGATCGCATTGAGGTAGGTGGTTCTTGTCTCGGCGGGGACGCCCGCGGTCGCAAAGGTCAGGCGCGGCGGGCCGATCAGGCCGCCCGATTTGTTGAAGCTGAAACGCACGGCGATCTGCATGCCCGCGCGCGCATTGTCCGATGGCGGCGACCAGCAGCTGCGCAGCTCGGCGAAGAGATCGCCGATTGTATCGAGATCGTGATCCGGCTTTTGGTATTTGGCGCGATCGGCCTCCGCCGGCACGCTTTGGATCGTGAGCTGGAGGTTCTGGCCGTAGGGATAGTCGATCTCGGGAATGCAGGGGCCAGGCTCGAGCGGGCTGCAATAGGACGGCGTGCAGGGCCTGCCATCGAGGACGCTGCACGGCTCGTGCGAAAACGGAATTGGGTTGATTTGCCGGGGCCGCGCGTCGGCGGCACCAACGGCCGAGAAGGTCAGCAACAGCACGAGCATTGCACGCAACATCCGGAGCACCAAACAAGCGACCACAATCAAATTGGTGGGCCTTGCAGCGGCTTCAAGCCCAATTCGCGTTCACGTGCTCGCGTTTACTCACGGTGTCGTCGTCCGGCTTGACCGGGCGACCCAGTACTCCGAGACGTTTGTGATTGAGCCGAGAGGCTGCGGCGTACTGGATGCCCCGCCTTCGCGGGGCATGACAGCGGAGGGTGAGGAGCGGACTGAGCTACGCCCCTATCCCTTCTTCTTGACGTCCTTGACGTTGGTGAACTCGATGCCCTCGGCACGTTCCCTGGTGTAGCCGAGGTAGAACTCGTTCCGCGCCAGATAGACGGGATCGCCGTCGACATCGTCGGCAATGCTGGAGGTGTTGGCAGCGATGAAGGTATCGAGCTTCTTGCGGTCGTCCGACGAGACCCAGCGCGCAAGCTGGAACTCGCTGACCTCGAATTCGACCGGCAGGGAATATTCCGCATCCAGCCGCGCCTTGAGCACGTCGAGCTGCAGCGCGCCGACGACGCCAACCAACGCGGGTGCGCCATCGCGCGGACGGAACACCTGCACAACACCCTCTTCCGACATCTGCTGAAGCGCTTCCTTCAGCTTCTTCGCCTTCATCGCATCGGTGAGACGCACGCGGCGGACGATTTCCGGCGCGAAGCTCGGCACGCCGACGAAGTTGAAATCCTCGCCGTCGGTCAGCGTATCGCCGATGCGCAGCGTGCCGTGATTGGGAATGCCGACGACGTCGCCGGCATAAGCTTCGTCCGCAACCGAACGGTCCTGCGCGAAGAAGAATTGCGGGCTCGACAGCGGCATGCTCTTGCCGGTGCGCACGAGCTTCGCTTTCATGCCGCGGCTCAGCTTGCCGGAGCAAAGGCGGGCGAAGGCGATGCGGTCGCGGTGGTTGGGATCCATGTTGGCCTGGATCTTGAACACGAAGGCGCTCATGCGCGGGTCGGTGGCTTCGACCTTGCGCTGGTCGCTCTCCTGCGCGCGCGGCTCGGGCGCGAACTTGCCGAGCCCTTGCAGCAGGTCGCCGACGCCGAAATTGCGCAGCGCGCTGCCGAAATAAACCGGCGTCAGATGGCCCTCGCGAAACGCTTCGAGCTCGAACGGTTTTGAAGCCGCGGTGACGAGCTCGAGCTCGTCCTTGACCGCCGACACGTCGAGATTGGCGTTGAGCTTGGCGAGCTCGGCGATCTCGATCTGCTGCGCCGCGCCGGTCTTGGCACCGCCGCCTTCGAGCAGGCGCACACCGCCATTGACGACGTCGTAGGTGCCGAGGAACTCACGGCCGCGGCCGACAGGCCAGGTCATCGGCGTGGTATCGAGCGCCAGCGTCTTCTCGATCTCGTCCAGGAGCTCGAAGACGTCGCGGCTCTCGCGGTCCATCTTGTTGATGAAGGTGATGATCGGGATGTCGCGAAGACGACACACCTCGAACAGCTTTCGGGTACGCGCCTCGATGCCCTTGGCGGCGTCGATCACCATGACGGCGGAATCGACCGCCGTGAGCGTGCGATAGGTGTCTTCCGAAAAGTCCTCGTGGCCTGGCGTGTCCAGCAGGTTGAACACGAGGCCCTCGAACTCGAAGGTCATGACCGAGGTCACGACCGAGATGCCGCGCTCGCGCTCGATCTTCATCCAGTCCGAACGCGTGTTGCGCCGCTCGCCCTTGGCCTTGACCTGGCCGGCCAGATTGATGGCGCCGCCGAACAGCAGCAGCTTTTCGGTCAGCGTGGTCTTGCCGGCGTCCGGATGCGAGATGATCGCAAAGGTACGCCGCCGCGACACTTCAGCGGCAAGCGAGGAACGGGCCGTCGATTCGGCTGTGGTGGCGATGTCGGACATTGCGGCAGCGTTTGGCAGGGAAAATGAGCCTGATCAAGCCTCATCTGGTGATTGCGGTGCCTGACGGCCAGCCCCATATCCGGCTTGGGATCAGGTTGGGAGGGACGGCCTTCCGTTCCTGTCAGCACACCAGTCGCGGGGACGACCCTGCCTTGAATGGAGGATCGTCATGGCCTGGAGCATCCTGTTCGTCGCCGGTCTGCTGGAGGTCTCCTGGGCGATCGGCCTCAAATATACCGAGGGGTTCACCAAGCTCGTTCCGTCAGTCCTCACGCTTGGGGCCATGGCCGGCAGCATCCTCCTGCTCGGGCTCGCCCTCAAATCGCTGCCGATTGGAACCGCTTATGCAGTCTGGACCGGCATCGGCGCGGTCGGTACCGCGACGCTCGGCATCGTCCTGTTCGGCGAGCCGGCCACCGCATTCCGCCTCGCCAGCATCGGGCTGATCGTCGCCGGGATTGTCGGACTGAAGCTGGTTACCTGAGGAAGATCTTGACCGCCCACCAGCTCAGCGCGGCGACGATGGCCGAGGCCGGCATCGTGATCACCCAGGCATAGACGATCGAGCTGGCGACGTTCCAGCGCACCGCCGAGAGGCGGCGAGCGGCGCCAACACCGACGATGGCGCCGGTGATGGTGTGGGTGGTCGAGACGGGAACGCCGAGGAAGGTCGCCATGAACAGGGTCGCGGCACCGCCGGTCTCGGCGCAAAAGCCCTGCATCGGGGTCAGCTTGGTGATGCGCAGGCCCATGGTGCGAACGATGCGCCAGCCGCCCATCAGCGTCCCCATGGCCATCGCGGCCTGGCACGAGAGCACCACCCAGAAGGGGACGAAGAATTCGCCGCCGAGCTGGCCCTGCGAATAGAGCAGCACCGCGATGATGCCCATGGTCTTCTGCGCGTCGTTGCCGCCATGGCCGAGCGAATAGAGCGAGGCGGAGGCGAATTGCAGGATGCGGAAGGCGCGATCCACGGCAAAGGGCGTGGAGCGTACCGACGCCCAGGAGACGATCGCAACCAGCACCATCGCGAGCAGGAAGCCGACCAGCGGAGACAGCACGATGGCGATCACCGTCTTGGACAATCCGCTCCAGACCGCCGCCGAAAGGCCGGCTTTGGCAACACCGGCACCAAACAAGCCGCCGATCAATGCGTGAGACGAGGACGATGGGATGCCGAGCGCCCATGTCACCAGGTTCCAGACGATGGCGCCGACCAGCGCAGCGAAGATCACCTGGGCATCCACGATCGCGGGATCGATGATACCGGTGCCGATGGTCTGGGCGACGTGCAGCCCGAACACCATGAAGGCGACGAAATTGAAGAACGCGGCCCAGAACACCGCGTATTGCGGCCGCAGCACGCGGGTCGAGACGATGGTCGCAATCGAATTGGCGGCATCGTGCAGGCCGTTCAGGAAGTCGAACAGCAGCGCGACGGCGATCAGTCCGACCAGGACGGGAAGACCCAACGCAACATCCACGGCGTGGCCCCCTGCCCTAAACTTGCTCGATGACGATGCTGTTGATCTCGTTCGCGACGTCGTCGAAGCGGTCGGCGACCTTCTCGAGATGGTCGTAGATCTCTGCGCCGACGATGAAATCCATCGCGTTGCCGTTGCGATGCTTGAGGAACAGTTCCTTCAGCCCGATATCATGGAGATCGTCGACGCGGCCTTCCAGCTTGCCCAGCTCTTCCGTGATCGCGGTCAGCATGGCCACGTTCTGGCCGATCTTCTGCATCAGCGGCAGCGCACGGCCGACCAGATTGGCGCATTCGATCAGAAGCCCGCCGATCTCCCGCATCGGCGGCTCGAAGCTGCGGACCTCAAACAGCATCACGGCCTTGGCGGTCTGCTGCATCTGGTCGATGGCGTCGTCCATCGAGGTGATCAGGTTCTTGATGTCGCCGCGGTCGAACGGGGTGATGAAGGTACGGCGCACCGCCGTCAGCACCTCACGGGTGATGTTGTCGGCATCGTTCTCGAATTGGTTGACGCGCTGGCAATAGACCGGCGTCTCCTCGCCCCCGTTGAGCATGCTCTGGAGCGCGATCGAGCCCTGGATCACGGTCTGGGCGTGGCGGTCGAACAGGTCGAAGAACCGTTCTTCCTTGGGCAGGAAAGCGCGAAACAATCGCATCATGGGAGAGAGACTACCGGTTGGATGATGGCCCGGCCCAAGCGGGCCGTCATGAAACTGTCATAGACCATTTTCGATCCACGCGCGTGCCACCTCACGCCCGTGGAGCCGGATCATCCACCGCTTTCGCGCGTCAACACATCTTCCATTAGATCAATGACTTACAGCGACCGTCGGAAGTAATGCGCGATTTCGCCGATGACGCCACGGCGGAAGGTGAGCACGCAGATCACGAAGATCGAGCCCTGGATCACGGTCACCCACTGGCCGAACCCCGCCAGATATTGCTGCATGGCGATGATCACGAAGGCACCGACCACGGGACCGAACACGGTTCCGAGTCCGCCGACCAGCGTCATCAGCACGACTTCGCCCGACATCGACCAGTGCACGTCGGTGAGCGAGGCATTCTGCGCCACGAAGACTTTCAGCGCACCGGCAAAGCCGGCCAGCGTGCCCGACAGGACGAAAGCCAGGAACTTGTACTGATCAGTGCGGTAACCCAGCGAGATCGCGCGCGGCTCGTTCTCGCGGATCGCCTTGAGGACCTCGCCGAACGGCGAATTGATGATGCGGAAGATCAGCAGGAAGCCGGCAAGGAAACCGACCAGCACGACGTAGTAGAGCACGGTCGGCTTGGTCAGATCGAAGACGCCGAACATGCGTCCCTGCGGAATGCCCTGGATGCCATCTTCACCATGGGTGAACGGGGCCTGGAGGTAGATGAAGTACAGAAGCTGCGACAGCGCCAGCGTGATCATCGAGAAATAGATGCCCTGGCGGCGGATCGAGATATAGCCCGTGATGAGCGAGAGCACGAAGGCACCGGCGACACCGACGAGGATGCCGAGCTCCGGCGGCAGCGCCCAGACCTTCAGCGCATGCGCGCTGCAATAGCCGGCCGTGCCCAAGAACATCGCATGACCGAAGGACAGCAAACCGCCATAGCCGATCAGCAGGTTGAAGGCGCAGGCGAGCAGCGCGAAGCACAGCGCCTGCATCACGAAGAACGGGTAGACTCCCGTGAATGGCACCGAAGCCAGCAGCAGCGCCATCACCACGAACACGATCATCTCGTCGCGGATCGCGCGCGGGGTTACCGGCAGCGTGTCGTCCGTCAAGGCTGTCATATCAGGCCGCCCTTCCCGTCAATCCCGTTGGCTTCACCAAGAGCACCAGCACCATCAGCACGAACACGACGGTGTTGGAGGCCTCGGGGTAGAAATATTTGGTCATGCCCTCGATCACACCCAGCGCAAAGCCGGTGATGATGGAGCCCATGATCGATCCCATGCCGCCGATCACCACCACCGCGAACACCACGATGATGAGGTCGGCGCCCATCAGCGGCCGCACCTGGTTGATCGGCGCCGAGAGCACGCCGGCGAGCGCGGCCAGGCCGACACCCAAACCATAGGTCAGCGTGATCATGCGCGGCACGTTGACGCCGAAGGCGCGCACCAGCGTCGGGTTTTCGGTCGCGGCACGCAAATAGGCGCCGAGACGCGTCTTCTCGATCAGGAACCAGGTCGCGATGCAGACCACCAGCGAGAAGATGACGACCCAGCCGCGATAGATGGGCAGGAACATGAAGCCGAGATTCATGCCGCCCTTGAGCTGGTCCGGAATGGCGTAAGGCATGCCAGAGGAGCCGAAATAGTTCTGGAACACGCCCTGCACGATCAGCGCAATGCCGAAGGTCAGGAGCAGGCCGTAGAGATGATCGAGCCCCGTCAGCCATTGCAGCATGGTCCGTTCCAGGATCATGCCGAAAATGCCGACGATGATTGGGGCAAGCAGCAACGCCCACCAATAGTTGATGCCGCCGATGTTCAGCAGGAAGTAGGCGACGAACGCGCCCATCATGTAGAGCGCGCCATGGGCGAAATTGATGATGTTGAGCATGCCGAAGATCACGGCAAGCCCGAGACTGAGCAGCGCGTAGAACGAGCCGTTGATCAGTCCCACCAGTAGCTGAGCGTAAAGAGCCTGCATCGATCCCGCACCCGGTCCCTTCGGCGTTCCCTGAAAGTCGCCCGCAAGCCTGATGGCCTGCGGGCGGTTATCTTACTTCTTCAACAGCGCGCACTTGCTCTCGGACAGCGGCGTGAAGGCCTGGTCGCCCGGCACCGTGCCGACCAGCTTGTAGAAGTCCCACGGTCCCTTGGACTCGGAGGGCTTCTTCACCTCGAACAGATAGGCATTGTGGATGGTGCGGCCGTTGGGCTGGATCTCGCCCTTGCCGAACAGATCGTCTTCCGTCGGCATCGACTTCATCTTCTCGACGACCTTGGCGCCGTCATGCGGGTTGCCGCCGAGCGCTTCCAGTGCCTTGAAATAGTGACGCACGCCCGCATAGACGCCGGCCTGCACCATGGTGGGCGGCGCGTTGTTCTTCATCTTCTCGGCGAAGCGCTTCGAGAACGCCCGGGTCTGGTCGTTCATGTCCCAGTAGAAGGTCTCGGTGAAGTTGAGGCCCTGTGCGGTCTCGAGCCCGATCGCCTTGACGTCGGTGAGGAACAGCAGCAGCGCCGCGAGCTTCTGGCCGCCCTTGACGATGCCGAACTCGGCCGCCTGCTTGATCGTGTTGGTGGTGTCGCCGCCGGCATTGGCAAGGCCGATGATCTTGGCCTTGGAGGCCTGCGCCTGGAGCAGGAAAGACGAGAAGTCCGGCGTGTTCAGCGGGTGCTTGACGCCGCCGACCACCTTGCCGCCATTGGCGGTAACCACAGCGGTGGTGTCGCGCTCCAGCGCCGCGCCGAAGGCGTAGTCCGCGGTCAGGAAGAACCAGGTGTCGCCGCCGGCCTTCACCAGCGCCTGGCCGGTGGTGTGAGCCAGCATGTAGGTGTCGTAGGTCCAGTGCACCGTGTTGGGCGAGCACTGCGCATTGGTGAGGTCGGAGGTCGCCGCGCCCGAGTTGATATAGACGCCGTTCTTTTCCTTGATGACGTTGTTGACCGCGAGCGCCACGCCGGAATTCGGCACGTCGACGATGACGTCGACCTTGTCGACGTCGAACCATTGCCGCGCGATCGCGGTGCCGATGTCGGGCTTGTTCTGGTGATCGCCCGAGATGATGTCGATCTTCCAGCCCTTCGCAGCCAGGCCGGAATCTTCAATGGCCATCTGCGCGGCGAGCGTCGAGCCCGGTCCGCCGAGGTCGGCATAGAGCCCGGACTGATCGGACAGCGCGCCGATCTTGACGGTCTTGTCCTGCGCGAAGGCTGCACCGGTGGCGGTCACGGCCAGCGCCGTGCCGAGCAGAAACGACGCAATCGACTTTGTCATCATGCTACTTCCCTATGAATCTTCTTGTTGGCAGTTCTAGACGCCGAGATAGGTGTGGAGCTTGTCCATGTTGGCGGCAAGCTCCGCATTGGAAAATCCGTCAATGATCTTGCCGTGCTCGACCACGTAATAGCGGTCGGCGACGGTGGATGCGAACCGGAAGTTCTGCTCGACCAGGAGGATCGTAAAACCCTCGTTCTTGAGCCGCGCAATGGTGTGGCCGATTTGCTGGATGATGACGGGCGCGAGACCCTCGGTCGGTTCGTCAAGCATCAGGAAGTTCGCGCCGGTTCGCAGAATGCGCGCGATCGCGAGCATCTGCTGCTCGCCACCGGAGAGTTTGGTCCCCTGGCTGTTGAGCCGTTCCTTGAGGTTTGGAAACAGATCGAAGATCTGCTCGAGCGGCAATCCGCCCGGACGCACCACCGGCGGCAGCAGCAAGTTCTCCCGGACATCGAGGCTGGCGAAAATTCCCCGCTCCTCCGGGCAGAACGCGATTCCCATCCGCGCGATCTTGTCCGAGGTCGTGCGGATGATGTCCTGGTTGTTGAACTTCACCGAGCCGGTGCGCTTGCCGATGATGCCCATGATCGACTTCAGCGTGGTGGTCTTGCCGGCGCCGTTGCGCCCGAGCAGGGTGACGACCTCGCCTGCGTTCACGTCGAAGTTGATCCCGTGCAGGATGTGGGACTCACCATACCAGGCTTCCAGGTTGCGGACCTGGAGGAGGTTGCCGCCGCTCGCAGCCTTTGCGGGAGCTTCCGCCGTTGCAGTCTCAGCCATGACCGGCTCCCAGATAGGCTTCCTTGACGCGTTCGTCCTTGGTGAGCTCGCTGTAATGGCCTTGCGCCAGCACCTGCCCGCGCGTCAGCACGGTGATGATGTCGGAGAGATTGGCCACGACGCTCAGATTATGCTCGACCATCAGGATGGTGTATTTCGCGGAGATGCGCTTGATCAGCGCCGCGATCTTGTCGATGTCCTCGTGGCCCATGCCGGCCATCGGCTCGTCCAGCAGCATCATCTCAGGGTCGAGCGCGAGCGTGGTTGCGATCTCCAGTGCACGCTTGCGCCCATAGGGCATCTCGACCGCGGGCGTATTGGAAAACTCGCTGAGGCCGACATCGTTCAACAGCTCGCGCGCGCGATCGTTGAACTGGTTGAGCACGGACTTTGAGCGCCAGAAATCGAAAGAGCTTCCGTGCTGGCGCTGAAGCGCGACGCGAACGTTTTCCAGCGCGGTCAGATGGGGAAATACCGCCGAGATCTGGAACGAGCGAACCAGTCCCAGGCGGGCCACGTCGGCGGGCGCCATCGCGGTGATGTCCTGCCCCTTGTACAGGATTTTTCCGGCAGACGGTTTGAGGAACTTGGTCAAAAGATTGAAGCACGTCGTCTTGCCGGCGCCGTTCGGGCCGATCAACGCGTGAATGCTCCCACGGCGAACCTTGAGCGCAACGTCGCGGACGGCGAAGAAGCCCGCGAACTCCTTGGTCAAGCCTTCCGTTTCGAGAATGAACTCATCGGCCAAACAGTTTTCCCCCTGCCCGCACAACGCGCGTGGCTATCCTTGTTGCTTCGGCTTTCCGGAGGCCTCGGAGCCACTCCCTGGAGCCCATCCGGAACGCCGCCTCCGGGCGCGGAATATGCCGGAGGTGACGGGCGTTAGGCAAGGCGGAAAGCTGAGCAGGTCAGGCCTCCGGCCGGGAGACTTATGCTCCCTTAGTCGGACGTGTTTTGATGTCGCGCCTGCCCGGCTTCCCGGTTCGCAAAGCGCCGGTCATCAAGCCGTCGTTAACGGTCTTTCGTTCCATGCGCCAGCCTTCATGGAAAATTTTCCCGCAGCGAGGATAATGCGCGGGTTTCATGCGTCCGGAATTTCTATTCGCCGGGAATATTGTCTTGGATTTTGCAAGCGCCGCTCCTTCCGTGGTGAAATCGATCAGGCAGCGTGATCTCCTGAACACGTGGCTGCGGCTCTATGCGCGCCAGCAGACGGCCCCGGCGATCTGGGAGTACCAGCCTGCGCGGCTCGAGGAAGAGCTCTCCGATCTGATCTATTATACGGTGGACATGTCGACGCCGACGCCGCGTCTGACCATTCAGAGCGAAGGTACGCGCATCTCGCGCGCCTATGGACACACTGGCAAGGGCGCTCTGCTCGACGACTATATCGGACCGCGTCTCGCGCCCCTGGTGATGCCGGTCTATCATGAATGCGTGGCGCGCGGGCTGCCTGTCTACAGCGTTGCCGACGTCGATGACATCTACGGCCGTATCGTCGCCTATGAGCGCCTGCTGCTGCCGTTCCGGACCGACGGCAAGGTCTGTCACATCATCGCTTCGCTCAAGACCTTCTGCGAGGACGGCGGCTTCGAGATCAAGAATCTGATGCGCGGAAATGACGCGCTGCCGCGCACGAGATTGCGCGCGGTGATCGACCGCGACCTGTTCCATCGCACCCCCGGCCGCATCGCCCCCGCCGAGCTGGTCGAGTTCGCGGACCAACAGGGCTCCGGTGTTCCCACCGAGATCATCGAGCTGAACTAGCGGTCAGCGCGATTTGGCGGCGGCTTCCTTGGTCGTGACTTACTTGGTCGTGACTTCCTTGGCATAGACGTCCGGCTTGAAGCCGACCAGCAGCTTGCCGCCGACTTCCAACACCGGTCGCTTGATCATTGATGGTTGCGCTAGCATCAACGCCAGCGCCTTTTTCTCGGAGAGGCCTTCCTTGTCGGCATCGGGCAGCTTCTTGAAGGTCGTTCCGGCGCGATTGAGCAGCGTCTCCCAACCGACCTTGTCGCTCCACTGCTTGAGCTTGTCCTTCTCCACCCCCGTCGCCTTGTAGTCGTGGAACGCGTAGGCGACACCGTGGGTGTCGAGCCAGGCGCGCGCCTTCTTCATGGTGTCGCAGTTCTTGATGCCGTAGATGATGTTGGGCAAGACAGTCCTCGCGCATGCGTCGCAGCGTAATGCTCCGGCGTTGTACGCAACTCCAGTTCGCACGACAATATTGCGAATGATGCCAGCTCTTCGGACGGACACTCCATGCACGTCACCCACGATCCAGCCGCGACCGCATCGCCGACCATCGACTTCGACACTTTTCTCGCGGTCGATATCCGCGTCGGCACCATCGTCGATGCGAAGCCGTTCCCGGAAGCGCGCAAGCCGGCCTGGCGGCTGTGGATCGACTTCGGTCCCGCGATCGGCGTGCGCAAGAGCTCTGCGCAGATCACCGAAAACCATCCGCTTGAAAGGCTGGTGGGCCAACAGGTGGCTGCGGTCGTGAATTTCCCGCCGCGCCAGATCGGCCCTGTTGTCTCGGAGGTGCTGACCCTCGGTTTCCCCGATGCCAGCGGCAAGGTCGTGCTGGTGCAGCCGAGCAAGCCCGTGCCGAACGGCGGACGGCTGTTCTAGCACCGCGCGCTCAAGGGACGGTTCCTGGCCGCCGGCGGCCCTCCTTAACGATTCGCTCCGCCTGTTTCCCGGTCCGGGTTGTCGGGCTTGACCGGGATCCGCTTCGGTAATAAAAATGACTGACTGATCGTTTTTTATATTGATCGGCGCTCTCAGGTGTTCACCCGCAGAGCGACTAAAACGATTAATCTGTCAGTTATTTATGGATGGCCGGATACCCAAGATCAGCGACAAGCAACGTGAAGGCCGGCGGCAGCAGATTCTCGAAGCCGCCCTCGCCTGCTTCGCCGAGGACGGTTTTCACCAGACCGGGATGGCCGACATCGTCAAACGGTCGGGGCTGAGCCACGGTGCGGTCTATCTCTACTTCCAGAGCAAGGACGATCTGATCGAGGCACTCGCCGACGACCGACACCGGCGCGAGGCCGTGCTCAACTCGGTCGCGCAAGGATCGGGCGATCCGATCGAAGGACTTCACGCGCTGGTCGGCGTGTACGCGCAATGGCTCACCGACCCCGCCGGCGAAGCGCGCCGCCGTGTCGGCATTCACGGTTGGGCCGAGGCCCTGCGCAACCGCCGCGTCCGCACCAGCATCGTAGAAGGCATCGACATGCCGCGCGCCCTGATTGTCGCGCTGGTCGAGCGCGGCCAGCATGACGGCCTCATCAAGCGCGATCTCGGTGCGGAAGCGATCGCGCGCGTGCTGATCGCGATCTTCCAGGGTTTTGTGCTGCAAAAATGCTGGGGCCAGGATTTTGACATCGAGGCCTGCATGGCGGCCGTGACCGGCGTGATCGATGGATTTCGCACCACGAAGGCCGACGTCAAGCGACGGACCAGGAACTGAGCGATGTCATGGATTCATGACCTGCTCGCTGGCATTGGGGTCGGCCTCATCGGCGGGCTGACATCGGGCTTCATGGGCACGAGTCCCGGAGGCGGTCTCGTGATCTTCAGCGTGCTGCTGCTCGGCGCCGAGCAACACGTCGCCCAGGGGACGTCGCTGATCACGCAGGTTCCGCCGACCGGACTCGCGGGCGTTCGCCGCTATTGGCAGAGCGGCAATCGCAGCCCGTTGCTATGGATCGTCTGGATCGGCATCGGGTTTCTGTTCGGCGGCGCCGGCGGCGGCTACGCTGCGGCCGCAGTCTCCGACTCGGTGTTGCAATGGACCTACGTCGTTTATCTCGTCGCGCTGATCGCTCTCTTGATCCTGCGCCGCGACCGCGAGGAGGAAAACAATAAGACCGGCGACCGAGACGAGCTACCCTGGCTGCCGCTGCTCCTCATCGGCATGCTTGCCGGATTTTCCTCCGGCTTCATGGGCATCGGCGGCGGGCTGGCGATCACCGTCGGGCTCGCGGCGGGCCTGCGGGTACCGCAGCACCAGGCGCAGCTCGTCAGCCTCGTCTTCTCCGTCATCCCAACCAATATTCCGGCCGCCGGGATCTACTGGAGCAAGGGACTCATGGTCGGCTGGCCCGCCATCATCGGCATTCTCGCCGGCCTCTGGGTCGGCACTGATCTCGGTGCGCGCGCAGCCAATCGCGTCAGCAAATCGGTGCTGCGCCGGGTCATGATCGCCGTCATCCTGCTGATGGCCCTCTACATGACCCACAAGGCGCTAACCTGATCTTACGGCCGCTTGGGAATGTTGAGCCCGCGCTCGACCGCCGGACGCGCCAGCCCGCGTTCGAGCCAGGCGGCGACGGATTTGAACTGGCTGAACTCGACGAGATCGCCGGCGCCGTAGAAACCGATGAGATTGCGCACCCAGCCGAGCATGGAGATGTCGGCGATGGTGTAGTCGTCGTCCATGAACCATTGCCGGCCGGCAAGATGCATCTCCATCACCCCGAGCAGCCGCTTGGCCTCGCTCACATAGCGCTCGAGCGGCCGCTTGTCCTCGAAATCCTTGCCGGCGAATTTGTGGAAAAAGCCGACTTGGCCGAACATCGGCCCGATGCCGCCCATCTGGAAATGCAGCCACTGGATGGCCTGGTAACGGCGCGCGGCATCCTGCGGCAGCAGCTTGCCGGTCTTCTCCGCGAGGTATTGCAGGATCGCTCCGGATTCGAATAGCGGCAGCGGCCTGCCGCCGGGACCATTGGGATCGAGGATCGCCGGGATCTTGCCGTTCGGATTGAGCGCGAGGAACTCCGGCGTCTTCTGGTCGTCCTTGCCGAAATCGACGAGATGGACTTCGTAGGGAAGCCCGATCTCTTCCAGCATGATCGAGACCTTGACGCCGTTCGGCGTCGGCAGCGAATAGAGCTGGAGCAGCTCCGGGTGCTTGGCCGGCCAGCGCTTGGTGACGGGAAAGGCGGACAGATCGGACATCAGGACCCCGGCTTCGTTCATGAGATACCGCCTAGTCTAGGCCAGCGGACGAACGACGCAAGGTCGAGTGGTCAGATCATTTTCCCGCACAGGTCACAACGGCCGCAGCAAATGGTTGGTGGCGTGCATCACATCGCGCTGCGCGCGTTGCTCGATGAAGAGCTGGCCGGTGACCAGCAGTGCTCCGGTGAAGACGAGCGCAAGCATCGCGGTCGCGAACTGACTGGCATCCCTCATCGGACGAGCTTCTCCGTGTTCGGTTCGCACGAGGAACGCGGGCCGGCCATCGTCAGTTCCTGCAAGCTTCAAATAAATTGCCGCTTTTTCCCGGTCCCTCGCACTCCGACGACCTCAATAATTGATCTCCATCCGCAAGCCCCGCGGGTCGGTCTCCTCCCCGCCGCACCGCTGCGTGCTGTCGCGCGCCGCGACCGCGCAGGCACAGGCGTCGATGAGGTCGTCGCGGCCGATGCCGGTGCCGTGTCGTTGCTTCAGCCATTTCGGCAAACGCGCGAAGCCGTGCTGCTCCAGGAGTGCAATGCGCTGCTCGCGGCCCTCCGGCGATGTCTTCCGTGCAAGACGGACCCGCCCAGCGAGCTTCCAGAAAATCAATTCCGGATGCGCTTCGCCGATCGTCGTCTGCCGCGTCGGCGTCATGATCTCGTCGGCGTCCCTGATCTTGTCCCTGATGTTCCAGAGCTGCGCTGACACGCCCCTGCCCTTGCCCTCGCACTCCCAGTAGTGACGGTTAGCTGCGGCCATGTCGGAAAATTTCCAGAGGTCGCGGCGCGCACCGAGAAACACGGCAGGACCGACCAGCTCGCGCGCGCGCAAATCGCAGATGCGATACCCGCTCGGCTTCAAGCCGATCGGCATGTCGATCATCGCCCGGGCATGCGGCAGCGCAAGCAGCCGCACGAGACCCGGCGAATAGTCGAACCCGTGATCGCCGCGCTCGTCGATCCAGGCGGCGACCCAGCCGAAGCGAAATCCGTCAAGGCCGAGATAGTTTGGCACTTCATATGTCCGTCATTTTCAATTTCCACGCGCGGGTCACTTGACAGCCGCAAGTTGCAGAGGTATTTCCCGCGCCCTCACGAACATTTCCGTTCGTCACAAGCATCATGAACCGAGCAATGCCGCACCGCTACGCAATCCTGATCCGCCCGTCGAATGACCTTCGGTCAATCGATCGCGCACGCTCGGCTCATAGGAGAGGTCTTGCCTGACAGCGAGATCAAAAAGTTCACGTCTCACGGACCCTCCCGAGCAACGCTCCGGAGGGTTTTTTGTTGCCCAAAGCAATATGTTAAGCAGGACACACGACCATGCGACGATCTGATCCCTACATGGAACGCGCCCGAGAACTCTGCCTCGCCGCCGGCGTCGATCCGGACTCGCGCGTCGGTGAAGGACGAGGACAACCAGCCTGGTGCCTGTACAAGGACGCCGCGCGCAGGGAGCATCTGGCACGAGAGGCCGATGCGACCGCGAGCGCGATCGGCCAACTCCGTGCGCAGGACGCCCGTTTCCAGAATGCGCCGCTGAAGATTTTTGGCCCGCACGAGGAAGCAACCGTCGCGCAGATGCGCAACTGCATGGCGGTCGGCAACGTCGTGTCCGGCGTGATCTGCGCGGACGGCCATCTTGGCTACGCCCAGCCGGTCGGCGGGGTCATCGCCTACGAGAAGCAGATCAGCATCTCCGGCGTCGGCTTCGACATTGGCTGCGGCAACATGGCCGCACGGCTCGACACGCGCTTCGACGACATTGCAGGCCGCGTGCCTACCATCATCCGCGATGTCGCCAAGGTAATCTCGTTCGGAGTTGGCCGCGCCAACGCCGAACGGGCCGAGCACACGCTGTTCGACGACGGCGATGCCTGGCGCGAGAGTGACATGGAGGCCTACCGACAAAAAGCGGTGGCGCAGCTCGGCACGGTCGGGTCGGGCAACCACTATGTCGACCTCATGCGGGACGAGGAAGGCTTTGTCTGGATCGGCGTCCACTTCGGAAGCCGCGGTTTCGGGCATACCTCTGCGACGCGCTACCTCAAAGCTGCCGGCGGCAAGGACGGCATGAACGTCCCGCCCGCCGTGGTCGACGAGGAGTCCGAGCTCGGCCGCCGCTACATAGCGGCGATGCAGCTCGCCGGGCGTTATGCCTATGCGGGCCGCGAGTGGGTCGTCGAGCGCGTCCGCCAGATCATCGGCGGCAGCGTGACCGAGAGCGTGCACAACCATCACAACTATGCTTGGCGTGAGACCCACGACGGCAAGGATCTGTGGGTGGTGCGCAAGGGCGCTACGCCGGCGTTTCCCGGCCAGAAGGGATTCGTCGGTGGCTCGATGGGCGACGACGCAGTCATCCTCGAAGGCATCGACAGCCCCGAAGCCAAGGCCTCACTCTACTCGACCGTGCACGGCGCCGGCCGCCTGTTCGGACGAAGGGAAGCGAAGCGGCGCTTCTCGCGCGCGGAGATGGACCGCTGGCTCACCGAGCGTGGAGTCACCTTGATCGGTGCCGACCTCGACGAGAGCCCGATGGCCTATCGCCGCCTGCCCGACGTGCTCGCGCAGCACGCCGGCACCGTCCGGGTGTTGCACACGCTGCGGCCGTTCGCCGTCGCCATGGCCGGCGAAGGCGAATTCGATCCGTGGAAGGACTAATGCGAACAGTGGGCGGGAGGCTCAGACTCCCGCCCGCCCCTCTATCCCGGTTCCTCGCCCCGATGCCGCTCGAACAGGCGTTGCGCCAGCAAGGCGTGGCCGAGCGTGCCGCCGGCGCGAACCGCCGCCGCAATCAGCGCGGCTTCCGCGATTTCTTCGCGCGTTACACCGGCCTTCGCCGCCTGCGCCGTGTGCACATCGAGGCAATAGGCGCATTGCGTGGTGAGCGCGACCGCGAGCGAGATCAGCTCGCGATATTTTGGCGGAATCAATCCGTCCTTGCGCTCGACCGCGTGGTTGAACGCAAGGAACGCGTTGGCCTCGACCGGCGCGAGCGCCACGAAGGCCGGGATGGATTTCAGATCGTCAGGGCTTTGATAACAGGTCATGGCTCACCTCGTCAGATATTCGCGCATCAGGGCGCGGGCGCGATGCAGGCGTGCCTTTACGGTCTGCCGGGTCGCACCGAGTGCGACGGCGATTTCGTCGATGGTCATTTCCTTGACGTCGCGCATCAGCGCGACATCGCGGTAGTGCGGCGGTAGTGCCTCGAAGGCCGCCGCGACGTCGATCCGCAAATCGGCTTCAGGACGCGACAGCAGCAGCGCCTCCGCCTCTCCGCCGTCGATCGCCGGCGCGAGTCCTGCCTTGCGGGCGAGCCGCAGGCATTCGCGGCGGACCACACTGAACAGCCAGGCCGAAAACGCCAGCCACGAACGGATCGCGCCGACGTGGCGAAACAGGATCCATAGCGCCTCCTGCGTCGCATCCTCGGCATCCGCCGAGCTGCGACAGGTGGCGCGGGCATAGCGGCGGATATTCGGCTGCGCCGTCTCGAGCAGAGACGCGATCGCCTGGGGATCGCCGAGGCGCGCGGCCTCGAACAGGTCCGGCGAGATCACAGTGGCGCTCACGACACGCCTCCTCTTCCGATGCCGGCCATCGCGCACATCGGACAATAGCCGACGAGGCCGGTCAGTGCGAAGCTGCCGCCGCCGAGCGCAACGAGCCACGCCGCGGCGCCGGTAAGGTACACGAATGCCGCGACGGCCACCGCGACGCCAAAGGCGATCCGCACGGCCTGATGCAGGCTCCCGATGTTCTTCCTGTAAAATGCCATCACATCCTCCGACATAAGCCGAAGCAAAATGCCTCGACCGTCAAGAGAGGGCGCGACGACCAGAAAGGATTCGCGGCAACCTGCAATTTTTTCGCGATCAGCCTCCGATGGCCTGATAGGCCAGACGCTTGAATTCGAAGAAGAACGGATTCCAGAAGCCCATGTAACGCTGCGCCATCAGCACACCGGCAGTATTGGCCTGCGGGCAGATCCACCAATGGGTGCCGGCAAGGCCGCCCCATTGGAATTCGCCGGTCGAATTCGGAGGATCGAACGGCATCGGCGCGAAGGTGACGGCGCCGCCGAGGCCAAAACCCTTGCCGGGGATCGGGCCGAGATTGGCGAAGCGGATGTTCTCGCCGGCGGGCAGCTGGTTCGTCATCATCAGCCGCAGCGTCTCCGGCTTCAGCAGCGCATCCGAGCCCGGGAGCAGCGCGCGGACCAGAGCAAGCATGTCGGGCAAGGTCGAGACCAGTCCGCCGCCGCCCGACAGCCGCGGGAATTGACGCCGATAGGCCTGCGGATAAGGCAGGTCGTCGGCCCGGGTCAGGCCGGGCTTCATGGGATCGAGCACATCCGCGCCGTTGTGGAGGGCGACCAGCCTGCCTTGCTGCGCGTCCGGCACGTGGAAGCCGGTGTCGGTCATGCCGAGCGGCTCGAAGATGCGCGCCTTGAG
Source organism: Bradyrhizobium sp. Kon69 (assembly GCF_055807515.1). NCBI lineage: Bacteria > Pseudomonadati > Pseudomonadota > Alphaproteobacteria > Hyphomicrobiales > Nitrobacteraceae > Bradyrhizobium > Bradyrhizobium sp. Kon69. Next base: position 10,544 of record NZ_JBVVOS010000021.1, on the reverse strand, counting down.
GACGGCGTCGAGCGGCTTGCCCGAGACGACCTCCACGACACGCCCAAGCACGTCGGTCGCCACCGAATATTCCCAGGACGCGCCGGGATGAAAGGACAGCGGCAGCTCGGCGAGCTGGTCGATCATGCCGGTCAGCGGCGTCATCGGATTGAGAACGCGCGCCTCGTTATAGGCTTTGAACAACACGGTACCGGGATCGAAGACGCCGTAGCTGAGGCCGGAGGTGTGGGTCAGAAGCTGCCGGATCGTGATCGGGCTTTTCGCCGGCTCGACGTCGGCAAGGCTCAAAGCGCCGGGCTTCAGAACCTTGCGATTGCCGAGTTGCGGCAGGAATTTCTCGACAACGTCGTCGAGCCCGATGCGGCCTTCCTCGACCAGCAGCATGATCGCGCAGGTGACGAATATCTTGGTGTTGGAAAACGCGCGAAAAATGTGATCGGGCCGTAGCGCGGTGCTCGCCTCGCGATCCGCGAAACCGACGCATTGCTGATCGACGACTTCGCGGCCCCGCAGCACCGCCCAGGAAGCACCCGGAATGATCTCCTGATCGACGTAACGCTGCATTGCCGTCCGCGTGGCGGAAAAATCAGGCGTTCTGGCGTCCATGTGCTTTCCCCAATGATGGTCGGGATCGATATAGCGTGAATTCGCCGGATGAGAAGCCTGATCGGACGGCGCGGCTTATTCCTGCTTCATGAACGCGGTGACGTGCAGGCGGCGCCGAATCCACATCCCCTGCCGCTGGTACAGCGCGATGGCCGATGAGTTGCTCGAGAACACATGCAGGAACGGAATTTCGCCGCGTGCCTCGATCTGGCGCGCGACCGCCGCCAGCAGCGCCTGCGCGTAGCCTCGCCCCCGATGGTCGGGGTGGACGCAGACGGCTGTCATCTCGACGAAATTTCCCGGCTTCATGCGCTCGCCGGCCATCGCGACCAATTCGCCGCCGGCACGGATGCCGAGGAACGTCCCGAGTTCGTGGGTGCGCCGCGCGAAGGGACCGGGCTTGGTCAACTCCGTCAGCGCCATCATGGCGGGAACGTCGGCCGCCCCCAGCCGAACGATCTCGGCATCGCGAAGCGGACTATCGGCCGGAGAGCCGATCATCTGCTCGCCGGTCTCCGCAAGCACGACCTTGAAGCCGGCGGGAACGTCGACGGCCTCCGGGGTGAACAGCGCTGCGACCTGCGCGCCCGACAGGAGATCACGGAGCGCGGCAAAGCTCGCCTCGGACATGTCGACCATGTCGGCAAAAGGCGTCACGTCCACCGGATAGCGCAACGCGCGCGGACCGCCTTCGGCCAGATGTTTGTGGCTGGTCGTCAGCGCGCTCCAGATCGGGCGATCCAGTAGGGTCTCGTCACCGTCGGACACCGTATCACTCCTTCTCGAAGCTGACGATGACGGCGGCATTGGCGATGAGGATGGGGTCGTTGCCCTGTTCCGGGGCCGAGGGAATCTCCAGCCCGCCCTTCACCGCGTTGACGGTGACAGTGCCGTAAGGCAGTTCCTTCGCGACCGCATCCTTGTCGACGCTTTCCGGATTCGGCACCGCGATCGTGACGTCCACGAACATGTCGTTCGCAGTCTTGTCGATCATCCGGAAGAAGCCGAGGCTCGAATGCCTGATGGCATCAGAGACGGCACGCTTCGCCGCCTTGGTGGCGTCCCTGCCATGGACGTCGACGCCCATGCCCATCTCGGTGATACAGCGAACGCGAGCCATGTTCTTATTCCTGTGACTGATTGAGTGGTGAGGAGTGTGGGGGATCGAACGGCACGATACAAGTGGGGTCGTCCCCTCGTATCCCGGACGCGGCGCGGCACGCAGTGGCACTCCGACGTTGCGGCGTTGCAAGTCGCGGGCGCTGTGCTATCGCTCGGGCGATGACTCCGAAAACTTTCGAAACCCGCTGCCTGCGCCTGCCCGCCGTCACCAAGGTGGTGCAGTGGGAGGGCACCTCGGTGTTCAAGGTCGGCGGCAAGATGTTCGCGCTCGGCGGCGGCTTTGCCGCGCGCTCGGGCGGCTACATGTTCAAGGTCTCGAACATGGCCTATGCCATGCTGATCGAGCACGGCCTTGCGCGGCCGGCTCCGTATCTGGCGCGCGCCAAATGGGTGCAGCTCGTCGGCAACAATGCGCTGCCGGACGCCGAGCTCACGGCCTATCTGGCGCAGGCGCACGCGATGGTCGCGGCGAAACTCACGCGGAAATCCCGCAAGGCGCTGGATCTCGACTGAAGCGCAGCTGCTGGTGAAGCGAAAGCCCGCGCTGATTGACATCGATGATATGCCTGACTAAAGTCAGACATCATGCTCGACCCTGTTTCCCGCGTCCGCCGCTTCAATCGCGCCGTTACGTCCGCTGTCGGCGCGCTCGACACGTCATTCCTGGGGCGCGGACGGCCACTGGGGGCGGCGCGCGTGCTCAACGCGATTGGGCATGGACGTTCGGACGTGGCTGAGATCCGCGATTATCTCGGCCTCGATTCCGGACTGATGAGCCGCCTGCTACGCAGCCTCGAGGACGAAGGGCTGGTCGAGACCAATGCGCATGAGGACGATGCGCGCCGCCGCGTGGCGACGTTGACACGTGCGGGCCGGCGCGAGTTCGCGGCCTATGAGGCGCTGTCGAACACGCAGGCCGAGGGCTTCCTCGCCCAGCATTCGCAACGCGAAGCGCTGCTGGCGGCGATGGATTTGATTGCTTGCGCATTGACGCGCGAGCGCGTCACGCTGGATGAGATGGATCCGCGGAGCGAACCGGCCCGTTATTGCCTCGGCGAATATTATGGCGAGCTCGGCCGCCGCTTCGAGCAGGGCTTTGACGTCTCGCTGTCGCGCGATCCCGACGCCAAGGATATGCGCCGCCCGCGCGGCACGTTCATCGTCGCGATGTCGGACACGCTGCCGATCGGCTGCGTCGGGCTGAAGGGCACGGATCACGGCTATGCCGAGATCAAGCGTCTCTGGGTCGCACCGGCGGCGCGCGGATTGCGGCTCGGCCGGCGCCTGATGGACATGACCGAGGATGTCGCGCGCGGGCTCGGCATCAAGCTGCTGCGGCTCGACACCAACAGCGCCCTGGCGGAGGCCGGCCAGCTCTACCGACGAAGCGGCTGGAGCGAGATCCCCCGCTTCAATGACGACCCCTACCCGGACCTGTTCTTCGAAAAACGTCTGTGAGCGCCGGCGCCTTTGCTCCCGTTGCCGCGTTATGGCCGGAGCCGCAGGAGCACGCCATGACCAGATCCGACCTCGCCGACATCTACCGCGACTATATCGCCTGCCTGAACCGGCAGGATTGGCCCGCGCTCGGACAGTTCGTCCACGATGACGTCGTCCACAATGCGCGACCGTTCGGACTGTCCGGCTATCGCGCCATGCTGGAGCAGGATTTTCGCACAGTTCCGGATCTGCATTTCAAGATCGAGCTGCTGGTCTGCGATCCGCCTCAGATCGCCTCCCGATTGAAGTTCGATTGCACGCCGGCTGGAACGTTTCTGGGGCTGGATGTGAACGGCAAGCGCGTGTCATTCTGCGAAAACGTGTTCTATCAATTTGGCGACGGAAAAATACGGCACGTGTGGTCCATCATCGACAAGCTCGCGATCGAGGCGCAGCTCTAGCGCTGCGCCTCGACGAACCTGCTTACGCTGCTGCCGGCGCCAACTCCGCTCGCGGCTTCGGGAACGGCTTGAAATTCATCGCCATCAGGAAGGCGCCGAGGCCCATCGCCCAGGAAGCGATATAGAGCCAGGCGTAGCTCGAGAACGCATCGTAAATCAGGCCGCCGGCGAGCGGGCCCGTGGCCATGCCGAGACTGCCGGCCATGGCGGTGCCGCCGATCACGGTGCCCATCATCTTGAGCGGGAAATTTTCGCGGATCAGCACCGCGTAGAGCGGCATGGTGCCGGCATAGATGAAGCCGAAGACGGCCCCGACCGCGTAGAACGTCGTGAGCTGGTGCGCGAAGACATAACCTAGCGCGCCGAACGCCTGCAACAGCAGGCCCGAGACCAGCACGCGCTTGGCGCCGAAGCGGTCACCCATCAGGCCGAAGGCGATGCGTCCGCCAAGGCCGGCAAAGCCCTCGATGCTGTAGATCGTCACCGCCGCGACCAGCGGGATGCCGCAGCTCACGGCATAGGAGACGGTGTGAATGATCGGGCCGGAATGGGTGGCGCAACAGAAGAAATTGGTCGCGAGCAGGATCAGGAATTGCGGCGAGCGCAGCGCCTCTCCCATCGACATCTCACCTTGCACGGCGCCCTCACCCGTGGGCGCGGCCATGGCGTGCGCGAGCGCCGGCGGGCGGCGCACCAGGAACGAGACCGGGATCATGATGGCGCCGACCACCAGCGCCACGATCTGCATCGAGGTGCGCCAGTCATGGCCGGAGACGAGCCAGGCCGCGAGTGGCGCCATCGTCATCGGCGCCATGCCCATGCCCGCCGACACGAGCGAGACCGCGAGGCTGCGATGGGTGTCGAACCAGCCGGTCACGGTCGCCATCATCGGCGCGAAGATCGCCGCGCAGGACGCCCCGACCAGAAGGCCGAAAACGAACTGAAACGCCAGCAGCGAGGTGGCGTGGCTCGCCGCGAACAGGCTCACGGTCAGCACCGTCGATCCCGTCAGCACGACCAGCCGCGGCCCGAACCGGTCCGTCAGCGTGCCCCAGGCCATGCTGGTGCAGGCCATCGCCAGAAAGCCGATCGTCATCGCGCTGGAGATGCCGGTCACGGACCAGCCGGTGTCCTTTGCGATCGGCTGCAGGAACACCGGCAGCGAAAACATGCCGCCGATGGCGACGCAGCCGAGCAAGCCGCCCGCGGCGACGATCACCCAGCGATAGGAGGAAGCGTTCATTTCAGTCTCCCGTCAGGTCTGTCTGGGTGGAAGACGAATGGGAACATGGTGAGCCGACAGGTCGACACAAGTTTTTGCGGCACGCTTTTGTGACCTGCCAAAACAAAAAACGCGAAAACAACCCCATGCACAGTAGCCGGGCGCTTTGGGATCAAGGACTTACAGCGCAGCTCTTTGCAGTGCGAAGGAAGACCCGCCGTTTGACTCGTCGGGCAAAACACCTGCATCATGGCATCATCCCGCCGCTTTTGATCTCGTCCCCTCGCGAACAGGCTTCAAGCAGCCGCGCTACGCCGCCACTCGCCGACCGTGAGCCAGACCGCCGAGACCAGGAAGTAGAGCGCACCAACGCCGGCATATCCCGCGACATTCGCGATCGAGGGAATTGCGGGCATCGTCGCCTGAAAGATGAAGAAGCCGCCTGCGAGAGCCGACTGGCCACCGCTGAGCACCATGGCCCATTGCGCGCCAAGACTCCGCCAGCGGCGGATGGCCGTTCCCAACTGCAGCAGTCCAGACACTATCGCCCATGCCCCGAAGATTCCGAGCACCCGGTTCATGCTCATCTGCAAGCTCACAAGCACCGCGACGGCGGTCGCCAGGCTGACGACAACGTTCAGAGCCTGCGTGCGGCTTCGAGCAAGCCCACCGCTGCGAACCGCGTCCGCGAAATTGGCTGCGGCGTCCCATGCGGGATAGAGGACGAGCAAGGCGCCGGCGATCACTGGAGAAGAAGCCCCGGCGGCAAACGCAGCAGCGACCCAGGCAGCCGAGAATGCCGCCCGCACGAAGTAGTATTGCTTCAGCCATCGCTCGCGGTCGGTATGAACCGGATCCAGTTGATACTGCGCCATCTCAGTCTCTCCTATACCTACTAGTTGGTAGTTTCTCACACGCGGCGAAACCGACTTCGCTCCAGCCCGCTTGCGGGCTGTCGCGATCGTCTCGCTGATGTGTCTCAGTGTTTGTTGGACAGCCGGTCCAGCAGCGGGGTGGTGATCACACCGAACATCTTTGGATCGCCATAGGCACGCGCCGACAGCATGGCGCCGTGAATGGTCGCCATGAATCCTTCGGCCTCGACCCGGGCTGTGCCGGAGAGTTTGAATTGCCCTTTCCGCTTGCCGCGCTCCATGACGGCCGTCAGCCAGGAAGCCAAGGAGCGGAAGTGCGCGCGGACTTCGAGCGCAACCTCCTCCGGCAGGATCGGAAGCTCGCTGGCCAGCAGCGCGCAGACGCAGAACGGCGCCGTCGCATCATTGATGCACGCCTTCCAGTACGCGACATAGTTTTCGAGCTGGCCGCGCGGATCAGGGACATTGCGCTCGAGCGCGGACAGTCCCGCCTCGGCTTCGGCGCGGTAGCGCGACACGAGGGTGCGGACCAGGTCGATCTTGCTGGCGAAATGGTGGTGGATGCTTGGCTTGCGGATGCCGACAACCTCGGCCACGTCGGCGTAGCTGAAGCCGTTATAGCCGCCCGCGATGATCAAGCTGCGCGCGCAGGCCAGGATGTCGTCGGCAGTCGAGGAAACGTTGGTCATGGCCTCTAGCTACCTTCCAGTTGGTAGGGCGAAGAACGGGATGCTTCAACCATCCGTGAGTGCTAGGAGCCTGCATGACCATTCGCCCGATCGTCCGCTATCCCGACCGCCGGCTCGCGATGCCGGCCCGCCCCGTCACCGCGTTCGATGCAACGCTGCGCGAGCTCGCGAACGATCTGCTCGAGACCATGCGCGCCGCGCCCGGCATCGGCATCACGGCGCCGCATATCGGCGTCCCCTTGCGCGTCGTCGTGCTCGAGCTCGACGCCAAGGACGGCCCGCAGACCTACGTCAACCCGGAGATCGAGTGGGCCTCACCCGAGATTATCATGCACCGCGAGGGCAGCGTCTCGATGCCCGGCGTCAATGACGAGGTGCAACGCCACGCCCGCGTGCGGATCAGCTATCAGGATATCGACGGCAACATGCACAGCGAGGAGTCGGAAGCCTTGCGCGCCGTCTGCCACCAGCACGAGATCGACCAGCTCGACGGCATGTTCTGGATCCAGCGGCTGTCGCGGCTGAAGCGGGAGCGGCTGGTGAAGAAGTTCGAGAAGATGTCGCGCGAGTGAGCGCGCCGGCGAAGATCGGACTTGTGAAATCGCGCTTGTGGCGAAATCAAGCCAGCCTGATATGATTGGAACGGTCGGCCCCGTCGGGAGGGACACGAATGATTCATTCAGGTCGCTGCGCCTGCGGCGCGGTTCGTTACACTATCGCGTCCGCGCCGATCCGCGGCTTCCAATGCCAGTGCAGTGACTGTCAGCGCGACACCGGCAGCGGCCACAGCTCAATCTTCGTGTTCGCGCGCAGCGCAGTCTCGGTAACCGGCGAGGTGCGCGAAATCGCGCGCACTGCCGACAGCGGCGCAGTCAAGCGCAAAGGGTTCTGTCCGAACTGCGGCTCGCGATCTACAACAAGCCGGACGAGAAGCCGGAGTTCATCGGCATCTATGTCGGCACGCTTGACGATGCCAGCACGTTCAAACCGTCCGTCGTGCTGTTCTGCTCGCGCGGATATGCCTGGGATCACCTCGATCCCGAGATTCCCAAACTCCCGGAATGGCACCCGGGATCGCGCTGATTTCTTGCAGATGGAGGGACAGCCAATGGCGATGAGCTTCGAGCTGTCGATGCTGGCCGCCGCAATCGTCTGGGGCTTCGTACAGCTTGTCGCCGCCGCGCAAGCCGCGAACCTGCAGTACGGCCTCAGATGGGCTGCGAGCCCGCGCGACACCGAGATGCCGCCGCTCAAGCCCATCCCCGGCCGTCTCAACCGAAATTTCCGCAACTACATGGAGACATTTCCGTTCTTTGCCGCCGCGATCCTCATCTCTCACGCCGCAGGCGCTCACAACGAGCTGACCTATTGGGGATCGATCGCCTATCTTGGCGGACGCATCGCCTACACCGCGCTTTACCTATCCGGCATACCGCTCGTCCGCTCGCTGTTCTGGAATATCGCCAGCTTTGGTATGCTTGCAGTCTTGGCAGCGGCTTTCGTGTCTCACTGAAGCGGCGCGATGGCGACTTTGCCTTTGCCGCGATGCCTTCACGCCCGCTTCCCGCTCCGCTTGGTCATTGGCGCGTTACGCCGCTCGCGTTTGCCGCGCGCGATTTCCGTCGCCAGCGCATCCAGCTTCGGCTCCCAGAAATTGCGGAACTGACCGACCCATGCATCCACCGCTTGGAGCCCCGCAGCATCGACCGAATAGAGCCGTCGTTGCGCCTCCGCCCGAACCGTCGCAAAGCCGCTCTCGCGCAGCACCTTGAGGTGCTGCGACACGGCGGCCTGCGTGATCCCGAACTCCGCTCCGATCACTTCGACGACCTCGCCGGACGCCATCTCGCCGGGCGCAAGCAGCTCGAGGATGCGACGGCGGACGGGATCGGCAAGGACATCGAAGACTTGCATCAACTTCCTGTGCCCGGATGCGCGATGTCGGGCGGCGTCTCGCCGCGATAGAAGGCGATGGTGCGGTCGGAGCGCTGCTTCGCGGAGGCAGGATCCACGCCGCTTGCGACATGCGCTGCGCGCCAATACTCGCCGCTGCTCGTCATGAATTCCTTACCCGCGGGAGAGCCCATCCATGCCTCGGCCGTCTCATGGTCGACCGATGCCCCGGTCGCAACATATCGCTCCAGCCCCGCAATGGCGAGATCCCAGCCGATCCCGACTGCCCCTGGACCGAACTGATTCCAATGATCCTCGATCATCGCGGTGTGCTCGAGCGTCAGCCGCGCCTGGCTTCGTTCTGCCGTCAGCTTGACATCGATCCAGCTCATCGCGCCGCCGAATTCCCACGTCGCCGCGAAATGGGTCGGCGGCGTACACGCCGTGATGGTCCCGCCGGCATTCCCCTTGAGCTGGTACTTTCCGCCGAGCTGGAGATCTCCCTCGACCGGCAGAAACCAGCGCGGAATGCGTTGCGGGCTGGTCACGGCGTCCCAGAGATCGTCGACGCTGGTCTCGTATAGTCGCGTCAGCGTCACCGCACTGGCCGCTTTCCCGTCCTTCTCGAAATTCTTCACCGAGCGCGTAACCAGCCCCAATACCCTGACGACGTCGATCTCCATAGCGCTTGCTCCCTGTCGTTTCGTGCCAGGATGAATATCGGCCGAAGCTAATATAAGTCAACTCTTATATTATGAGGAGATGCCGCTCAGATATTTGCCCGGCGGTTTCCCGAGCGCCTTCTTGAACATGGTGATGAAGGCCGCGACGGAGTCGTAGCCGAGATCGGCGGACACCTGCTGGACGCTGGCGCCGGAGGTCAGCTCCCGCAAGGCGACGATCAGGTGCAATTGCTGGCGCCAGCGCCCGAAGCTCAAGCCCGTCTCCCTGACGACAAGACGCGCGAGGCTGCTCTCGCTCAGGGCGACGCGATCGGCCCATTCGGCCAGCGTTCTGCGATCGGAGGGGTCTTTTGCCAGCGCTGCAGCAATTTTCTTCAAACGCGGCTCGGGCGAGAGCGGCAGATGAAGCTGATGAACCGGCATGCGGGGAAGCTCGCGCAGAAGGACGCTCGCCAGAAGGTCCCCCCGCGCCTCGTCATCCGCGATCTGATCGGCTAGCTCGACGATCACTTCACGCAGCAGTGGGGAGATCGAGAGCGTGCAGCAACGATCCGGCAGGTCCACGCGGTCGGGCTCGATATAGATGAAGAACAGCCGGGCATTTTCTGTCGCGAGGTTGCTGTGCTGCATGCGCCCGGGAATCCACACCGCGCAATGCGGCGGCACCATCCACAGACCGGTGGGAACGCGGCACGTCACGGCGCCGCCCAGCGCAAAGACAAGTTGCCCCTTGCGGTGCCTGTGGTCGGGCACTTCGCCCTTGGTTCCGATCACGTCGACGCGCACCGCGATCACAGGCGCGGAGACATCATCCACATCGAGATCAGGCCATGGAAAACGGAGCGGCTGCCGCATGCTTGCCGGTTTTTAGCAATCGATTGGCAGAATATCTAAATCGAGCGGAGAGGAATGTCGATAGGCTGCTGTCTGAACCTGCCCGGCCGCGGCCGGGCACGCTCTGCGATCAGGAGAAACGACCATGCACGGTTTCGCCAGTACGACAGCAGCCAAGCTGCAACGCGTGGTCCGCACGCAAGCAGGCTTCGTGCGTGGCGGCCCGCGCGATGCAAGCGGCGTGATCGCGTTCAAAGGCATTCCCTACGCAGCATCGCCGGTCGGGCCTCTGCGTTGGTGCGCACCGCAGCCGCCGGCGCCCTGGGATGGCGTGCGCGATGCGCTCGTGTTCGGCGCGGGGTGTCTGTCGGCGCTCGAAAACGACCAGCGGCCGGGACCGCGCGACGAGGATTGCCTCTATCTTAACGTCTGGACCGCGGCGAAGCACGCGGACGAGACGCGGCCCGTGATGGTGTGGATTCACGGCGGCGGCTTTCAGTTCGGCTCCTTGGCGAATCCTGCAACCGATGGCAACGCGCTAGCAGCGAAAGGTGTCGTCGTCGTCAACTTCAACTATCGCCTCGGCATCCTCGGCTTTTTCGCCCATCCCGACCTCGACATGGAGGCGCCCTCAGGCAATTACGGCCTGCAGGATCAACTGATGGCGCTGCGCTGGGTCAAGGCCAACATCGCCGGCTTTGGCGGCGACCCCGATAACG
>NZ_JBVVOS010000020.1:0-171641 GCF_055807515.1 Bradyrhizobium sp. Kon69 | reverse complement strand
CGCAAGGTCAAGGGCAACATGGACATCGAGCTCGCCGTGAACGCCATGGAGCTCGCCGAGCACATCGACCAGATGGTGCTGTTCTCCGGTGACGGCGACTTCCGCTCCCTGGTCGAGGCCGTCCAGCGCCGCGGCGTGCGGGTCACCGTGATTTCCACGATCGCGAGCCAGCCGCCGATGATCGCCGACGAGCTGCGCCGCCAGGCCGACGTCTTCACCGACCTCGTCGAGCTGCAGTCCAAGCTCGGTCGCGACCCGTCCGAACGCCCCGCCCCGCGTGACCGCGGCGACCGCGAGGCGCGCCACCACGCCCCGCAGTTCCTCCAGCGCGCGACCACGATGGCGCCGGCGAGGGGCGATGACGACTTCGAGGAGTGAGGCGGCCCGGTCAAGCCGCCAGCCTCTCAGCCTCGTCCCCGACCGTGACTGTCCGCTCTGTCCGCGCCTGGTCGCCTTTCGCGAGGCGAACCGCGCGCGCGAGCCATTGTGGCACAACGCACCGGTTGCGCCTTTCGGCGACATCAAGGCGCGCCTGCTGATCGTCGGCCTTGCGCCGGGAATGCAGGGCGCCAACCGCACCGGCCGTCCCTTCACCGGCGATTATGCCGGCGACCTGCTCTACGCGACGCTGCTCGAATACGGCTTCGCCAAGGCCAAATATCAGGCGCGTCCCGACGACGGACTGAAGCTGGTCGACTGTCGGATCGCCAATGCGGTGCATTGCGTGCCGCCGCAGAACAAGCCGCTGCCGGTCGAGATCAACACCTGCCGGCAGTTCCTCGCGGCGAATCTCGCAACCATGCCGAACCTGCGCGCGATCGTCGCCCTCGGGCGTATTGCGCACGACACCGTGCTCAAGCCGCTGAACCTGAAGGCATCACAGGCCCCCTTCGGCCACGGCGCCGTGCATCAGGCCGGCGCATTCAGGCTCTACGACAGCTATCACTGCTCCCGCTACAACACGAACACCCGCGTGCTGACGCCGGACATGTTCCGCTCCGTGTTCGCGAAGGTGAAGGCTGACCTCGACTAATTCTTAGACAAGCCCGTGGCGGGATTGGCCTTCAACCAGTCCAGGACATCGCCGGCGTTCCGGTCGGGCGGAAACACCGGATAGAACACATGCGTGATCCTGGCGTCGTCGACGATCAGCGCGAGGCGCTTGATCAGTGTCAGGCCCGCGACCTCCATGGTCGGCAAATTCAGGGCGCGCGTCAGCACCAGCTTCTCGTCCGAGAGCACCGGGAACGGCAGATGCAGCCGCGAGGCCATCTCGGTCTGGTATGCGTTGCTCTGGGTCGAGAGGCCGTACACCTGCGCGGCGCCGGCGGCCTTCAGCTCGGCGAACAGATCGCGAAATGCGCAAGTCTGCGGCGTGCAACCGCGCGCGCCCGGGATCATGTCCCAATCGTCGACCAGCGCGATCTTGCCGGGCTCGCCGGTGCGCGGATAGGCGAACACCACAGTCCGGCCACGCAGTGCCGAGAGCGCGACCGACGTGTCGTCAGTGGCGAGCAGGCTGACCGGCGGCAATGTCATGCCTTTCAGGTGCGCGGCGCCGCCGTCATCCGCGGGTGCGGGAATCCGGGTCCAATCGACCTCGAGCAGGTTTCTCTGAGTCATCCCGCTATCCCCTCGCCCGCATCAGGCGGCCCTTCTCCCGGCTCCAGTCGCGCTTCTTCTCGGACTCGCGCTTGTCGTGCAGCTTCTTGCCTTTTGCAACCGCTAGCTGCAACTTCGCGCGACCACGCTCGTTGAAGTAAAGTTTGAGCGGGATCAGCGTCATGCCTTCGCGGTCGACCGCGCCCATCAGCTTGTTGATCTGCTTGCGATGCAGCAGCAGTTTTCGCGGGCGCTTGGGCTCGTGATTGAAGCGGTTGCCCTGGAGATATTCCGGAATGGTGGCGTTGATCAGCCAGATCTCGCCGTTCTTGGAATCGGCGTAGGATTCCGCGATCGTGCTCTTGCCGTTGCGGATCGACTTGACCTCGGTGCCGGTCAACGCAATGCCGACCTCGATCGTATCCTCGATGGCATAGTTGAAGCGGGCCTTGCGATTTTCCGCCATGACCTTGATCGGACGTTCGTTCTTGTCGGCCATGGAAAACAACCTGATCGAGATGCGCGAGGACGCTAACAGTTTGGATGAAGCGCGCGCGTCAAGACTTCTTGAGGAGATCGCGGATCTCGGTCAGCAGCTCGACCTCGGCCGACGGCTTCGGCGGAGCGGCAGGCTCTGCCTCGTCCTTGCGCTTCAACTTGTTCATGGCACGGATCACCAGGAACAGCACGAAGGCAATGATGATGAAGTTGATCGTCAGCGTGAGGAAGTTGCCCCAAGCCAAGACGGCGCCCTGCTTTTTCGCGTCCGCGAGATTTGCGGCGGTGACCTTGCCCGAAAGCGGCGTGAAGTAGTTCGAGAAGTCGAGACCGCCGGTGGCCGCACCGATGATCGGCATGATCACGTCGCCGACCAGCGATGTCACGATGGCGCCGAAGGCCGCGCCGATGATGACACCGACCGCGAGGTCGACGACGTTGCCCTTCATGGCGAACTCGCGGAACTCCCTGAGCATCCGCGTGCCTCTTTCCTCGATCGCCATGAAAAGCTCCCCGATCGGCTAGCGCGTCAGTTAATGAGGCCAGCATGAACCATCGCGCTGCGCACGGCAACGCGGGTCGGTTCGGTGACCGGCACCATCGGCAGCCGCAGCGTCTCGTCGAGCTTGCCGAGCAGCGACAGCGCGTACTTGATCGGCGCCGGATTGCTCTCGATGAAGAGGTTGTTGTGCAGCGGCATCAGCTTGTCGTGCAGCTTCAGCGCGGTGGCATGATCGCCCTTCGCCCAGGCGGCCTGGAACTCCGAGCACAGCCGCGGCGCGACGTTCGAGGTCACCGAGATGCAGCCATGGCCGCCATGCGCCATGTAACCGAGGATGGTCGCATCCTCGCCCGAGAGCTGGTTGAAGTCCTCGCCCATCGCCGCGCGCTGCTGCGAGACGCGGACCATGCTGGCGGTGGCGTCCTTGACGCCGGCGATGTTCTTCAGCTCCCACAGCCGCGCCATGGTGTCGACCGACATGTCGATCACCGAGCGCGGCGGGATGTTGTAGATGATGATCGGAATCCCGATCGCGTCGTTGATCGCCTTGAAGTGCTGGTACATGCCTTCCTGGGTCGGCTTGTTGTAGTAGGGCGTCACGACCAGAACCGCATTGGCGCCCGCCTTCTCGGCGTGCTGGGCGAGCTCGATCGCCTCCTTGGTCGAGTTGGAGCCGGCGCCGGCGACGACAGGCACGCGGCCTTTCGCTTCCTCGATGCACCATTCGACAACCTTCTTGTGCTCGTCATGGCTCAGCGTCGGGCTCTCTCCGGTGGTGCCGACGGGAACCAGGCCGTTGGTGCCCTCTGAAATCTGCCAGTTGACCAGGGAGCGAAACGCCGCCTCGTCCAGCGAGCCGTTCTTGAACGGCGTGACCAAGGCGGTGAACGATCCCCGGAATTTTGTCTTGGCTGCCATGGACTTCCTCCGTACGCGGCAATCTTGAGCGCAGGCCGCATTCATATCGGGTCTATCCCGTCGGTAAAAGACCCGCTCCCGTCTCACGCACCGTTTAGGCCGCGATTTTGCCGCGGTGGTGGTGCAAACCGGGCGAAGGTAAGCGGCTGTTGGTAATTTGTCCGCATATTCAATCAAATACAGCCAGATCTTGTACAGCTAGGTCTTGAGCCAATTGACTGATTCGGGGCGACGAACCGCCGTGATCTCATTTCCGCGCGCCGCATGGCGATCCACCGGCCTGATCGTGTGCCTGATGGCAGGGCTGTCGGCCGGCTGCGCCGCCTGGGCCAAATCCAACGAGACAACCGCGGAAACCGCCAAGGATACCGCGAAGGAAACCGCGAAACCCGCAGCCAAGCCAGCCGCGAAGGACACTGCGAAGAGTGTGTCCAAGGGAGCCGGCAAGGAAACTCCGAAGGACGCCACCAAGGGTGCAAGCAAGGGCGCGCCCAGTGCCCCCGCCAAGGATGCCGCGAAGAAGCCTGCCAAGGATGCGGGCAAGGATGCTGGCAAGACCGCAGGCAAGGATCCTGCGAAGGACAAGCTGAAGCCTACGGCTGCCGCGCCAAAGTCAACGCCGACCGCTGGCGGCTCGGCCCGGAAGACCGCCCCCGCGCCGGCGGCCATCGTCAGACCGACCGCCCCGGCCGCCGCCAGGCCCGTCGCGGCTCCTGTCCTGGCTCCTGCGACCCGCCAGCATGCCGCCCCGCGCAAGCCGGTCACACCGGCTGCGGTTGCTGCGACCTCCTCGACCTCGCAAGCCGACAAGGACACGCTGGAGACCGTGATCGAGCTCGTGCGCAAGCGCAAGGCGGGCGATGCGACCAATGCCGCGGCCACGATCTCGGATCCCGTCGCGCGAAAACTCGCGGAATGGATCATCCTGCGCAGCGAGGACAATGGCGCGACCGTGGAGCGCTACCGCGCCTTCCTCTCCGCCAATCCGAGCTGGCCGTCGCAGACCTTCCTGCGCCGGCGCCTGGAGGCCGCGATGTGGGACGACAGGCGCGACGACCAGGTCGCATGGTCGTGGTTCGAGAATGAATCCCCCGTGTCCGCCAAGGGCCGCTTCACGCTCGCCAAGGCGATGCTGGCGCGCGGCGATCGCGCCAACGCCGAACGTCTGGTGCGCGATGCCTGGCGCAGCGATCCGATGTCGGAAGACACCGAGAACAACGCACTCGACCAGTTCGGCGCGCTGCTGACGCCCGGCGATCAGAAGGCGCGGATGGACACGCTGCTCTACGGCAGCGAGAACGAGGCCGCACTGCGTGCTGCAAAGCGCCTCGGGGCCGGCTATGTCGCACTCGCCAAGGCGCGCATCGCTTCCCTCAAGAAAGCGCCGAACGCACGTGCCCTGCTCGACGCCGTGCCACGCGAGCTGCACGGCGATCCCGGCTTCATCTTCAGCAAGATCCAGCTGCTGCGCCGCGAGGAGAAATTTGCGGAAGCCGCCCAGCTCATGCTGTCGGCACCGAAGGATCCGGGCCGGCTCTACAATCTCGACGAATGGTGGATCGAGCGGCGCCTCCTGGCGCGCAAGATGATCGACACCGAGGAATTTCGCAGCGCCTATCTGATCGCGCGCGATGCGGCCCTGCCCTCGCGTGACATCTACAAGACCGAGCAGGAGTTCACCGCCGGCTGGATCGCGCTGCGCTTCCTCAACGATCCTGCGGCTGCGACCCAGCATTTTGCCCGCATCGGGATCGGCAGCGTCAATCCGACCACGCTGGCGCGCGCCGGCTATTGGCAGGGCCGCGCTGCGGAAGCTGCAGGCCGCCAGCAGGAGGCGCGCAACGCCTACGCGCGGGCCGCCGAGCAATCCACCAGCTACTACGGCCAGCTCGCACGCGCCAAGCTAGGCCTGCCGCAGATCGAGCTCAACGCTCCGCCGCGCAGCCGCGGTGCCGAACGGCTGGAGATCGTGCGCGCCGCGCAGCTGCTATACGAGCTCGACGAGCGCGAGATGGCGATACCTGTTCTCGCCGACATGGGCGAGAACGGCGATCCCGAAGCGCTGGCCGGCCTCGGCGAGCTCACCCAGCGCCACAACGACGCCCGCGGCATGCTGCTGCTCGGCAAGGCCGCGCTCAATCGCGGGCTGCCGTTCGATTTCTATGCCTATCCCGTCAACGGCATTCCGCAGTTCACGCCGATCGGCCCCGAGGTCGAGCGCAGCATCATCTACGCCATCGCGCGGCAGGAGAGCGCCTTCAATCCCCGTGTGGTCTCGCCGGCGCAGGCCTATGGGCTGATGCAGGTGACGCCGGACGCCGCGCGCTATGTCTGCAAGCGGCACGGCGGGACCTACGATCTGGGACGTCTGAAGAACGATTCGGCCTACAACGCCACGCTCGGCTCGGCCGAGCTCGGTGGGCTGCTCGAGGACTATCGCGGCTCCTACATCATGACCTTCGCCGCCTACAATGCCGGCCGCGGTAGTGTGAAGAAGTGGATCGATCGCTACGGCGATCCGCGCGATCCCAAGGTCGATGCGGTCGATTGGGTCGAGCTGATCCCGTTCTCCGAGACGCGCAACTACGTGCAACGGATCATGGAGAACCTTCAGGTCTACCGCGCCCGCTTCGGCGGCGGCACGCGGTTGCAGATCGAGGCCGATTTGCGCCGCGGCGCCGGCAGCGTGGAATAGCGGCATCTTCTTTCGAAGCGAAAGCAGGTCCCCCGATCACCCAGATATGCCGAATTGAGTGAGACAGCCCACGCTCGCTTTGGTAGTATCCATTTCGGGACAGAGATCTGCCGTCCAAACCACCAAGAAAAGGAGGAAAGCTATGAAGACGTTGGCAATGTCCGCTTTTGCTCTTGTCTCGATGTCGATCGTGCCGTTGAGCGCCGCCCCGCTGAAAGTCGCAGCCGAAACCAGCAATGATCCTAGGGTCCAATGCTCCCTGTCCAGTGGTGTGGGTCACAATTGCAGAAACGTTCTCAACTTCAAAACCTTCTACGAGTGCCAAACCAACAGGATGGAGAGGGGCTGGACCAGCATTGAGAGCTCCAACTACTGCCGAACCCTCGACGTGAAATAACGACGGTTTCTGTTTGGACTCCAGGAGGCCGCCTCTCTTGGCGGCCTTTTTCGTACCAAGAGCCGGGCATCAAGACCGCCTCTGCGCCTCAGAGGCGCGATGACGATCATCCCAATCTCATCGCGCTTTACCGACCATCGCCTGCTCTTCGACCCCAGGGATAAGACCACCAAAAAAAAGCCCCGGCGGTTTCCCGCCGGGGCTCTCTGTCAGGTCGTTAGACCGAACTTACCAGTTGCGCTGAGCGCGGAGGAGCAGAACGAGCGTGTCCTGATCCTTCAGCTCGTACACAGCGGCCGGCTTGGCCGTGGCGCCGGCACCAGCGTAAGCAACAGTGCCCGCGTACTTCTGGTCGAGATGGGTCCAGGAGAGGTCGGCCGAGAACGTCAGGTTCTTGACCGGGGTCCAGCGGGTGATGAGACCGACCTGGCCGATGGCGAAGTCAGGATTACAACCCGTCACACCCGCGAGGCCACCGAACACGCCGCCAGCACCACCAGCGCCGCAAAGCGTGGTCTTGGCAAGCGTGCCGTACTGGGCCTGAGCGTAGGCACCGTAGATCGCGGTGTTCCAGTATGGATCCCAGTTATGGGTGTAAGCACCGCGGAAGCCCCAGGTCTTGACCGACTCCTGCGAGCTGCCCGTGACATACACCGTGTCCGGAGCATTGGCGAAGCCGACGCTCTGGTAGGCAATGCCGGAACCGCCGAACATCGAGTAGCTGCTGCCCGCGAGGTTCTGGAAGTTGTAGCGGGTCGCGCCATCGGTGTAGACGCCCTGGATGTTGATCACGTCACCCGCACCAGTCGGGATGTTCTTGATCGACAGAGCGAGCTGAGCAGCCCAACCCCACTTGTCGTCGGGGTGGCCAGTCGGCTCGGTGGCGCCGTAGTAGGCAACGTGGTTGTCATGCGCAGCGACCGACGCCTGGAACAGACCCCAAGCCTGGTCGACGCGGACCATAGCGACGAGGTTCGGCGAACGCGTAGCGCCGATGCCGTTCGAGCCATACGAACCGCCAATCATGCCGGTCGCAGTCGCGCCGGTCATGTTCAGGTTGCCGGCATCATAGTAGGCCGCCCGGTCTTCCGCCGAGAACGCTGCCGTCACGCCCTGACCGAAGTCAGCGGTGTAGGAGAACTGGTTGACACCAGTGACCGTGCCGCTGCCGCCGACGAGGCTGTCGAAGTTGTTGCCGGGATAGTTGGTCCAGGGCGCGTCGAACTGCGACACGGCCTTACCCATGGTGAAGCCAGCGAACTGGATGAAGGCGTAGTACACGCCGAGCGAACCGCCCGAGGTGCCGCCGTCGTTGCCGTTGATCGACCCACCGACGAGCGCAGGGGCCGCGCCGGAGGTGTTGAGCGCCAGCGTGCTGCTGTAGGCAGTGGTGCCGGTCGCGCTGCCGGTTCCCTGATAATTGCCGGTCGTCCAGGAGAACACGCCGTCAAAGAAGGTACGGACGACGCCGTACTCGGTCGCGGTGCGCGTGTCGATGTTGAGATCTTCACGAGCGCGCATGGTGTAGTAGTTCGTCAGGCGGTTGCGCGCACCGTTATTACCGGATAGCTGACCGCTGTAGTCCGAGTTGGTGTTCAGCGCGACTTCAGCGCGCAGATAACCACCCAGCTTGATGCAAGTGTCAGTGCCGGGGATGTAGTAGAAACCCGCACCGTACAGGGAGCAGATCTTCACGTATTCGACCGCTTTGGCCTTCACGGGGAGATCGGCCGCCTGCGCTCCGCCAACAGCGAGCAGACCCGCCGCGGAACCGAGCAAAAGGCTCTTAACCAACTTCATGTTAAACCTCCAAGTTTGCCATAGGGAAGGTTCCGGATCCGCTGGGTGAAGACACCCTAAGGTTGGTTCCCTTGTCCCTTAAATTCACCGCTTAGTCGCTTCGCGCCTTCGGACACACCCGCTGAACGCGAGGGACTTAAGCGAACCACCTAAGACGGGACGACCTCGGGATGCCCCCCTCCGTCGCTCAGTCACAATTACCGAACGCCCTTGCACACACAACAACAGAACGCTTCAGAACCGGCCGATGGAGCGTGTTTTCCGGCGGGTGTTGCACAAATAACACGCAGATGTGATCAGAGCGGCTTTGTAAGGCATTGAATCTGCTGTGCTTTTTCGGCAGGTTTCATTGACGTCAAAAGTTCCGGCAAGGGCCAGCCACACCTGCGGAGACGCTCTGCTCTGGGTCTGAGCCGGTCGAATCGTGGAATCAACCAAGGACTCCCAAGGACTCGGCGCGGGCCACCGCTTCGGGAACTGGCTGGCCTGACCATTAAGCGGCTGCGATCGTCATCCTCATCCGCGCGCTTGAACTTCGATATGATCCGGCGCCAAGCCGTCCTGATGTCGTTGATACAAAGCTGTCTCCAGCCGCTTGGCGTAGAGCGCGGCATCAAACAGTGATGCGGCCAGGTGGCTCCCTTGCAGCCTTCGGCGAATATCCGCCAGCTTCTGTTTATCAAGCGCCAGTTCGATCGCGAGTGCTTCATAATCCGCACGCGTTCGCGTGATCAGCTCAGGCAGGCCGACAGCGCTCAGCAAGCTCGCCGCCACGCGACCGGCGAAACTATTCCCGATATGGGTCACTACCGGCAGACCAGCCCACAACGCATCGCGGGCCGTGCGTTGTAGGGCAGCGTATCCAGGAAGAGGTCGGCGAGGCGATGGCGCGCCAAGTGTTCGGATGAAGACTCGATTGGGCGCAGCACCGTCGATTGTCGCGACGTGATTATCACGCGGCATGAAGCTGCCGGGCAAACGGACGACCTTCTCGTCGAAGAATTGGCTGTTTTGATCTGGCAGCACGATTTGATCGGCAATGATGCAGCGGAAGAGCTCCCCTGCTCCCCGACGTTCCCGCGAACCCAAGATAGTTGACGACGATCGGAGGACTGGATGCAAACAACGACAGCCTGGCATTGTGCGTATGGCCTGCAAGATCAACAAGACTATCGATCTGCGCATCGTCGATCGCTTTCAGGACTTGGCCGTCGAGCTTGTGCTCGCAATCGACAAAGCAATGAATGATTTTTCGAGCCGCTTGCGGAGATCGCTGTTGTCGTCAGGGCCGATTGAAAAGGCATAAGTCTCCAAGCGGTGCGGATGTTGCCTATCGATATCTCGCGGTGAGGTACCCAGCTGGATGCTCTGCGTCCTGACATCGTAAGTAAGATAAGATCCGTAGCGGCGCAGCCCGGCAGTCGAAGGAAGAGCGAGCGTGCCAGCCCGGCAGCCCTCCCCGCTTTGATCTCGAGGGCGCTGTTCCAACTGAAAGAGCAATCGCCCCAAGACAGGCCCTCCCTAATTGCGGCGACGTCCGGCGCGACGGGGTAGCTCCTCAGCCGGCGAGCGAGTTATCCCGACTAATAGTGAGAGCGCCCTTCCCGCAGCCTGACACGGGACCCCGTCGGCCGATCTGAGGGCATCATCGCTCCATAGCTTGTGGCGAATCGCTGAAACAGACAATCAAATCAATTACTTGCAAATGAATCGCTTGATGGAGGCGGTCGGCGACGAAGGCAATCGTCCCAAGCGCGGGCATCCGATCCAATTTGAAAGCAAAATCAATCGTTTATGTGGGTGAAGGGAGCCTTTGTCCGCGCCAGAACCACTCTAAATACGGGCGCCAGAACCTCCAGCTTAGTGTCCGTTATCGCAGCGTTATGTTCTCGCCCCGGGAGCAAACCGCTTGGTTTCGGAATTCGCTGGGAATATTCGAGCAAAAACACACGCTTCCAAATTGACCAGCCCAAGTAATTAGATGCATAAGGCTCGCACCGGAGAGGTGGCCGAGTGGCTGAAGGCAACGCTTTGCTAAAGCGTCATACGGTCTCAAGCTGTATCGAGGGTTCGAATCCCTCCCTCTCCGCCACCGCTCAGCAGAATCCGAGATCTGTGCGTTCCTTCCGCTGACGCGCGACGGTGGCCTCATGCCGCTCCGAATCCGGTTGGCGACCACGAGGGAACCTGATTCAGCGAAAATCAGTTTTCACCTGCCAAGCCGGGACGTGATCTCCGCTTAGTGAGTGGAGACCCACGCCCTCGCCTCGCGCTGAGCGGCCGAGATATCGGCGTCCGACATCTGCCCGGCGACTTCCTGGCGCAGCGTCACGGCGTCCTTGCGGCCCTTGAGCGCGGCGAGGTTGAACCATTTGTGCGCGGCGACGAGATCGACCAGACCGGAGCGACCGCTCGCCCAATAGAGGCCGCGCTCGAACAGCACGTCCGACAACGCGCCTGCGTCGATCGGCGTCGCGGTCTCCAGATCGAAAGTACCCTGAAACATAACGCATCCCCTTTTTTCTTATGCCGCCTCGTCCCCCGAGCGCGGCTCCCGTCCGATCAACTGTTCAACTCATCCCCGAGGCTTTTTGCCCGTGCCGTTTGCCGGCTTGTTGGAAGTAATGATGGCGGGCAAATTTGAATGGCAGTTTAAGTATCGCGATGAAGCAGACGTAAACGCGCCCGCACCAGGCGCATGCCACAAATGCAAGAAGTCCTTGTTTTGCAGGCACATCCGCAATTCGTCAGATTCGGTTTACCTTGGGATTTTGGGAGAACGATAACCATCGCGCACGGTGAGGCGCGTCCTGTGGTGTCCCCGTCCGCTGTCATCACCGGTATTCCAGAGACAGCAATGGTCCCACGAGAAGCTGCGGCGTACTGGATCGCCTGTTCAAGCAGGGCGCGCCTATGAAGAAACATATGGCGGGGAGCTCGACTGCGGCCATCCTTCGAGACGCCCGCCTGAGGCGGGCCCTCAGGATGAGGGACGAGTATGCGGCAACATCAACGCAGATGGATACAGCTGAGCCTCATCCTGCGGAGGCCGCGAAGCGGTCGTCTCGAAGGACGAGGCGCTCGCTCAGGCACCGCTGAGACGTCATTTGCGATAGCCCTGCCTGCTCAAGGGCAGCACAGCCACGTCGCGATCAGATCAGCAATGTCGGGATTTGGGAATGCCGGCAATACCCCGGCCTCATGAGAACGAGGGCGTCGGCGAACACGTCAGGACCAGCTTCCACGTTGGCCCGAAGGCCACTTGTGAAATTGCGGAGCCCCTTACGGAGAACCGCACGAACGAAGAAAACTTGTTTCTTCTGCCGGACCGGCCTTTGGCGAGCGAACCCGCGAAAGAGAACGATCCGACCGTTGACCTGATGTCTCGCCGACACCCTCTATCGTCGACCAGAACCTTCGAGAAGGCGCTGATGACGTGCCGGCTCTCTAGGAGCCGGCAACTTCAAAAAGCGAAGTTACTTCTTCTTGGCGACCTTGCGGGTCTTCTTCGCAGTCTTCTTCACTGCGCTCTTCGCCTTCTTCGCCTTCTTTGCCTTCTTAGCTTTCTTGGCCATGTTGCCCTCCGATGTGTGAGATGGCTTAATCGCTGCATGCAGTCGGGGATCGAGTGCACACTCATCCCGAATACACCAACACAACGAAAAAAACAGCGTCTCGCTTAAAGAAGTGTTGACGACGAAACGCGCCTGCGCTTGGCGAACACGATGCAAGCGGTCTGCATGAGTTGTGCTTGCGATCGCGGAGAGTGCCCGCGGCATCGACCTTTGCGAGAGATGCGATTGCAGAAAAACACTATGCAGAAAGTATTTTTTTGCGCGTGCGCATCGCGCGCGATCGTTGCAATGATGCATCCTGCCGATCGCGCGAGCGCCTCGTGAGGGCGCTTCGCGGACTCTGAGTCGCGACTTTTGGCAACGAAAATATTTTCATGATTAACGGCGCGAGCGCTCGTCGGAGCGTGTGCAAGTCGCCGTTTTGCGCGAATCGCGTGACGGCGATTCGGTCGGCGTATCGCGTTCGAACGGGATGAAGTTCGTCGCCGAGGATGCGTGCGAGCGTCGCATCGCGAACCGAAAGCGAGGTGACGACGCCTATCCGTCACCTCGTTCGAACGCGCGAGGTCAGATGCCGAGCTTGGACTTGAGCAGCTCGTTGACGCTCTGCGGGTTGGCCTTGCCGCCGGATGCCTTCATCACCTGGCCGACGAACCAGCCGAGCGACTGCGGCTTGTCCTTGACCTGCGCCGCCTTGTCGGGATTGGCCGCGATGATGTCGTCGACAACCTTTTCGATCGCCGAAAGATCCGTGACCTGCTTCATGCCGCGGCTTTCGACCAGCGCGCGGGGATCGCCGCCCTCCTGCCAGACGATCTCGAACAGATCCTTGGCGATCTTGCCGGAGATCGTACCCTCGCCGATCAGGTCGATGATGCCTGAGAGCTGTGCGGCATCGACCGGAGAGTCCGTAATATCCCGGCCTTCCTTGTTGAGACGGCCGAACAGCTCGTTGATGACCCAGTTCGCTGCGACCTTGCCGTCGCGCGCGCGGTTGACGAGCTTCTCCAGCACGGTCTCGTAGAACACCGCGCTCTCGCGCTCGGCGACCAGCACGCTGGCGTCGTAGGCCGACAGGCCAAGATCCGCGACGAAACGCGCCTTCTTCTGGTCCGGCAACTCGGGCAGCTCAGCCTTCAGCGCGTCGACGAAGCTTTGCGAGAACTCCAGCGGCAGCAGGTCGGGATCGGGGAAGTAGCGATAGTCGTGCGCCTCTTCCTTGGATCGCATCGACCGCGTCTCGCCCTTGTTGGGATCGTAGAGCCGGGTTTCCTGGTCGATCGCGCCGCCGTCCTCGAGGATTTCGATCTGGCGCCGGGCCTCGTATTCGATCGCCTGGCCGATGAAGGTGATCGAGTTCATGTTCTTGATCTCGCAGCGGGTGCCGAGCGGCGCGCCCGGCTTGCGCACGGAGACGTTGACGTCGGCGCGCAGGGATCCCTTCTCCATGTCGCCGTCGCAGGTGCCGAGATAGCGCAGGATCGAGCGCAGTTTTGTCACGTAGGCCTTGGCCTGCTCGGCGTCGCGGATATCGGGCTTCGACACGATCTCCATCAGCGCCACGCCGCAGCGGTTGAGGTCGACATAGGACATGGTCGGCGACTGATCGTGCAGCAACTTGCCGGCGTCCTGTTCCAGATGCAGCCGCTCGATCCCGATCGTGGCGGTCTTGCCGCCGTCCAGTTCGACCACGACCTCGCCTTCGCCGACGATCGGCGACTTGTACTGGCTGATCTGGTAGCCCTGCGGGGAATCCGGATAGAAATAGTTCTTGCGATCGAACACCGAGCGCAGATTGATCTGCGCGTTCAACCCGAGTCCGGTCCGGACAGCCTGCCTGACGCACTCCTCGTTGATGACCGGCAGCATGCCCGGCATCGCCGCGTCGACCAGCGACACATGCGTGTTCGGCTCGCCGCCGAACGCGGTGGAGGCACCGGAGAACAGCTTCGCGTTCGACGTCACCTGAGCGTGGACCTCCAGGCCGATGACCATCTCCCAGTCACCGGTGGCGCCCTTGAGAAGTTTGTGCGTGGCCGTGCTCATGTCTTGCTCCCGAGCAGCGTGGCAGCGATCCGATCCCACTCTGCTTGTAATGAATCCGTTGCCACGGGCTGGCCAGCCCGGCGGTACCAATAGCCGGCATTGCCGAGGTCGCCCTCGACACGGTGCAGATAGGCGTGCACCCAGGCGGCCTCGCGGCTGCTCTCGTCCTGGACGATTCTGTGCGCCTGGTCCCAGTCGCTCTTGGCGGCCCACCACAATGCGGCGAGCGGCGCGCTGAGATCCGGCGCTGGCGCGGCGCCGTCGAGGCTGGCGATATACGCCGCCACGCTCACCACCATTTCGCCGGCGTGAAGCGGCCGGCGGCCTGCTCGATCACCTCGCCGAGCGAGAACAGCGTCTCCTCGTCGAAGGGACGGCCGATCAGCTGCAGGCCGAGCGGCAGGCCCTGCGCGTCCTTGCCGGCGGGCACGGCGATGCCCGGCAGGCCCGCCATGTTCACGGTCACCGTGAAGATGTCGTTGAGGTACATCTCGACCGGGTCCGCGCCGCCCTTCTCGCCGATGCCGAAGGCCGCCGACGGCGTCGCCGGCGTCAGGATCGCGTCGACGCCCTTGGCGAAGCAGTCCTCAAAGTCCTTCTTGATCAGCGTGCGCACCTTCTGGGCGCGCAAATAATAAGCGTCGTAATAGCCGGCCGAGAGCACGTAGGTGCCGATCATGACGCGGCGCTTCACCTCCGCGCCAAAACCTTCGGCGCGGGTGTTCTCGTAGAGTTCGTTGATATTCCTGCCCTGCTCTCGCAGGCCGTAGCGCACGCCGTCGTAGCGCGCGAGGTTGGAGGACGCCTCCGCCGGCGCCACGATGTAATAGGCCGGCAGCGCGTATTTGGTGTGCGGCAGTGACACTTCGACGAGTTCGGCGCCGGCCGCTTTCAGCCAGGCCGCGCCCGCTTCCCAAAGCTTTTCGATCTCGGCCGGCATGCCGTCGAGACGGTATTCCTTGGGAATGCCGATCTTCATGCCCTTCACGGACTTGCCGATCGCAGCCTCGTAGTCCGGCACGGCCATGTCGACCGAGGTCGTGTCCTTCGGATCGTGGCCGGCCATCGAGCGCAGCAGCATCGCGGCGTCGCGCGTGCTGCGCGCGATCGGACCGGCCTGGTCGAGCGAGGAGGCAAAGGCGACGATGCCCCAGCGCGAGCAGCGGCCATAGGTCGGCTTGATGCCGACGGTCGCGGTGAACGCCGCCGGCTGACGGATCGAGCCGCCGGTGTCGGTCGCGGTCGCGCCCATGCAAAGCAGCGCCGCCACGGCGGAGGCCGAGCCGCCGGACGAGCCGCCCGGCACCAGCGTCGTGTTGGAGCCATCACGCCGCCAGGGATTGCCGACCGGGCCGAAGCACGAGGTCTCGTTCGACGAGCCCATCGCGAACTCGTCATTGTTGAGCTTGCCCAGCATCACCGCGCCGTCGCGCCACAGCTGTGAGGTGATGGTGGACTCGTAAGTCGGCACGAAATTGCCGAGGATTTTCGAGCACGCCGTGGTGCGCACGCCCTTGGTCGCGAACAGGTCCTTGATGCCGAGCGGAATGCCGGCGAGCGGCCCCGCATCGCCCTTCCCGATCCTGGCGTCCGCTTCGCGCGCCATGGTTCGCGCCTGGTCCGGCGTCTCCATGACGAAAGCATTGAGCACGCGCGCGGCTTCGATCGCGTTCAGATGCGCGTCGGTCAACTCGAGGGACGTGAAAGTCTTGGCCGCGAGGCCCTTGCGGGCCTCAGCGAGCGTCAGCGATGTCAAATCGGTCATTTATTGATCGGGCTGCAGAAGAACGGAGACAGGGACTTGTCGTTGGCCGGGTCGTCTTTCTTGGCGGCCGCTTTCGCCGCCGCCTCGATCTCGTCGAGCACGGCATTGACGGCGACATTGGGGTCGGCAGCCTTGCCCTGCCGCTCCATCTTGTCGAGGTAGTTCATGTAGGCCTGATAGGCCTTCTCATCGTCGCAAAGCATGCACATCGACAGCGTCCTAAGAGTTACTCGACGACCTTCGGCACCAGGAAGAAGTGACCTTCGGTCGCGGGCGCGTTGGCAACGATATCGTCGGCGATCTCGCCGTCATTGACCAAATCCTGCCGCTTCTTCATCTGCATCGGGGTGACCGAGGTCATGGGCTCCACACCCTCGACATTGACCTCCGAGAGCTGCTCGACAAAGGCGAGCATGGCGTTGAGCTCGCCCTGCAGATGCGGAACCTCGCCCTCGGAAACCGCAATGCGCGCCAGATGCGCGATGCGGCGGACGGTAGCGGCGTCGACGGACATTATATAGGGCCTCTCACGGCAAAACCTATGTGCCGTATAGCAGAGGCCGCTTTTGCGCCGCAACCGGCGCCGGGAGCTATCCGGCCAGCGCCTTCATCCGGGCAAGCGCCGATTTGGCGAGATCCCGGGTCAATTCGGCTGCCGGGACCTCGCGGCCCAGGGCGATGGCCTGCCCGGCCCAGAGATTGGTGAAATCCACCCTGCCCTGCTTTTCGGCCGCGGCCTTGAGCGGTCCCAGCGCCGTTGCGGCATGGGGAAATGGCGGCGCGTCCGGCGAAATCGGGCCGGCTTCGCGCATCAGTCGATTCTGGACGCCGCGCGCCGGCCGCCCCGTCATGACATTGGTGATAACGGTGGAATCATCCCGCCCCTCGGCGAGCGCCGCGCGTGCCGCCGCACTGACCTTGGATTCCGGACAGCGCAGATAAGCAGTCCCGATCTGCACGCCGGCCGCGCCGAGCGCGAAGGCGGCTGCGATACCGCGGCCATCCGCAACACCGCCGGCCGCAATCACCGGGACCTTCACGGCGTCGACCACCTGCGGCACCAGCGCAAAGGTGCCGGGCTGTTCCGAGATCTTGTCGGTCAGGAACATGCCGCGATGGCCACCGGCCTCCGCGCCTTGTGCGATCACCGCATCAGCGCCGTGCTGCTCGAGCCAGACCGCTTCCTTCACCGTGGTCGCCGAGGAGATGACGAGACATCCTGCGGCCTTGACCCGCTTGAGCAGCGCGGCCTCCGGCAGGCCGAAATGGAAGCTGACGATCTCCGGCTTCAGCTCCTCCACGACCGCGCAGAAGCCGGCGTCGAACGGCGCGCGGTTTGCGGCATTGATGGGTGCGGCGGGATCGACGCCATGCTCATTGTAGTAGCCCGCGAGGCGTTGCTTCCAGCGCGCCTCCGCCTCGGCCGTGAGCTCGACCGGTGTGTGGCAGAAGAAATTCATGTTCACCGGCGCGGAGACGCGCTGCCGGATGATGTTGACCTGCTCGCGCGCCTTGTCCGGCGACAGCATCGCGCTCGGCAGCGAGCCGAGCCCGCCGCCTTGCGCAACGGCGATCACCAGCTCCGCGTCCATCACGCCAGCCATCGGCGCCAGCACGATCGGGAATTCGGTCTTGAAGAGATCGATCAGTCGACGGTTCGGCCACATGGTTGTTCTCTCGTGTTCGCTCTTCCCCTCTCCCCTTGTGGGAGAGGGTGGATCGCCGCGCAGCGGCGAGACGGGTGAGGGGTTTGTATCCGCGGAGACAGACCCCTCATCCGGCGCGGATTGCATCCGCGCCACCTTCTCCCACAAGGGGAGAAGGAAAAGAAATATTGGAATTGCGCAGGCCGGCTAGCAGTTGCTCGGCCTCGGTCGCAATACGTTCGACGATTTCGGTGGCGGACGGAATATCATGGATCAGGCCGACAGCCTCGCCCGCGATCACCGCAGCGATGTCGAAATTCCCGGCTGCCTTCGCAGCCGCATAGTCGGCCCCGACTGCGGCGACATTCTGCATCAGTTCGACCTCGCGGCCGATCCAGCGTCTGGCGTGATCGTTGACTAGGCACCGGCCGGTAAACGGCGCGGGCCAGACATTGTTGCGGGAGAGATCGAAAATGATGCCGCGCACCGTTGCGCCACTATCTGCCGCGCAGATACGCCGCTTGGCCTCTTCAGCACCATCGGCCTCCTGGCTCGCGTAGAAGCGCGTGCCGAGCAGCACGCCGCCCGCACCGAGCATCATCATGGCCGCAAGTCCCCGCCCATCGGCAATACCGCCGGCCGCCACCACCGGCACACGACCCGCGGCAAGATCGACGATTGCCGGCACGAGATCGATCGTGGTGCGCGAGGCGCCGTGACCGCCGGCCTCTGTCCCCTGCGCGATCAGGACATCGGCGCCCGTATCGAGCGCTTGCCGCGCCATCGTCTCGTCCTGCACCTGGCAGATCAGGCGGGCCCCGGCGCATTTGATGCTGGCTGCGAAGGGTGCGGGATCGCCGAACGACAACATGATCGCGGATGGGTTTGCGGCGAGTGCGATGTCGAGAAGTTCGGGCCGCTTGGCGAGGCTCCAAGTTATAAAGCCGATCCCGAACGGCGCTTTCATGCCGGCGAGCTTGGCAATCTCCTGCTCCAGCCAAATCCTCTCGCCGTAGCCGCCGCCCAGGATGCCGAAGCCCCCGGCGCGGCTCACCGCCGCCACGAGGCGGCTGCCTGCTACCACGTCCATCGGCGCCAGCAGGATCGGATGCTCAATCTCCAATAGCGTGGTCAGCGACGTCGCGATCGGCATGGCTCCTCCCTGGTCTGGACAGCGAGACTAGGCGCGAATACCATTCTCTAAAATTGAATTCTAGCGAACGCTGCCATCTCAAAAGAGAAACGATGCCATGGAACTCAGCGACATCCAGACCTTCGCCGCAGTCGCCCGTACCGGGGGCATCACCCGCGCGGCCGAAGAGCTCAACACGGTGCAGTCGAACGTCACCCAGCGCGTGAAGGCGCTGGAGGCGGAGATTGGCACGCCGCTGTTCGAACGCCATAGCCGCGGCATGACCCTGACCGGCGCGGGCAAGCGCCTTTTGCCCTACGCGCAACGGATGTCCGCACTGGCGCGCGAGGCCGTGCTCGCGGCTTGCGACGACGGCGAGCCCAAGGGACCGCTCGCGATTGGCTCGATGGAAACGACCGCGGCGGTGCGGCTACCGCCATTGCTCGCGGACTTTCATCACCGCTTTCCCGCCGTCCGGCTGAGCCTGCGCACCGCGCCCACCGCCGACCTCGTCGCTTGCGTGCTCGAAGGCACGCTCGACGGCGCCTTCGTCGCAGGTCCGATCGCGCATGCCGATCTCATCGCGACAAGCGCGTTCCGCGAAGAGCTGGTGCTGGTCAGCGCGCGGCGCTGGGCCACACTCGCCGAGCTGCGCGCCGGCACGCCGGAATCCGGCCCGACCGCGCTGGCGTTCCGCACCGGCTGCACCTACCGGCAGCGGCTGGAACAGATCTTTGTCGAGTTCGGCTGGCCGTCAGCCGCACGCTTCGAGCTCGGCACGCTCGACGGCATGATCGGCTGTGTCGCCGCCGACATGGGCGTGACACTGCTGCCGCGCGCCGTGGTCGAACGCAGTGCGATCAACGGCAGCGTGTCGATGCACGCGCTGAGCCATTCGCACGCGCAGGTCGAGACGCTCTTCATCCAGCGTCGTGCCGGACATCAAACCAGCGCGCTGAGTGGGTTTGCCGCCTGCCTGAAGCAAGACGACGATGTCATCGCGGCCTGAGATGCCAGCGCGTTCCACCGCGCGAAATTCATTGTCACAAATCTGTCGTACTTGATTTAATCGACGCTGCGCGCGGCGAGTGCTGCATTCAGCCGCCGCAGCATGGCACCGCGAAAAGTTTTGAAGCCCGCGGCTTTTCTACGTTAGGATGAGCGACTGGCCAGCGCGAAATCATAACGAAGCCAAACATCGGCAAAAACATCGGGAGGACTATCGATGCGCAATACGCTCGTGTTGTGCTGTGTCGCCGCGTTGTCTGCGACGAT
The DNA here is from genome assembly GCF_055807515.1 of Bradyrhizobium sp. Kon69. Classification (NCBI taxonomy): domain Bacteria; kingdom Pseudomonadati; phylum Pseudomonadota; class Alphaproteobacteria; order Hyphomicrobiales; family Nitrobacteraceae; genus Bradyrhizobium; species Bradyrhizobium sp. Kon69. The sequence continues at coordinate 151,790 of NZ_JBVVOS010000020.1, read as the reverse complement.
CGAAACAGCAAGCGCTCAAGACTGGACCAAATCGAAATGGGGACCGAACGACGAGATTGGTGCGGCCAACTACATGACGCCCGAACTCGTGCTGAAGGCTGCATCTCTGGTGAAGACCGGAAAGACCTACGCACTCGGCATTCCCGTTACACCACAAACGCCCGCCTATCCGCCGCGCGCATTCAAGCTCACCATCGTGCAACCCGGACAGGCGGGCATCCCGGGTTTGGGCCCGAACAAGGCCACCTACAATGACGACATCCTCGACACCTGGGTCGGCATCGGCAGCCAGATCGACGGCCTTGGCCATCTCGGCGTCGAGCACGTCTATTACAACGGCAACAAGCTAGCCGACTTCGCCGACCCGAACGGGTTGAAGAAGCTCGGGGTCGAGAAGGTCCCGCCGATCGTGACCCGCGGCGTGCTCCTCGACATGGCGGCCTATTACAACACCGATATCGTGAAGGAAGGCACCGCCTTCAACGTCAAGGAGATCGACGAGGTCGCCAAGAAGCAGGGCGTCGAGATTCGACAGGGTGACGTCGTCATCTTCCACACCGGCTGGCTCAGCCTGATCGGCAAGGACGACAAGCGCTATTCGGCCGGCGAGCCCGGTCTCGGCGTCGAAGGCGCAAAATACCTGACCAGCAAGGGCGTCGTCGCCATCGGTGCCGACACCTGGGCGCTCGAGGTGCTGCCGTTCGAGTCCAAGAACGTATTCGAGGTGCACCAGATCCTGCTCGCGATGAACGGGACCTACATCCTCGAGAACATGGATACGGCCGCGCTCGCCCGGGACAAGGGCTATGAATTCCTGTTTGTGCTCGGCCAGCCGCGCTGGACCGGCGGCGTGCAGGCGATGATCAACCCGATCGCGATCCGCTGATCCGATACCGGGCGAGGACCCTGCGTCCGCAGACGCCCTCGCCCGGCCTATCTCTCCGACTTGAGATGCCAGCGCCGCAAGGCAACCAAAGCCCAGATCGCCTCGACCACGCCGAACGGCCAGGCGCCTTGCAGGAATCCGTAAGCCGAACCGAGCACGCAGGACATTGCGAACAGCAGCACGAACCAGCGGCTGCGATCTTCCAGGGCGTAAGTGACCAGCATCGCCGTCACGGCGACCAAGCCGAATAATGTCAGCGCATCCATGTTCCGGGTTCACTCCGCAGCGCGACGCGTGATATGCGCTAACACCATGCCGGCTCTTATCCTGCCTCTCGTCGATGCTGCAACCCACTGGCCCGAACGCGGCGGGTTGGTCGGACTCGATCTCGGTACCAAGACCATCGGCGTTGCCGTGTCCAATCCGGACCGCCGGTTAGCGACCGGCGTCGAGACCATCCAGCGCAAGGCGTTCAAGCAGGATGCCGCCCGGCTGCTCGCGATCGCCAGTGAACGCAAGGCCGTCGGCTTCGTGCTCGGCCTGCCCATCAACATGGACGGCAGCGAAGGCCCGCGCGCGCAATCGACCCGGGCGTTTGCCCGCAACCTCGCCGGCCTGACCGTGCTTCCCATCGGCCTCTGGGACGAGCGTCTGTCGACCGCCGCGGTCGAGCGCGAGCTGATCGGCATGGACGTCAGCCGCGCCAAACGCGCCGAAGTGATCGACGAGCACGCGGCGATCTTCATCCTGCAAGGCGCGCTCGACCGCCTCGCCAATCTGCGCGCAGCCCCGGGGCCTGACTGATCCATGGCCGTCGTGATCGCGGCGCTCCTCCCTGTCTTCATCCTGATCGTGCTCGGCGTGGTGCTGAAGCGCAGCCTGATGCGGCTCGAGACGCAATGGAACGGGCTGGAGCGGCTGACTTATTTCGTGCTGTTTCCGATGCTGCTGATCCAGACGCTGGTGAAGGCTGACCTGTCCAAGGTCCCGGTCGCAGGCGTCGGCGGCGCGCTGCTGCTGTCGGCGCTCGCAATGTCGCTGCTCTGCCTCGCGCTCCGCCCGGTTCTCGCGCGGCTCGATATCGACGGCCCCGCCTTCACCTCGATCTTCCAAGGCGCGATCCGCTGGCAGACCTATGTGGCGCTGTCCGTCTCCGCCAACATGTTCGGCGAGGTCGGGCTGGCGCTCGCCTCCGTCGCGATGGTGGCGATCATTCCGCTGGTCAACGTCCTGAGCGTGGCGGTGCTCGCGCACTACGCCGCTCCGGAGAAGCAATCCGCGCGGGCGATCGTCATGACGGTTGTCCGCAATCCCCTGATCTGGGCCTGCGTGATCGGCCTCGTCATCAACGTCATCCACCTGCCGCTGCCCAGGATCTGGCATGAGGTGGCAGACGCACTCGGCCGCTCCTCCCTCGCAATCGGCCTGCTCGTCACCGGTGCCGGCCTGCATCTCGAAGGCCTGCTCCGCCCCAGCGCGGCCGCCGCTATCGGCGTGGTGTTCAAGCTGGTGCTGATGCCGATGGTTGCGCTGGTGCTCGCCGTCGGGTTCGGACTGTCCGGCGACAGCCTCGCGATCGTCGCGATCTGCGCGGCGGTGCCGACCTCGACCAGCGCCTATGTGCTGGCCCGCCAGATGGGCGGCGATGCCCCGCTGCTGGCGCAGATCATCACACTGCAGACGATTTTGGCGGCGATCACGATGCCGATCGCGATCGCGCTGGTGGCCTAGACCTCGTCATTGCGAGGAGCTCTTGCGACGAACAATCAGACTGTCTCAGCGGAAGAAGTCTGGATTGCTTCGCTGCGCTCGCAATGACGGAGTATGAAACCTCAGCTCCCCAGCCACATCGTCAGCACCACCGCCGTCAGATTGTTCAGCGCGTGCAGCACGATCGTGAGCCAGAGCGAGCTGCTGCGATAACGCATATACCCGAACCACAGGCCGATGGAGAAGACCTCGGCGAGGAAGTACAGGTCGTATTGCAGGTGCACGACCGTCCACAGCAGCGACGACAGGATGATGGCGCCGGGCACGCGCAGGAAGCTCGCCGACCAGCCGCGATAGAGGAAGCCGCGCGCCAAAACCTCTTCCGACATCGGCGCTGCCACGCTGAAGGCGAACAGCAGGAAGAAGGCTGCACCCTTGTCGCGACCAGATTTCAACAGATCGGACATGAAGCCCGGCGTGGCCTCGCGGCCGAGGCTCCGCGACATCGTCTCCCAGGCCACGACGATCAGGACAAGCCCGACGGCGCCGAACAGGAGTTGCTTCCAGGACGGCCAGCGCAGCGCAAGATAGTCGACGAAGGAGGCCTTCTTGATGCGGACGGCAAGCCACACCGCGGCCAGCGTCGCCGGCAGGCCCATGATCACCGACAACGCGAGCGTCTGCGGCTCACCGCCGACGAGCTGAAGCGAGGCGAGGTCCATCGGCAGGCCACGCTGCACCGCCAGCAGAAGGATGGCGCCGATCTGCCCGACGAACATTGCAGCGAAAATGACGACGCCCCATATCGCCGTGCCCCAGAATTTCCAGACGCGCGGCGCCTCGTGCGCTGGCGTCACGGTCAGCGGCGGATGATCGGGATTGAGCGAGTCCATCAAGGCGCTTTCATTGGGGAGCATTCCGGGCGGGTCGGTAGCGATCTACTTCGTCCGCGGCGGAATCGGGAAATCATAGGCCGCCCCGCCCGCCCCCGGCAGGGAAAAATGCCACCACTCCTTCGCATAGTTCACAAAGCCTTGCCTCGCCATCCCAGCCACGAGCCGCTTGCGCCAGGCGCGCTGGTCCGGACTGATCGACGGTGCGGCGGTGTGCCCTTTCGCGTCGGTGCAGTCGTAACCGGTGCCCATGTCGACGCTGCCCTCGGGCGGGCGCGACTCGACAGGCGCGGTACAGTCGGCGTAGGCCTTTGACGGGTCGTATTTGCCTGAATTGTCGGCCGTGAGATCGACCAGCGTGAGATCGAGCGCGGCGCCCGTCGAATGCTGCGAGCGACTTGCGATGTAGCCGAGGCGGAACAGCTCGGTCTTGGGAATTTTCGGATTGTAGCGCCGCTCGGCGGCGGTCTCGTGGCCGTTCTGCGACCACTTGACCATGTCGAGCGAGGCCCGCGCCGGCCGGTAGCAGTCGAACATCTTCAACGAGAGATTTTGCGCCGCCAGTTCCTGCTGCACCGCCTTCAGCCGCAGCCCAACCTCCCGCTTCACCACGCATTCGCCGGCGCCGTAGCCGGCGAGCGGACGGCCGACGAAATTGTTCGAGGTGGCGTAGCGGATGTCCTGGATGATGCTGGGGTCGATGTCGTGCAAATAGACGAAACCGCCGGGAAGCGATTGGGCGTGGGCTGACGACACTATGGTTATCGCTATGGCCGCAATTAGAAGTGATCTCACAATATCCCTCCGCATCGTCATGGCCGGGCTTGTCCCGGCCATCCACGCCCTTTTTGCGCCGAGCGTGCAAGTTCGTGGATGCCCGGGACAAGCCCGGGCATGACGGAGGAAGGAGCACTACCGGGGGATAACTCCCCGCCCGGGCTTTGGCCCTTGCCCCCCCGGCCATCCCCGCCTATAGCTCTCGCTTTAATGACATCGAAATCGACCTTCGTCCTCGGCCACCGGCATTTGCTGGGCATCGAGGGCCTTTCCGCGGCCGACATCACCGGCCTCCTCGACCTGTCCGAAGAATATGTCGAGCTCAACCGCCAAGTTGACAAGAAGCGCACCGTCCTGCGTGGACGGACGCAGGTGAACCTCTTCTTCGAGGCTTCCACCCGGACCCAATCCTCGTTCGAGCTCGCCGGCAAACGGCTGGGCGCCGACGTCATGAACATGTCGGTGTCCTCCTCGTCCATCAAAAAGGGCGAGACGCTGGTCGACACCGCAATGACGCTCAACGCCATGCACCCGGATATCCTGGTGGTGCGCCATCACGCCTCCGGCGCGGTGGAACTGCTGGCCCGCAAGGTCGACGGTTCCGTGATCAATGCCGGCGACGGCGCGCATGAGCATCCGACACAAGCCCTGCTCGATGCGCTGACCATCCGCCGCAACAAGGGTCGGCTCGAGGGCCTCGTGGTCGCGATCTGCGGTGACGTGCTGCATTCGCGCGTCGCCCGCTCCAACATCATCCTGCTCAACGCGATGGGCGCCCGCGTCCGCGTCGTCGGCCCCTCCACGCTGCTGCCGCCCGGGATCGAGCGGATGGGCGTCGAGGTCGCGCGCGACATGCGCGAGGGGCTCAACGGCGCCGACATCGTCATGATGTTGCGGCTCCAGCGCGAGCGCATGAACGGCTCCTTCGTGCCGTCGACCTCCGAGTACTTCCATTATTTCGGGCTGGACCAGAAGAAGCTCGCCTACGCCAAGCCCGACGCCCTCGTCATGCATCCCGGCCCGATGAACCGCGGCGTCGAGATCGACACTGCGGTCGCTGACGGCGCGCAGTCCCTGATCCGCGAACAGGTGGAAATGGGCGTGGCCGTGCGCATGGCGGTGCTGGAAGCGCTCGCCCGCAACCTGCCGAACGCGTGATGCTCATGTTGACCGATCGCCGACCCATCCTGCTTGCCAACGCCCGCGTCGTCGACCCCTCCCGGGATTTCGATGGACCCGGCGATGTCCTGATTGCCGACGGCGTCATCCGGGAGACCCGCCGCGGCATTGGCGCTGCCGGCGTCCCCGAAGGCACCGACGTCGTCAACTGCGCCGGCAAGATCGTCGCACCCGGCCTGATCGACATGCGCGCCTTCGTCGGCGAGCCCGGCTTCAGCCATCGCGAGACCTTTGCCTCCGCGAGCCAGGCGGCTGCGACCGGCGGCATCACCACCATCATCTGCCAGCCTGATACCTTGCCGGTGATCGACAACTCGGCGACCGTCGACTTCGTGATGCGTCGCGCCCGTGACACCGCGATCGTCAACATCCAGCCGATGGCGGCGCTCACCAAAGGCATGCACGGCGAGGAGATGACCGAGTTCGGTCTGCTCAAGGCGGCCGGCGCGATCGCCTTCAGCGACTGCGACAAAAGCGTGATCAATGCGCAGGTGATGCGCCGCGCCTTGACCTATGCGCGCGATTTCGACGCGCTGATCGTGCACTATACCGAGGATCGCGATCTCGTCGGCGAAGGCGTGATGAACGAGGGCGAGTTCGCCTCGCGGCTCGGACTGATGGGTATCCCGAACGCGGCGGAGGCCGTGATGCTGGAGCGCGACATGCGCCTGGTCGCGCTCACCGGCGGCCGCTATCACGCGGCGTCGCTGACCTGCATCGAGTCGCTCGAAATCCTCCGGCGCGCCCGCGACGCCGGCCTCGCCGTGACCGCCTCGGCCTCGATCAACCACCTTGCGCTGAACGAGAACGACATCGGCCCTTACCGTTCGTTCCTGAAGTTGTCGCCGCCGCTGCGCACCGAGGACGACCGCCGCGCGCTGGTCGCCGCCGTCGCCTCCGGCCTTGTCGACGTCATCATGTCCGACCACAACCCGCAGGACGTCGAGGTCAAGCGCCTGCCTTTCGCGGAAGCAGCTCCCGGCGCCATCGGGCTCGAGACCATGCTCCCGGCGGGCCTTCGCCTCGTGCACAATGAGGAGCTGGACCTCAAGACGCTGATCCGGGCGATGTCGACCCGGCCGGCCGAGATTTTGGGGTTGCCTGGCGGAACCCTGCGCACAGGTGCCCCGGCCGACGTCATCGTGATCGACCCAGATGTGCCCTGGGTGGTCGATCCCGCCGACCTCAAATCGCCCTGCAAGAACACGCCGTTTGACGAGGCCCGCTTTACAGGCCGCGTGGTGCGCACCATTGTCGGCGGACGGACGGTGTACGAGCATGTCTGACGTGCGGAGCTGCAGCCAGGGATTTTGCAGACATGGAATTTGCAGACATGGCGCTTGAATTGTTCCTGCCGGTGGCTTTCGTCATCGGCCACCTGCTCGGCTCGATTCCGTTCGGACTGATCCTGACGAAACTCGGCGGCACGCAGGACATCCGCTCGATCGGCTCCGGCAGCATCGGCGCCACCAACGTGCTGCGCACGGGGCGCAAGGGCCTTGCCGCCGCAACCCTGCTGTTCGACGCGCTCAAAGGCACCGTGGCGGTGGTGATCGCGGGCTACATCGCCGGTCCCAATGCCGCGATGCTGGCTGGGCTTGGCGCCTTCCTCGGCCATCTCTTTCCGGTCTGGCTCAAATTCAAAGGCGGCAAGGGTGTCGCCGTCTATATCGGCATCATGCTCGGGCTGTTCTGGCCGGCCGCGGTGGTGTTCTGCCTGCTCTGGTTGGCGACCGCCTTCACCGCCCGCTATTCCTCGCTCTCCGCCCTGGTGGCCTCGTTCATCACCCCGCTGTTCCTGCTGTGGTTCGGCCAGCCCGCACTCGCAGCGCTGGCGGCGGTGCTGACGCTGCTGCTGTTCTATGCTCATCGCGAGAACATCAAGCGACTGCAATCGGGCAAGGAAAGCCGGATCGGCGAGAAGGCATAAGCCGGGAATCCACGGATACCGCGGCACCCCTTCTGCATTATATCCCAAATGGTGTTCGCAACTTGCAGCCGAATCACGGCTGTATGGACGAACGGGTTCCAAGCCTTGGCCCTGATCATGGGCATGGCTCTACGCGGTTGCTCAGAATGAGCGAGAAGATTGTCAGCGCGCATGTTGAAGGTGGCTTGCAGGGCACTGCGGCAAGCCGGATGCTCTCGACCACGGACATCTGGTCCGGTGCGCCCTCGCCGGTTCCTGCTCCCAAGCCTGTGCCCGTTTCGCCACCAGCGCCGGACCCTGCTCGCATCGCCGAAGCTCCTCTGACAGTTGAGGCCGTGATCGCTGCGGCTCCAATTGCACCCGCGCGGCCCAGCGCTAACCCATGGCCGCCGCAAAAACTGTCGCTGGCGCTTCAGGGCGGCGGCACCTTCGCTGCTTTCACCTGGGGCGTGCTGGAGCGGCTGCTGGAAGAGCCATCCATTGCGATCGACACCATCAGCGGCGCCAGTGCCGGCGCCATCAACGCACTGCTGCTCGCCTCCGGTTTCGCCGAGGGCGGCCGTGAAGGTGCGCGCGCGCGGCTGAACCGGTTCTGGATCCGGCTGATGCACGAGGCCTCGTTCCGATCGCTGATGCTGATCGGCGGCTTCTCGCCGGCGGGAAGCTCGGTCGCGTTCGGTCCGACGCTGCGCTCCGGCCAGTTCGATCCATTCGATCTCGATCCGCTGCGGCAGGCGCTGTCGCGCGACATCAACTTTTCCGCCTTGCGCGACCCGCGCTGCCCGAAGCTTCTGATCGCGGCGACCCGGATCCGCGACGGGCAGCAGCAGATCTTCCGCAACGACGTGATCACCGCCGACGTCGCGCTGGCCTCGACCTGCCCGCCGCTGGTTCATTGCGCGGTGGAGATCGACGGCGAGGCTTATTGGGACGGCGGCCTCGGCGGCAATCCGCCCCTGCTGCGGCTCGTGCAGGACACGACGAGCACCGACATCCTGCTGGTCCAGGTCACGCCGGCGCGCGACAGCTACGTGCCGATCACGCTCGCCGCGATCGACCGCAGGCTGGACCAGATCGCGGCCAACGCCGCCCTCAATGCCGAGATCGCGGCAGTGGAATGGGCGCAATCGCAGGCCGCATCGTCGTTGCGGCTCTCCAGGATCGCCGCGGAAGATTTCGTCGACGGCCTGGCGCAGCGCTCATCGACCGATCTCGGCCGCGGCTTCATTCGCGCGCTTCACCGCAGCGGCCGCGAGGCTGCCGGGCGCTGGCTCAAGCAAGTTACCGACCACAGCGCAGCGCCGGCCGCATCCGGCCAGCGCATCGTTGCCCTCGAACCTGCGCTAGCCTGATTTCGCCAGCGCCTGCTCCAGGAACCACGCCGTCGCCAGCGCATGCGCGTCGTTGCCGAAGCGCGCGATCACCTGCACGCCGATCGGCAGGCCATTGGCTTTCAGCACGGGCACGTTGACGCAAGGGTTGCCCATCAGGGTCCAGAGCCTGTTGTAGCGGGGGTCGCCGGTGCTCGCGAGCTCCTTGGCCGGCGGCGTGCCCGGCGCCGAATAGGTCAGCAGCACGTCGAACCCCTCGAACAATTCGCCAAGCTCGCGGCGCCCGCGGCGGCTGATCCGGCGCGCGTCGTCATAGTCCTTGGGTGTGAGACCGACCGTCGCATCAAGACTGGCGCGCAGCATCGGCGCGATCTCGTCGTGGCGTTCGGAAAATTCCCAGGCGAGCGCGCGATGCGCCTCGAAGTCCTGAATGATCGGGTGGATACGCCAGGCCTCCTGCACCGCCTGCGGCAGATCGATAGTCTTCACGCTAGCACCAGCCTTCTCGGCGGCCTTGATCGCGGCTTGCAGCCCCTCTTCGGCGGCCGGCTCCACGGCACCGGCAAACTCCTGCCTGACCACGCCGATGCGCGGCGCCTTCGCCGGCACGATGCCGGCGAATTCGCTGCGGCCGGTCATCGCGAGCAGTCCGCGCGCGAGATCTTCCGCGCGCGCGCCGAACAGGCCGACCGTGTCGAGCGCCCATGAATAGCATTTGACGCCGACCGTCGGCAGCATCCGGAACGACGGCTTGATCGCGGCGGTGCCGCAATAGGCCGCGGGCCGGATCACCGAGCCGCCGGTCTGGGTGCCCAGCGCCAGCGGGATCATGCCGGCACCGACGGCCGCAGCCGAACCCGAGGACGAGCCGCCCGGCGTATGCCCGAGATTGTGCGGATTGAGCGTCGGGGTCGGATCGCGTGAGGCGAACGCCGTGGTCGTGGTCTTGCCGATGATGGTGGCGCCCGCCCGCTTCAGCATCATCACCACAGGCGCGTCCGCGCGCGGCTGCCACCCGCGATAGATCGATGATCCCATCTCGGTCGGCATATTGGCGGTGTCGATGATGTCCTTGATCCCAACCGCGATGCCGCGCAGCGGCCCGGCGCCTTGCGCCTTCGCGGAGCTGTCGTGACGGACGAAGGCGTGGACCTCCTTCTCCCTGGCCTCGATCGCCGCGTGCGATTGCGCGATGGCGGCCTCAGGCGAAAGCTCGCCCGCTTCGATGCGGCGCTGGAGGTCGGCGAGTGAGATCATGGCAAAACCCTTCTTATTGGTATCGCTTTTAGCATCGGGCCGACGCCGCGCAAGCGCACGTCCTTGTTGCCCACGCGCTCAGGTTGTTCCATGCTGCGCCTGCAAGGAGCCGCCGTGGACGCCATCAATCCGAGCGTAGAGCTGACCGAGGCCGACAGGACCGACCGCCTGCGGCTGATCCGGTCCGACAATGTCGGGCCGCGCGCGTTCCGGTCGCTGGTCGATCATTTCGGCACGGCGCGCGCGGCGCTGGAGCGCCTGCCGGATCTCGCACGTCGCGGCGGTGCGCAGCGATCGGCGCGCATCTGTAGCGCCGACGAGGCGAAGGCCGAGCTTGCCGTGAGCCGCAAGTTCGGAATTGCCTGGCTCGCGCCCGGCGAGGACGGCTATCCGGTGCGGCTGGCAACGCTCGACGATGCGCCGCCGCTGCTCGCCGTGCGCGGCGACCATGCGACGCTGATGCGGCCGATGATCGCGATCGTCGGCTCGCGCAACGCCTCCGGTGCGGGCTTGAAATTCGCCGGTCAGCTCGCCCGCGAGCTCGGCGAGGCCGGCTTTGTCGTCATCTCCGGCCTTGCCCGCGGCGTCGACCAGGCCGCGCACCGCGCCAGCGTGGAGAGCGGCACCATCGCCGTGCTCGCCGGCGGTCATGACTGCATCTATCCGCCGGAGCACGGCGATCTGCTGGCCTCGATCCTCGACCGCAAGGGTGCCGCGATCTCCGAGATGCCGCTCGGCCACGAGCCGCGCGCCCGCGACTTCCCTCGCCGCAACCGGCTGATCTCGGGCGCCGCGCTCGGCGTGGTCGTGGTGGAGGCGGCGCACCGTTCGGGCTCGCTGATCACCGCGCGCATGGCCGCCGAACAGGGCCGCGAAGTGTTCGCAGTGCCGGGCTCGCCGCTCGATCCGCGCGCCGCCGGCACCAATGATCTGATCAAGCAGGGCGCGACGCTCGTCACCGAAGCCGCCGACGTCGTCAACGCGGTCGCACCGATCATGGAGCGGCCGCTGATGCGCACCGCGAACGAGCCCGACAGCGAGCCGTTCGAAAGCGACCCGCAAGGACACGACCGCGACCAGATCACCGGCCTGCTCGGCCCCGCCCCTGTCACGATCGACGATCTCGTGCGGATGTCCGGCGCCTCGCCGGCCATCGTGCGCACCGTGCTCCTGGAGCTCGAGCTCGCCGGCAGGCTCGAACGCCACGGCGGCGGATTGGTGTCGTTGCTTTAAGGAGTGTTCCGCTCGTCGAAGCGCGTACGCGCCGAGGCGATCTGCTGCTGATGGGTGATCGCCCATTCGCCGAGCGCCTTCACCGGCTGTTGCAGTCCGCGGCCGAGATCGGTCAGCTCGTAGTCCACGCGCGGCGGAATGGTCGGGAAGATCGTGCGTGTGACCAGGCCGTCACGTTCGAGCCCGCGCAATGTCAGGGTCAGCATTCGCTGCGAGATGCCGTTGATCATGCGCTTGAGCTCGTTGAAGCGCTTGGGCCCGTCACTCAGCATCATGATGACGAACACGCTCCATTTGTCGCCGACCCGCGCGAGGATGGAGGCGACGCCACGGCAGTCCGCGTGGTCGCGATCCGGCATCGGCGTGGCAGGCAGATCGATGTGCGCAGGTTTCAAGGATGTGCCCATGGCTCAAAAAGGTGCGTTCTTGCGGGGATCTCGATAGTCACTCATGTAGCTCTGGTTACAAACATATACCAGGGTGATCCCGAATGAAACTCCTCCACATCGACTCCAGCGTGCTCGGCCCCCACTCCGTTTCCCGGCAGGTCTCCGCCGCCATCGTCGACCGCCTGCGGCAGGCGACGCCATCGCTCGACATCGTCTATCGCGACCTGACGCAGAGCCCGCTCGCCCATCTCTCCGGTTCGCATCTGGCGGCGGCGCAAGGCGCGCCTGCGCCGGCGGAACTCGGCCCCGACCTCGCCGCCAGCAAGGCCGCGCTGGACGAGTTCCTTGCCGCCGACATCGTCGTGATCGGCGCGCCCATGTACAATTTCACCATTCCGAGCCAGCTCAAGGCCTGGATCGACCGCATCCTGGTGGCGGGGAAGACGTTCAGCTACGGCGCGAACGGACCGCAGGGCCTTGCCGGCGGCAAGCGCGTGATCTTCGCGATCTCGCGCGGGGGCTATTACGGCGCGGGCACGCCCGCCGCGTCGCTGGAGCACCTCGAAAGCTATCTGCGTGGCGTGTTCGGCTTCATGGGCATCCATCATCCCGAATTCATCAGCGCCGATGGCATCCAGGTCGGGCCGGAGCATCGCGAGAAGTCGCTCGCAAGCGCGCTTCAGGCGGCAACCGCCCTCCGCGCGGCCTGAGCCAGCGCGCACATCGTCAGCCGCCGCAACATCGCTTGCGGCGGCTGATCGACCGGTGCGCGGTCGGCGAAGCTAAAACCAGGCGCCCTGAATGCCCAAGATGACGGCGACGAGCGAAACGAACAGGCCGATGCCGGAGAAAAGAGCGACCCCGATGAACTCGGAGGTGTCGGAACGCTTGGCGGGAACGGCGGAGTTTTCGGTGTAAATACGCGGTGCTGAAATCGGGGAAATAATACGAGCTGCCTTTGGCATATCGGGCTCCCTTGGAAATGAGTCTTCGTGACCCCCTGCCCGTAAAAGTGTCTTGGCAGCGCAAGCGAAGGTTCAACGCCTCGCGCAAGGTTCAGAAAATACAGCTCGCGAGACGTGGGAACCGGCCGGCGCAACCGCTCGCCGCTGCACCGACCGATTCAATTTTCACTTCAATTGATCAGCCGCGATAGATCGGCGCACCGCTCGGAGAGGCGACTGCGCCGCCGTCGACGAAGATTTCCTGGCCCTGCACATGCGCGGAATCGTCGGAGGCGAGGAACAGCACCGTCTTCGCGACGTGATCTGTTTCACCAATCCGCCCCAGCGGCGTCGTCAGCGCGATCCGCTTCTCGAACGCCTTCTCGGCTTCGGGCGTCGCGATCGCAGCTCCCCAGATCGGCGTTCGGATCGCACCGGGCGCGACCACGTTGACGCGAATGCCGCGCGGCGACAGTTCTGATGCCATGATCCGCGCCATCGCCCGCACGCCGGCCTTGGCCGCGCCATAGGCCGAATAGCCGGGAATGCCGAGCACGGAGATCACCGAGCCGCTGAGGATGATCGAAGCGTTGTCGTTGAGATAAGGCAGCGCGGACTGCACGGTGAAGAACACGCCGGTCAGATTGGTGCTGATGACCTTCTCGAAAACCTCCAGCGTGGCCGACCCCAGCGGCGTGCCGCCGGCGATGCCGGCATTGGCGAACACGATGTCGAACTTGCCGAACTTTTCGGCGCCCTTCTTGATCGCAGCTTCGGTCGCGGCAATGTCGGTGGCGTCGGCGGCCAGCGCGAGCGCGTTCGGCCCGAGCTCCTTCGCGGCCGCCTCGAGCGTCTCCTTGTTGCGCCCGGTGATCACCACCTTGGCGCCCTCGGCCACGAACAGCTTTGCCGTTGCCAGTCCAATGCCGCTATTGCCGCCGGTGATCAGGGCCGTCTTGTTCTTCAATCTCACGTTCGCCTCCAGTGGTTGCATCATAAAACTATGATTGCCATCTAGGCTATCTGGTTTTAAGATGCAACCACACGAGCGCGTGAACGGCGACTGGACCGTGCGATCGCGAAAGGACCGGACCATGGTGAAACGAACGAGCTTCGAGGGCGATGCCTGCCCGATCGCACGCTCGCTGGAGGCGATCGGCGACTGGTGGTCGCTGCTGATCATCCGCGAGGCGCTGTTCGGCCTGCGCCGCTTCGGCGAATTTCAGAGCAAGCTCGGCATGGCCAAGAACATCTTGTCGGCCAGGCTGCGCGCGCTGGTCGACCACGGCATCCTGACCACGGTCCCCGCCTCCGACGGCAGCCCTTACGAGGAATATGTGCTGACGCCGAAGGGCCGCGGCGTCTTCCCGGTGTTGGTAGCGCTGCGCCAATGGAGCGAGGAATTCGACGATCGCCCATCGGAGATCGCGACCATCCTCGTCGATCGCGAGAAAGGCCGCCCGGTGAAGAAGCTCGAACTACGCGCCGAGGACGGGCGGCTGCTTACGCAAGCCGATACCACGCTGAAGCCGCGGCCGGCGTCGCGACGGCGGTCGGCCTAGTAACGTCGAACTGCCACCACCCCGTCATTGCGAGCGCAGCGAAGCAATCCAGACTGCCACCGCGGAAAGACTCTGGATTGCTTCGCTGCGCTCGCAATGACTGCGTGGGGGACTTGTACCAAACATCGATGGCGTCAAAGATGGATAGACACAGCAAGTGGCACCACCATGCCCCTCCTCGCCATCGTCTATTTTTCCATCTCAGGCACCACCGAGAAGCTAGCGCACGCGGTCGCGAGCGGAGCGGATAGCATGGCGGATGTCGCGCTTTGTCGCATCACAGGCGACCACATCCTGTCAGGCCGGTTTCAGAATGAGAGCTTACTGGAGACGATTGACGGCGCCGACGCCGTTGCGTTTGGCAGCCCCACCTACATGGGCGGACCCGCCGCCCAATTCAAAGCTTTTGCAGACGCTTCGAGCGACAGATGGAGCAAGCAAGCCTGGGCCAACAAGATCGCAGCCGGATTCACCACGGGCGCCTGCGCAGGCGGCGACCAACTCCACACACTGTCCTACTTTTCCATTCTGGCCGCGCAGCACGGCATGCTCTGGTGCGGACTGGATATTCCGGGTGGGGAGGATCCGAGCGGCCGCAATCGTTTGGGCAGCCAGCTTGGCCTGGCAACACACTTGATTGACAGCTCGTTGCCTCAGAGCGACCTCAGCACCGCCGAATATCTCGGCCAGCGATTGGCCAAATTGGCAAGCCGCAACGGCTAACCTCACCCGTCATTGCGAGTGCAGCGAAGCAATCCAGAGTCTTTCCGCGGTGGGATTCTGGATTGCTTCGCTCGGCTCGCCATGACGAGGCTGATGCAGCGAACTCCAATCTCTCACCGTCATCCTAAGGTGCTCGTCTTGCAAAGCGGGGCGAGCCTCCGAAGGGCGACGGGTCTGATACTCGCCGGGTGCCTTCACGACAGCCTGCGCTTGCTCCGCAGCCGCAGATGCTCGTCGGCCTCGAGCTTGGTCATTCCCAGGAGATAATGCAGCACGTCGAGCTTGTGACGCTCGGCGAGCTTGCGCAGTGCCCCGACCTGCTCGGCGATGAAGGCGACCGCCTCCTCCACGCCGCCCTCCCCCGGTTCCTCGTGACGCGTGCCTCCCGCCGCGCGCGATGCGGCGCCCGCCCGTTTCTTTCCTGGCTTAGTCACCAGCCCCCACCCGAATCCATGCCCCGCAGAAACATTACGCCGACATCGGCCGCAACTCAAAGGTGGTATTTTGCAACTTTCTCGATATGAAACTTTTCCCATCGGGATGGCTTTCAACACCCCTCGATTTGACAGCGACGGCCTCACCACCCATGTTCGGGACGAAAGGGCCGACCCGAATCTCATCGAATTCGGCCCCAGATTTCCCCATAAGTTACTGGAACTACATGAATATCGTCATTGTGGAGTCGCCGGCGAAAGCCAAGACGATCAACAAGTATTTGGGCTCGTCCTACGAGGTTCTGGCCTCGTTTGGCCATGTCCGCGACTTGCCCGCGAAGAACGGCTCCGTCGATCCCGACGCCAATTTCAAGATGATCTGGGAGATCGACCCCAAGGCGGCCGGCCGGCTCAACGACATTGCCAAGTCCCTCAAGAACGCCGATCGCCTGATTCTCGCGACCGACCCTGATCGCGAGGGCGAGGCCATCTCCTGGCACGTGCTGGAGGTCCTGAAAGAGAAGCGCGCGATCAAGGACCACAAGATCGAGCGCGTGGTGTTCAACGCCATCACCAAGCAGGCGGTCACGGACGCCATGAAGCATCCGCGCCAGATCGACGGTGCGTTGGTCGACGCCTATATGGCGCGCCGCGCGCTGGACTATCTGGTCGGCTTCACCCTCTCCCCCGTGCTGTGGCGCAAGCTGCCGGGCGCCCGCTCGGCGGGCCGCGTCCAGTCGGTGGCGCTGCGGCTGGTCTGCGACCGCGAGCTCGAGATCGAAAAGTTCGTCGCCCGCGAATACTGGTCGCTGATCGCGACCCTGCTGACGCCGCGCGGCGACGCCTTCGAGGCCCGTCTCGTCGGTGCCGACGGCAAGAAGATCCAGCGCCTCGACATCGGCACCGGCGCGGAAGCCGAAGACTTCAAGAAGGCGCTGGAAGCAGCCGCCTACGCGGTGACCACGGTCGATGCCAAGCCGGCCCGGCGCAATCCGCAGGCCCCCTTCACCACCTCGACGCTGCAGCAGGAAGCCAGCCGCAAATACGGCTTTGCGCCTGCGCACACCATGCGCATCGCGCAGCGGCTCTATGAAGGCATCGACATCGGCGGCGAGACCACCGGACTCATTACTTATATGCGTACCGACGGCGTGCAGATCGATCCGTCCGCGATCACCCAGGCCCGCAAGGTGATCGGCGAGGATTACGGCAACGCCTATGTGCCGGACGCGCCGCGCCAGTATCAGGCCAAGGCCAAGAACGCCCAGGAAGCCCACGAAGCGATCCGGCCGACCGACATGTCGCGCCGTCCCGACAGCATGAGCCGCAAGCTCGAGTCCGACCAGGCGAGACTCTATGAACTGATCTGGAAGCGCACCATCGCGAGCCAAATGGAATCGGCCGAGCTGGAACGCACCACGGTCGACATCACGGCGAAGGTCGGCGGCCGCACGCTCGACTTGCGCGCCACCGGCCAGGTCGTCAAGTTCGACGGCTTCCTCGCACTGTATCAGGAAGGCCGCGACGACGAGGAAGACGAGGATTCCCGCCGCCTGCCCGCGATGAGTCCCAACGACGCGCTGAAGCGGCAGTCGCTCGCCGTCACCCAGCACTTCACCGAGCCGCCGCCGCGCTTCTCCGAGGCCTCGCTGGTCAAGCGCATGGAAGAGCTCGGCATCGGCCGGCCCTCGACCTATGCCTCGATCCTCCAGGTCCTCAAGGACCGCGGCTACGTCAAGCTCGAGAAGAAGCGCCTGCACGGCGAGGACAAGGGCCGCGTCGTGGTCGCGTTCCTCGAAAGCTTCTTTGCCCGCTACGTCGAATACGACTTCACCGCCAATCTGGAAGAGCAGCTCGACCGCATTTCCAACAACGAGATCTCCTGGCAGCAGGTGCTGAAGGATTTCTGGACCGGCTTCATCGGCGCGGTCGACGAGATCAAGGATTTGCGCGTCGCCCAGGTGCTCGACGTGCTCGACGACATGCTGGGCCAGCACATCTATCCGCCCCGCACCGATGGCGGCGACATCCGGCAATGCCCGAGCTGCGGCAACGGACGGCTCAATCTGAAGGCCGGCAAGTTCGGCGCCTTCGTCGGCTGCTCGAACTATCCGGAATGCCGCTACACCCGTCAGCTTGCCGCCGACGGCGAGGCAACGGCCGATCGTTCGCTCGGCCAGGACCCCGATACGGGTCGCGATGTCTGGGTCAAGGCCGGCCGGTTCGGCCCCTACATCCAGCTCGGCGAGCAGAAGGATTATGCGGAAGGCGAGAAGCCGAAGCGCGCAGGCATTCCGAAGGGGACTTCCCCTGGAGATGTCGAGCTCGACCTCGCGCTCAAGCTGCTGTCGCTGCCGCGCGAGATCGGCAAGCATCCGGAAACCGGCGAGCCGATCACCGCAGGTCTCGGCCGCTTCGGGCCGTTCGTGAAGCACGAGAAGACCTATGCCAGCCTCGAGGCCGGCGACGAAGTGTTCGACATCGGCATCAACCGGGCGGTGACGCTGATCGCGGAGAAGATCGCCAAGGGCCCGAGCCGCCGCTTCGGCGCCGATCCCGGCAAGGCGATCGGCGATCATCCCAGCCTCGGCACCGTCACGGTGAAGGGCGGCCGCTATGGCGCCTATGTCACGGCGGGCGGCGTCAACGCGACGATCCCTAGCGACATCGAGAAAGACGCCATCACGCTGCCGCAGGCGATCGCGCTGATCGACGAGCGCGCGGCGAAGGGCGGCGGCAAGAAGCCGAAGAAGGCGGCGAAGCCGGCCAAGGCCAAGAAGGCTGCTGCGAAGGCGGCCGACGGCGACGACGCCGCGCCAAAAACCAAAAAGCCGGCCGCGAAGAAGGCGGCCAAACCCAAATCCGAATCCACCAGCAAGGCGCGCGCCGCCGTGTCGTCGACGGCCAAGACTTCGGCCATCAAGACGTCGCCGACCAAGGCAGCTGGCGCCAAAGCTCCGGCCAAGAAAAGTGCCGGCACCAAATAGAGGCTAAGTGAAACGCAAGAATGACCGTGGCTTTCCGGAAAGGGCAGCCATCGTCGCCTTCATCAAGGCAAATCCCGGAAAGGTCGGAACCCGCGAAATTGCGCGCGAGTTCGGCCTGAAGAACGCCGACCGCATCGAGCTCAAGCGCATGCTGCGCGAGCTCGCCGACGACGGGCTCGTCAAGAAAAAGCGCCATACGATTTCGGAGCCGGACAGCCTGCCGCCGACGCTGGTCGCCGACATCACCGGCCGCGACACCGACGGCGAGCTGGTCGCCTCCCCCACCGAATGGGACGAGGTCGAAAGCGGCGAACCGCCAAAGATCCTCATCACGACGCCGCGCCGGCCGAAGCCAGGCACCGCGGCCGGCGTCGGCGATCGCGCGCTGCTGCGGGTCGAGCGCTCGGACGACACCGAAGGCCCGGCCTATCGCGGCCACATCATCAAGGTCTTCGATAAGACGAAGAGCCGCATCCTCGGCGTCTTCCGCAGCCTGCCCGAAGGCGGCGGACGGATCATCCCCGTCGACAAGAAGTCCGCCGACCGCGAGCTGAACATCGCACCCACCGAGACACACGGCGCGCAGGACGGCGATCTCGTCAGCGTCGACATCATCCGCTCGCGCGGCTTTGGGCTGGCGTCAGGCCGGGTCAAGGAGAAGCTCGGCTCGGTCAAGTCGGAGAAGGCGATCAGCCTGATCGCGATCTACGCGCACGACATTCCGATGCAATTCCGCCCCGCGGCGGAGCGCGAGGCCGAAGCGGCGCAGCCGGCCAATTTGAAGGGGCGCGAGGACTGGCGCGACGTGCCGCTCGTCACCATCGATCCGCCGGATGCCAAGGATCACGACGACGCGGTGCACGCGCAGCCGGATCCTGATCCCAACAACAAGGGCGGCTTCATCGTCGACGTCGCCATCGCCGACGTGAGCTTCTACGTGCGGCCGGGCACCGCGCTCGACCGCGACGCGCTCGATCGCGGCAACTCGGTCTATTTCCCCGACCGCGTCGTGCCGATGCTGCCGGAGCGCATCTCCAACAATCTCTGCTCGCTGGTGCCGGGCGAGCCGCGCGGCGCGCTCGCGGTGCGGATGATCATCGCTCCGGACGGGCGCAAACGCTCGCACAGCTTCCATCGCATCCTGATGCGCTCCGCAGCCAAGCTGAACTACGCCCAGGCGCAGGCCGCGATCGACGGCCGGCCGGACGACACCACCGGCCCCCTGCTCGATCCGATCCTGCGGCCGCTTTATGCCGCCTATGCCTGCGTCAAGCGCGCGCGAGACGAGCGCGATCCGCTCAACCTCGATCTGCCCGAGCGCAAGATCCTGTTGAAGAGCGACGGCACGGTCGATCGCGTCGTCGTGCCCGACAGGCTCGACGCGCACAAGTTGATCGAGGAGTTCATGATCCTCGCCAACGTCGCGGCAGCCGAGATGCTCGAGAAGAAGTCGCTGCCGCTGATCTACCGCGTGCATGACGAGCCGACCCTGGAAAAGGTCCACGCGCTCGCGGAGTTTTTGCAGACGCTCGACGTTCCGTTCGCGAAAGGTGGCGCGCTGCGTCCCGCTCTGTTCAACCGCGTGCTGGCGCAGCTCGAAGGCCACGACCACTTTCCGCTGGTGAGCGAGGTCGTGCTGCGCGCCCAGGCGCAGGCCGAATATTCCTCGGAGAATTACGGTCATTTCGGTCTGAACCTGCGCCGCTACGCGCATTTCACCTCGCCGATCCGCCGCTATGCCGACCTCGTCGTGCACCGTGCGCTGGTTCGCGCGCTCGGGCTTGGCGAAGGCGCGCTGCCCGACACCGAGACGCCGGAAACGTTGAGCGAAGTCGCCGCCCACATCTCGGTGACCGAGCGGCGCGCGATGAAGGCGGAGCGCGAGACCGTCGACCGCCTGATCGCCCATCACCTCGCCGACCGCATCGGTTCGAGCTTCCAGGGCCGCGTCTCCGGCGTCACGCGCGCCGGCCTGTTCGTCAAGCTCACTGATACCGGCGCCGACGGCCTGATCCCGATCCGATCCCTCGGCACGGAATATTTCAACTATGACGAGGGCCGCCACGCCCTGGTCGGCACGCGCAGCGGCACCATGCATCAGCTCGGTGATGTCGTCGACGTCCGCCTGATCGAAGCGGCTCCCATCGCAGGCGCGTTGCGCTTCGAGCTGCTGTCCTCGACCGGGGAGACCGCGCCGCGCGGCCGCAGGGGATCCGGTCCGCAACGCCGCCCCTCGTTCAAGGCGCACCCCGGCCGCAGTCCCGACAAGAAGCGCAAGCCGGACAAGCCGAAGCCCGGCAAGGGGAAAAAGACCAAGGGAAAAAGCAAGGGCAAGGGTCAGAAGGGTAAGGCATGGTGAGCACAGCCCCGAAGATCTGGACCCGCGAGACCGGCCTCGTCGAGAAGCGCGACGTCTTCGCTGCCATGAAGCGCGGCTTTCGCGGCCGCTGCCCCCGCTGCGGCGACGGAAAACTGTTCCGCGCCTTCCTGAAGACCGCGGACAATTGCTCGGTCTGTGGCCTCGATTTCACCCCGCATCGGGCCGACGATTTGCCCGCCTATCTCGTCATCGTCATCGTCGGCCATATCGTGGTGCCCAGCATCCTCTGGATCGAAACCAACTACACCACGCCGGTCTGGATCAGCTTCGCGGCCTATCTGCCCTTCACCTTTGTCGCCTCGCTGGCACTGCTGCAGCCGGTGAAGGGAGCCGTGGTCGGATTGCAATGGGCTCTGCGCATGCACGGGTTTGACGAGAACCCGACGGATGGTATTCCGCCTGTGTAAGCAAAATAAGCAAAAGTAGTTCGGGTGAGGACATGACGGATACGGCGCAGGCGGAAAAGGCAAAAATCCACGAGGGCAAGGAAGCCGACCATCATCCCTATTTCCGCCCGCGGGATGCGGCGACACTAATCCTGGTCGATCGCAGCGGAGCCATTCCAAAGGTCCTGGTCGGCAAGCGCCACGACAAGGTGGTGTTCATGCCCGGAAAGTTCGTTTTCCCCGGCGGCCGTGTCGACAAGGACGATTATCGCGTGCCGTGCGCGGCGCCTGTCACCGCCGAGCTGGAAGCCAATCTCGCCAAGGGTAGTCCGAAGACGCCGGCCTCGCGCGCCAAGTCGCTGGCGATTGCCGCGATCCGCGAGGCCTGCGAGGAGACCGGCCTCTGCCTCGGGCGCAAGGCCGAGGGAAAGGCCAAACTCGAGGGCGCCTGGAAGCCGTTCGCAGATGCGGGCCTGCTGCCCGATCCCTCCAGCCTGTTCCTGATCGCGCGCGCGATCACCCCGCCCGGCCGCGTCAAGCGGTTCGACACGCGCTTCTTCACCGCGGACGCCTCCGCGATCACCCATCGCGTCGATGGCGTGATCCATGCCGATGCCGAGCTGGTCGAGCTGGTCTGGGTCGAGCTCGGCTCAAAGCCGCTCGCCGATCTGCATCCGATGACGCGCAACGTGCTCAACGAGCTCGACGCGCGCCTTGCGACCGGCCCGCTCCGCCATGATGCACCGGTGCCGTTCTTCCATTTCTACGGCGGCAAGATGCAGAAGGATATTTTGAGCTGATCAGTTTGTGACGTCCGCATCGTGCGCGTCAGGCTCGGTGCCGACATAGTCGCGCGCGGGAACGTTCAGCACTCGCCCGAGCTCACTGGCGAACCGACTGGCTTCCTCGCGCTTGGTGAAGCTCATCAGCGTGATCGGCTCGGTCCCTTTGTTGCCGCAGAGATTGACATCGTATGTCGTCAGCTCCGGATCGTCCTCGTCGGTAATGCTGATGAAATGATAATCGGCGAGATCGCGATGGTTGCGAAAATTCAGCGGGCCGAACTGCCTGGTGATGACGATCTGGCGCAGCGTCTCGTTCAGCATGACGAAGGTGCGGAAGGTGAGCAGGATGATTCCGGGGATGCCGACGAGCAACCCGAGTCCCGTGAACACCAGCACCGGCATGAGATCATCGGCGAGCCGGCCAAAACCGGAGAAATCCTGCCGCGGGCCGAGCGCGACATTCCACAGCAGATAGAAGCTCGCCGCCAGCAGCGGCAATGACAACAGCCGCCCGACCCAGGGCATGGGCCGGTCGATGCGGACGATGCGCCCGTCCACGGTCATTGCACCTGCCATCGAAGATCTCCTTGGGAGCGAAAGTCATGGCTTGGTCGGAGTGAGCCGTGGATCGGTTCGATGGGCCTCCTCCGTCATTCCGGGCGCGGCCCGGGATGACGCGAATGTGCTGAGAGCGTCGCGAAAAACAAAATAATCTTCCCGCCTCCCCCAATGGCGGAGTTCCGCGGCATGCCTATGTCTTCCGGAACGACACCAAGAACGGACACCGGGCGATGGCACAACGGCAACTCAAGCTTGGCGCGTTCATGCGCCCGATCAGCATCCACACCGGCGCCTGGCGCTATCCAGGGGCCTGGCCGGACGCCAATTTCAACTTCGGCCACATCAAGACGCTGATCCAGAAGCTCGAGGCCGGCAAGTTCGACGCCTTCTTCATGGCCGATCACCTCGCCGTGCTGAACATGCCGGTCAATGCGCTCAAGCGCAGCCACACGGTCACGTCGTTCGAGCCATTCACGCTGTTGTCGGCGCTCTCGGCTGTTACCGAGCGGATCGGCCTGATTGCGACGGGCTCGACCACGTTCGACGAGCCCTATCACGTCGCGCGGCGCTTCGCCTCGCTGGACCATCTCAGCGGCGGCCGTGCGGGCTGGAACATCGTCACCACCTCGAACCCGGATGCGGCGCTGAATTTCGGTCTCGACGACCACATGGAGCACGCCGAGCGCTACAAGCGCGCCCGCGAGTTCTACGACGTCGTCACGGGCCTCTGGGATTCCTTTGCCGACGACGCCTTCGTGCGCGATGTCGACAGCGGCGTGTTCGTCGATCCCGCGAAGATGCATGTGCTCGACCATCAGGGCAAATATCTGAAGGTGCGCGGTCCACTCAACATTGCCCGCCCGCTCCAGGGTTGGCCGGTGATCGTGCAGGCCGGCGCCTCCGACGACGGCAGGCAGCTCGCGGCCGAGACCGCGGAAGCCGTCTTCACCGGCGGCGGCAGCCTTGCCGACAGCCAGAAACTCTATGCCGACATCAAGGGCCGCATGGAGAAGGTCGGTCGCGACCCCGAACACCTCAAGATCCTGCCCGGCGCCTTCGTCGTGGTCGGCGACAGCGTCGACGAGGCCAGGGAGAAGCGCGCGCTGCTCGACAGCCGCGTGCACTACGACAGCGCCATCGCCTCGCTCTCGGTCATCCTCGGCACCGATGCCTCCGGCTTCGATCCGGATGGACCGCTTCCCGAAATCCCCGAGACCAATGCCAGCAAGAGCGGCCGCCAGCGCATGGTCGACCTCGCTGCCCGCGACAAGCTCACCGTGCGCCAGCTCGCCCAACGCGTCGGCGGCTATGGCGGGCTCTCCTTCATCGGCACGGCCAAAACCATTGCCGACCAGATGGAGGAGTGGCTGGTCGGGCGCGGCTCCGACGGCTTCAACATCATGTTCCCGTTCCTGCCCGCCGGCCTCGACGATTTCGTCGACAAGGTGGTCCCGGAGCTACAGCGCCGCGGGATTTTCCGGAAAGAGTATGAAGGGCCCACTTTGAGAGAGAATCTGGGCCTGCCGCGGCCGAAAAACCGGTTCTTCGAGGCCTGATCGGGCCGATTTGAGCGGTTTTCGACCCCTAAAATCTTGACATCAGGCCGTTTCTGGCTAGGTTGCCGGCCAACGCGGGCCATTTGGCCGGCTCCAGATTCCCTTCATTCCTGAGGTACTGAACATGGCCAAAGCGGTCACCATCAAGGTCAAGCTCGTGTCCTCGGCCGACACCGGCTTCTACTACGTCGCCAAGAAGAATTCGCGCACCATGACCGACAAGCTGGTCAAGAAGAAGTACGACCCGGTCGCGCGCAAGCACGTCGAATTCCGCGAATCCAAGATCAAGTAAGAAGATCGCGGAACGTAGAAGACTTTTGCGGGGCCCTTTCGGGCCCCGTTTTATTTTGGCCCCTCTCTCGTGTCCCGGACGCGCAGCGCCCCGTGGACGTGACGCTACGCTGCGACCTGGGCACGAGGGCTGAGCTCGGCACAGCGAGTCATCGCCAGATATTCTCTCAACCCCCGGTTGCTCGCTTCCGAATGTATGTTACCGTGCACTTGCCGGGCGGAATGTCCGTGCCGGATTTGGAAGGACATGGTCATGAGATTCTCATCAAGCCTTGTCGTGCCTTCAACCATCGCTGCCTTGTCAACAATCTTGCTGTGCGCGCCGGCAGCGTCGCAGATCCCAACCGGCTCCGCCGCCACGATTCCCCCCGTCACGGTCGACGCGCCGAAACAGGTGGCAAGGCCGCACGTGTCGGAGCGGGGAGCAAACACAATTGCGCCGCGTCGGACTGCGTCAACAGCTCCAACGTCAACCGCGCGCACGCCTTCGTATGCGCCGGGTTCTGTGATGGGGAGAATTGCCAGCCTGGAGAAAGTCGCAAGCAGCTGCAACGGTGGCTGTGCATCAAGCTTCCCAAGCGGCAAGGATCCCTGGGTGGGATGCAGCCTGTCGGGCGGCAACATCGACTACGGTCCTTTCTCGCCAACCTGCCGCGACACCATCACCCACAAATCCTACCTGGATTGCGTCGACACCAGAACGTTCCTGGGCGACAACCGAAACAAGGCCCACTGGTTGTGCAGCAGCCTGGCCGCCGGCAACAGGTTTAAGGTCGCCGATCTCAAGCGGTCAGGACGCACGCGTTAGTCCACGCCATCCGCCGGCTTTCTGGCGCAGTTGAACTTAGCCCTCCTGTCGTAAGCTCGCGGACGTCACGGAGCTTGAAGGGGCCTTTTCTGGCCCGTCTTGTTTGCCGATCCGTCATCCTGAGGTGCGAACCGCGCGATGCGCAGCATCGTGCGGGGAGCCTCGAAGGATGAGCGGCCCCACTAGCCGCATCATCTCTACTTCTTAGATCGAGGCGCTCCCGCGCGCCGTCGGGCAAACTGGCTCACCAATTTCCAATCCGAACGAACAAGAGCCTCTTTCTTGGCCCGGCTCCAGCCCTTGAGCTGCCGCTCGGCGGCGATGCCATCTGTTATGCGGTCGAAATATTCGGACCACACCAGAACGACCGGACGCCGCGAAAAGGTGTATCCCGGATAGGCGCCGGCATTGTGCCCATGGACTCTCTTGGACACGTCCTCGCCGGTGGCGCTTCCAATGTAGAAGGAACTATCCGCGCATTTCAGCATGTAGACATAGATGCCCACAATATCATCCTTCGAGGCTCCCCGCGCGATGCTGCGCACCGCACGGCTCGCGCCTCAGGATGACGGCACTGTACTTGTTGTCAATCCCGCAACCAGCAACCATTGGGTGCTGCGCATCTCGACGACGCAAAGCAAGTGTGACCCACCTCGCAGAGCGCCTTCACCAGCTCCAATATCTCCAGCGGGATCGTTGCATGAACCTGGTCCATTCGCGTGAAGAGCCATTTGCCGTTGCTGGATCCGCTGCGCTTCGCCGCCGCCCTCGGCGTCGCCATGTTCCACCAGATGTTCTGGTCCTGGGCCTGGACCTCGATTGGCGTCCCGGGTTTCGAGCGCACCGTCGCCGCCGATGTTCTCTACCCGTCCGCCGCGCCTTACACGTGGTTCGGCTGGGTCGGCGTCGAAATCTTCTTTGTCATTTCCGGTTTCGTCATCGCGAATTCCGCGAGCACGTCTTCGCCGGGCGGGTTTCTTCTTGGCCGTGCGCTTCGGATTTATCCGGCGGTCTGGGTTTGCGCGACCGCGACCTTCCTCGTTCTGCTCCTCTTCGGGAGCGGACCGGCATCCGAACTCATTCTGCCCTACATCCACGCCATGCTGATGGTCCCCAAGGGAGTCACTGGTCAGTGGCTTGACGAGGTCTATTGGACGCTGGCAGCCGAGACGGCATTTTATGGTCTGGTGTTTTGCGCGATGCTCACCAAGAAGGTCACCCTGCGGCACCTGGCCTGGGGCCTCACCATCTACAGCGCAATATTCAATGCCGTCGCGCTGCTCGTGCTGTCATGCACGACGCCATCCGACTTGCCTTACCTCGTCATTCTGATGTTTCGGGTGCCGTGCGCGGCATTCCTGCTGACGCATGGCTGCTTCTTTGCGCTGGGGATCTGGCTGTTCATCTCCGCGAACAGACAATTGACGGCGCTCGAACAGGTCGCAATTGCCATCACGTGTCTATCAGGCGCGGCGGAAATCTACTTCTTCGCCTCGTTCTTCTTGACGTCCATCCCCGCCATCTCCGATCAATCGGCTCTCGTGCCGATCATGGTCTGGGCTGCTGCAGTGCTCCTCATTGCCATTGCCGCGAAGCGGCACCGGCGCTCTGCGGGCAAAGCTTCTCCTGAAACGCCAGCCTATTTGAGAACGCTCGGACTGATCACCTATCCGCTCTATCTCACGCATAACGTCATCGGCACCGCGATCATTCGTGCCCTGGTCGATGCCGGTTTCGATGCCACCTCGGCCGTCTGGATCGCGCTGGGCCTGCTTGTTCTGGTCTGCTGGCTCATTTGTGCGAAGGTCGAGCCCGCCGTCAGAGGCGCGCTGATGCAGGCCCTCTCGCATTTCGGAAAGCTGCCGAAGAGACAGCCGGCATCGCGCTATCAGGCTTCGGCCCGCGGGCTGCGCCTTCCGCTGCCCGTGTCGGTCAAGGTGAATGTCGCGGTGCCCTTGAGCGCGATGAGATCAGAATGAACCGTCCCCGCGCTTTGGCGTCTGCTCGCTATTGCAGTCCCAGCCCGCTGCAATACCATGCCATGTCTTCGTGCCTCCAGCCGCGCTTGACGCCTGATTCCTTGCATTCGTTGTAGCTCTTGAAGTTTGCGCCGTTTCGGCAGCCTGCCGGATAGGTCCCGAAGCCTCCACCAGACGTGGAACACGCGACCGAGCTGACCTTCGTTTCGGAGATCGAAGCGGAAGCGCCCTTAGGGGCGGCGCTGGCTGCGCTGACCGACAGAATGGTCAAACCCGCAAGAAGAGAAACCGAAGCTCTCATCGTCTTCTCCCCAATAGTGGATAGCTTCAATGCTATCTCAGGATGTACAATATCAAATACTACAACCATTGCCAATGCGTCACCCCCGATCGGCGCGATATCAGCGTCATCCTCTGGACTTGACTCCGGCGAGCACACCCTCGCCTACGCCGTCCGCAACACCGGCGCCGGCGGTTGCGATGGTCGGATCAGCGCGAACGCTGTCGAAGGTCCCTGCAGGTTAAAACGCGATCATGATCTCCGGCTGCCCTCGCGACGTGAAGGGTTCCTTTTTTCTCGCCGCCGGTGTTTCATCTGCACGGCGGAGAACGGGCATGCGGGGATCGCTGGGGGAAAAGATCGGTGAAGGCGCCTTCTCCGAGGCCTACGCCTGGGCGCCCGGTCAGGTCGTGAAGCTGTTCAAGGCCGGCGTCTCTCATCTGCTCGGCCGACACGAGGTACGCATGATCCGCGCCGTGCGGGCCGCCGGCGCCCCGGTGCCGGTGGTATTCGGCGAGGTGACGCTGGATGGGCGCTTCGGCATCGTGCTGGAGCGCCTCGACGGACCGACCCTGTTGCATCTCTCGCGGACCGGCGCGGTGACGTTCGAACAGGCGGGCGCGATCGTCGCGGCGCTGGCCATGACTCTTCACAAGACGTCCGCGCCGCCGGAGCTCCTCTCCATGCGCGCGTATATGGAGAGCGAGTTGCGGCACGACGACGGCAAGGTCCCGAAGCACATCGCCACCGATATCCTCGCCCTGATCGATCGCCTGCCGACCGGCGACGGGATTTGCCATTGCGACCTTAGCCCCGGCAACGTGATCATGACGGCGGAAGGCCCAAAGCTCGTCGACTGGACCTTCGCGATGCGGGGGCCCGCCGCCCTCGATCTTGGGTTCTTGCATGTCATCCTGTCCGAGCTCGCCCCCGAAATAGCCGACAATCCGGAGCGGCCGCGCGCGACCGATGCGGCGGCGCAATCCGAATATGCGCGGCTGGCCGGCATGTCTCTGGCGGAGCTGACGGCGGCAATGGAGCCGTATCTGCCTATCGTCCGCACCTTCGTCGTCCTCGGAAACGTGGTGCCTGCGCTGCGGGAGCAACTGATCCAGCGCATCGAAGCGGGGCTGCGCTCGAAAGACTGAAACCGTCCGCAATTCAGATCCTGTTCGCCCCTCTCAAGGCGCTCTCGATCACCGAGCAAATCTCGGCAGCCAATGGAGCCCGTTTGGCACAATCGAGTTGTATCGGGAGGCGGCCGTCGCGCTTGGTACAGCCAAAATCGGCATTCTTGGTACTGTTCTATAGCCGGGCGCAACGCATCTAATCGCTGACACCAGCGACCGGAGCGATCCCGATCCATCAGGATGAGTGGGAGTCCCGGTCAATGCGGACAGCGCAGATTGCGGACACGGAGACAGGAGTTTCACACAGCCCGGCATTCTGTGGATAGCCGCTGCGTCCACGCTCTCTGCATATTCGATCAAGAGACAAATGACCGAGGAGACAATTCCCATGAAGGCGATCGTTGTAACGGACCAGGCCGCAGGAACGGCCGGGATGAAGCTAATGGACCGGCCCGAGCCGCAGGCGGCGATAAACGACGTCGTCGTTCAGGTTCATGCGTCGGGATTTGTACCGACCGAGCTGGCGTGGCCCTCGACCTGGACCGATCGCCTCGAACGTGACCGAACACCGTCGATCCCTGGGCACGAGCTAGCCGGAGTGGTCTCCGCCCTCGGATATGGCACGACGGGGCTGTCAGTGGGACAGCGGGTGTTCGGCCTCGCGGACTGGTATCGCGACGGCACACTGGCGCAGTATGTGGCGATCGAGGCACGCAACCTTGCACCGCTGCCGGGCGACGTCGACTTTACGGTGGGTGCGAGTCTGCCGATCTCAGGCCTGACGGCGTGGCAAGGGCTGTTCCAACACGGCCGCCTTCAGGCGGGGCAAAGCGTCCTCGCACACGGCGCGGCCGGCGCAGTCGGGTCGATGGTGACGCAACTCGCACGAGAGGCCGGCGCCTACGTCATCGGCTCTGGACGCGCCGCCGACCGTCAGACAGTGCTCGACTTCGGCGCGAAGGAGTTCGTCGACCTCGACAACGACACCTTGGGGGACGTGGGCAAAGTCGATCTGGTGTTCGATGTCATTGGCGGTGACATCCAGAAGCGATCCACAGCACGGATCCGAGCCGGAGGAACATTGGTGACAATCGTGGGGCCGGCCGAGACGCGGCCCTCCGATGGCCTGGCGGTCGACTTCGTCGTCGAGTCCGATCGTGCCCAACTGAGTGAGATCGTCCAGCGGGTGCGGGACGGACGACTGCGGACGAACATCGGCAACGTCTCGACCCTCGACGATGCCGTCTCCGCGCTAAATCCGACCAAGCGACGCAAGGGGAATACGATTATCAACATTCGTCCCTGAGAGACGCACGCTCATCGATGCACGCCGCCAGCCGGCGGTCACGACCAAGCAAGCGCAGCGTCCGCTGTAGACTCCAAAGCGGACGCTCATGAGCATACGTCCAGCGCGCCGACCCATCTCGCCGAAAGGCGCTCCCACTATCGGCCGCGACCGAGACGCTCGACTGTCGGGCTGAATATCCGAAGCGGCTGCCGACCTTAACCACAAACCTCCAGCATTGCCTTAGGCCTACCATCGCCAGAAGGCAGACTCGAGCCGCCGGGAACCAGCTTGCAGCCGGACCGTACGGGCCTGCACCCTGCTCCGTTGCAAAACATCTGGCCGGTCGCCTGCGGCTTGGCCGGGGCGGACTCGACCTGCTTGCGCTGCTCGTCTCGCCTGTTCGAGTCATCTCTTGTAGCAACGGGCTTTTTCTCCGGAATCTTCTCGCATTCGTTGTCGTCGTTGACGCGATAGCCAGAGCGACACGCGATTTTCACGCAGGCATCGCCGTCGGCCTTGAAGCCGCGATCGCACACCAGAGGACAGACCCGACCCGGCTTCGCCTTGATCGCGTCCAGGGCGTCGAAGCTTGCAAGCTTGGCGTCGAACTTGGTGCCGGCGTACTGGTTGAACAATGTCAGCGAGCGCTGCGACGATGCACTCCAAGCTCCATCGGCAGCCGCTGCGAAGCATCCTACCCGGCGCAATTCCGATTGCAGCAACTTCGCCGTCTCCTGCGCAGACATGCCGGGCTGCGATGCGGCCGGGGCGAGAGCGGCGATCTTCTGTTCACCGTCTGCCTGCGTTTTCCTTTCCGCCGCCTGTTTGGCGGCGAGCTCGGCCGCAGCCTTGTCGGATGCAATCTTCTCGGCAAGCGCCTTTTCGGCGGCGAGCTTGTCGGCCAGCGCCTTGGCAACAGCAGCCTCGGCTTCCTTGCGCCGCTGCTCGGCAGCGGTCGCCTTCACTTCCTCGGCCTGTTTGGCCTTCTCTGCGGCGAGTTTGGCATCCTCGGCCGCCTTGGCTGCGGCCGCCGCCTTGTCCTGCTCGGCCTTCCTGCCGCGCTCCGTAGCAAGCCGGGCCTTCTCGTCCTCGGCCTGCCGAGTCTTGTCGGCCGCGGCGGCGCGCGCTTCCTCGGCCGCAACCCTGCTCAACTGTCCGTTGGCAAGGCTGGCATAAAACCCATCGGGATACTGAGCCAGGAAGGCCGTCCAGACCTCTCGCGTGCCGATCTGCATCGCGAGCTCGTAGTCCCGGCGGATCGCGTCCTGCGGGTTCGGCTGCGGTCCAACCGTGACCGGCTTGGCGGGGACCAATGAGACATCGTTGCCACCCAGCGAGCCGTACACGTAAGGCTCCTGCTTGTAGCCGGTGCTCTTGAGAACGTCGTCGCGGACGAATCCGAAGGCCTTGCGCAGATCGAGCCCCGGCGTCGGCAGCCGCTCGACCAGAGCTGCGGCAAACGGACTGTTTTTGGCGTCACCATCCGAGGCCGTCGAGCCCGCCTTTGCGGCAAACGCGATCATGGTGTTGGGGCTCGTCGGCTCGATCTTGGCCAAACCACGACCGACGGCGCGCGAAGCCACGGTGCGTTTCATCGTCCTGGCAAACGGATTGTCGCGGCAGGCGTCGAGTATGACAAGCCTAAGCTGCTTCGCAGACTCGACGGCAAACAGCGCACGATCAAGCGCTACCGTCTCGTCGAGCACATCGCCGTCCGTTTCGAGCGTCGCATCGATCGGGATCAGATAGTTGTTTCCGTCCAGCTCGATACCGTGCCCGGCATAGTAGATGACGGCGACATCCGCATCGCGCGTTCGGTTGGCAAACTCGCGCAACGACCTGCGCATCTCGGCAGCACTTACATCAAGCTTGACGTCGATGCTGTCGAAGCCGGCCTTCTTGAACATGCCGCCGACCAGCGTCGCATCGTTCACGGGATTGGAGAGAAGCGGCGCGCTCTTGTAGGCCGAATTGCCAATGACCAGGGCGACGCGACGTTCGGCGTGCGCGACTCCGCCCAACCCAAGCAAAAGGATCAGACATGTGACGAGTCTGAATGCGCCCATCGTAGCCCCGCGAAAGCACCGGGATAAAGTAGTATCCAGAACGTTCGCGAAGGCAATACAGCTCTGTGACTTGGGTCACTCGGCGTTCGAACAAAGAGGCCGACGAGATTCGCAGTGATGCCCTCGACGCGCCCTGTGCCGCGGCCGACAACCGACCCGTCGTGTTCCGACAGGATCCGAAAAAAGCCAGCGCCTCTGAGGTCGGTACCCCGCTACGCCGTCCGCAACACCGGCGCCGGCGGCTGTGACGGCCGGATCAGCGCGAATGCGACCTGGATGATGCCACCGGCCAATCCCAGCGCGACGCCGATGCGCCAGGCCATCGTATACGAGCCGAGCGCGTCGTAGAGCACGCCGCCTCCGTAGGCGCCGAGAAAGCTGCCGATCTGGTGGCTCATGAAGGCGAGGCCCTGGATCATCGCCTGCCAGCGCAGGCCGAACATCTCGGCGACGGCGCCCGCGACCAGCGGGCCGACGCCCATCCACAGGAAGCCCATGATCGCGCCGAACAGCAAGGTCGAGGCCGGTGTGGCCGGCAGCGTAAAGTACCAGGCGAGCGCGAGTGAGCGGAAGACGTAGATGCCGCCGAGCAGTGCGAGCTTGTTCCAGCGCTGGCCGGCCCAGCCGAAGAACAGCGAGCCGAGCACGTTGAAGCCGCCGATCATGCCCAGCGTCTGCGCGCTCAGCATCGGATCGAGGCCGCAGATTGCGAGGTAGGACGGCAGGTGCGTGGTGAGGAACACGAGCTGCATGCCGCAGACGAGATAGGCGCAGGTCATCACCACGAAGGACGCATTGCCGAAGGCGGTCTTCGCTGCAATCATCGCCGTGGCATCGACGATCTCGTCAGTCGCGGGCTTCGGCAGCGGGACCGCGTCGACGCGCCCGGCATACCAGGCCGCCGGGATCATCAGCACCGACATCACCACGAAGCCGGCAAGCCCGACGCGCCAGCCGAAGCCCTCGTTGAGCATCTGCCCGATCGGCGCCGACAGGAGCGCGCCGAGCGAGCCAGCGCCGGAGACGATGCCGAGCACGGTCGAGCGCACCGTTGCGGGCACCGCGCGCGCCGCCACCGACATTGCGATTGCCGCCGCGGTGCAGGCGAGCGAGGTGCCGATCAGCACGCCGGCGCCGATCATGATGGCGACGAGGCCGTTCGCGGTTGCCATCAGCACCAGGCCCGCGATGTACATGAACGAGCCTGCGATCATGATCGGACGGAAGCCGTAGCGCGTGGTCATCGCGCCTGCGAGCGGCTGGAGAAAGCCCCAGGCGAGGTTTTGCACGGCCAGCGCCAGTGTGAAGTCGGAGATCGACAGATGGATGTCGTGGGTCAGCGGCTGCATGAAGATGCCGAGGCTCTGCCGCAGCCCCATGCTCAGCGTCAGCATGATCGAGGCGCCGATCAGGATGGGCAATGTCGGGCGCAGGACCTGCAACAGGGGCATTTTGTTCTCCCTTATCGGCGCGGCGCGGGCGCCGTCGTCTGCAATATCGGTTGATTTTGGTTACACAGACCTGTGTACTTAGGCTATGGTTAGCGCGCGCTGTCAAGCGAACAGGACATTCACCGCCGCATGGCTCCCCCGCCCGCCCCACAGACGATGAAAGAGCGGATCCTCGAGACCGCCGACAAGCTGTTTTATCTGCAGGGCATTCGCGCCATCGGCGTCGACACCATCGCGGCCGAGATCGGCATCTCCAAGCGCACGCTCTACAACCACTTCCCCTCCAAGGACGCGCTGATCGCGGCCTATCTGGAGCGCCGTTTCGTGCAGCCCCGCCCCTCGGACAAGCCCCCGGCCGAGCAGATCCTCGCCACCTTCGATTCGCTGGAGCGCCGCTTCTCCGCCAAAGACTTTCGCGGCTGCCCGTTCGTGAATGCGGTCGCCGAGCTTGGCCCGGCCGACCGCGCCGTGAAGAAGATCGCCATCGCCTTCAAGGAAAGCCGCCGCATCTGGTTTCGCGACCGCCTGAACGAGCTCGGCATTGCGAACGCGGAGGCGCTCGCAACGCAGCTCGTGCTGCTGGTCGACGGCTCGATCGCCCAGGACCTCGTCCGCGACGACCCCGCAATGGCGCGTGCCGCGAAGGAGGCGGCGACGGTGTTGTTGCGGAATGCGGGGGTGGACGTGGGAGACGAGGCTGCGGTGAAGCGAGGCAAGCGGTCGGCCCGGCATCCCTGACGCAGCTGAAGGGTCAACGCGATTCCGCTCGCCGCAAGAGGGCGGATGGGAGAGCACGCACCGCAGTCTCCACCCCAGTTTGCCATGCTTCACCTTCGACCTCTCCAAGAGAGCGCGCCGATATCGCTGAGGGAGTGCACGCGGCGCAGGTTTCCATGCGGGAACTTTTGTGCACTTTTACACTTATCTGTACTGTCGCGATGGTGCGCGACAGAGGGTGGGGCCGGTGCAAGATAGCCAATTGTTGCTAGTCCTCATTGTAGAGGACGAAGCTCTCATCCAAGAGATGGTGGGCGAGGCCCTCGTAGACGGTGGATTTCAGACCGAGATTGTTTCATCAGGCGAGGACGCGGTTGCCCTGCTGAAAGGCGACCCCACCAAATACCGCGCGTTGCTCACCGATGTTCATTTGGCCGGTAAGCTCACCGGCTGGGACGTTGCAAAGCAAGCCCGAGAGATCAATCCAGAGATGCCGGTGGTCTATATGACCGGCGCTGGAGCCGATCAGTGGCCCTCTCACGGCGTGCCCAATAGCGTTCTGCTGAGCAAGCCCTTCGCGCCCGCCCAGGTCGTTACGGCAGTATCGCAGCTGCTCAACCAAGTCCCACCTTCGCATTGATCTAGTCTTGATCAAAGTCGGCTGCCGAGGGACAGCTGGGGTGACGCATGAGCGATGATCCACCGACGTCCGAGCCAGAAGTGAAAGTGCGCGAGAGGGATGAGAACCATCGAAGAGTATGCCGCGAACGTCCGCGAATTGAAAGCTCCGCTAGAAGCTGAACTCCTGAAGCGAGTGGAGGAAAAGGAACCATCGTCATTTCGGCGTAGTTGACCTTCTTTACACTGGAGAAGGTCATGAATCGAAAAACGCTTCTTCTTACAGCCGCACTGTCCTTCGCTGTTGCCGCGCCCGTCTTCGCACAAGGCGGCGGTGGTGGTGGTGGTGGTGCCGGCGGAGGCGCGGGTGGCGCGGCGGCGAGCGGCGGCGCGTCCGGATCATCCGCGAGCTCAGGTGCAGGCACTGGCACGTCTGGTGCCGCCAATGGAGGTCCCTCGGCCCCATCCGGCATGGGCACAAACGCAACCTCAACCGGCGCTCACACCAACAACTCTCCAACCAATCCGAACGTTCAGCCCCCGACGCCGAACGGCAACACCGCGAGCACACCGGCCGCACCGGGCAGCTCGGGCACGGGCAACACCGCGTCCGGGTCGACGCAGACGGGCACGCCAAACGGGACCGACAGGTCCGGCATCACGGCCACCAACGGTGCCAACAGCGACAACAAGGGGCAGATGAGCCCCGCGGAACAAGCAAGAACCGGGGTCAAGACGCTTCCACAGGATCAAACTCCAGGAGCGGTCAGTGCGCCCGGCGTTGGCGTCGGTCATGCGGCGAATGGTTTGCCGATCGGCACGCCCGGCTCGGGGACCAGCAACGTCGATCAGAAGTGACCCGGACTTTCTCCATCTCCACAGGGCCCGCTACGGCGGGCCTTTTTTGTGACGTCCCGAAGAGGGCTGCGAGAGCGAAAAACGGGTAAACTTGGCATCAGGCGGCCCTGCCGATACACTGGTTTCTTTTTGGGGCGTGCCCATGATTAGATTGTCGTCGTTGCTGCTAATTTCATTCCCGATCATCTGCACCCCGGCCGCGGCTGACGAGATGAAGATCCAATTCACGTTTGGACCTCCGCGGCCCTGCACCACCGTCTTTCCAAATCCCGAAATCAAGATGAAAAGTGTTCCGCCCGGCACGCGCACGATCGTCGTCAAGTTTCGCAGAGAGAAGAACTACGAGATGGGCGGCCAGGAGATCCCATTTCCTTCAGACAACATCGTGAAGCCGGAGAGCTTACGAACCTGGGGCCCCTGCAATTCCGGCCTGTACACTTACGAGATCATCGCAAAGTCCAGCACCGGCGCGGCCCTGGCCAAGGCAGAATGGTCGGAGCCGTATCCTCCCTGACTTGAAGAATGGATGCCCGCTGGTCCGCCGTGGCGTGCCGGATTCCTCGCCTGCGCGATGACAGCGAAGTTCGTGGGATGTTCGGGATGCTAGCAGGATGCTCCTGTTTTGCCCGACGAGTCAAACGGCATTGCTGTCTGCATCAGCCGTTTTGCGGCCGACGTAAGCCATTGATCCGACTAGTGTCGGCTACTGTGCATGGGGTTGTTTTCGCGCTTTTTTATCGCCGGCCTGTGCAATCGGCCTCACGCCGCGTGCGACACCACGCGATTGCGGCCGTCGTGCTTGGCGCGGTAGAGCGCGGTGTCGGCGCGCTTGAGGACGTCGCCAACCGCCTCGCCCTTCTGCTCCAGCGTGGTCAGGCCGATCGAGATCGTGACCTCGATGCGCTTGGTGCCCTTGTGGATCGCAAAAGGCTCGCCCGCGATCGAGCGGCGCAGGCGCTCGGCGACCATGCCGGCGACGTGGAGATCGGTCTCCGGCATCACGATGACGAATTCCTCGCCGCCGTAGCGACAGGCAAGGTCGATGCCGCGGATCGACTTGCGCACCCGCACGGCGAATTCGCGCAGCACGTCGTCGCCGGCGTCGTGGCCGTAATTGTCGTTGATCGACTTGAAGTAGTCGATGTCCAGGATCATCAGCGCCAGCGGCTTGCCGCGGGTGGCGGCCTGCTCGGCCAGCGTGGCGAGATGGCTCTCCATGTAGCGGCGATTGTGCAGTCCGGTGAGCGCATCCGTGATCGCCATCTCGATCGAGTTCTGCACGTTGTCGCGCAGATGGTCGGTATAGCGGCGGCGACGGATCTGGGTGCGGGCACGCGCCAGCAGCTCGATCTTATCGATGGGACGCAGCAGATAGTCGTTGACGCCGATCTCGAGCCCACGCAGCAGCCGCGTCGCGTTCTCGGGGTCGGCGATCGCCAGAATCGGCACATGTCGCGTGCGCTCCAGCGAGCGCGCCTGGCTGCACAGCCGAAGGCCGTCGAAATTGTTGAGGTCGAGCGAGACGATCAGCAGATCGTAATTGCCCTCGGCGGCGTGGAACAGCGCCTCCGTCGGGTTCGGCTCCACGTCGATGGTGTGCTCGGCAGCGAGGATCGTCGCCAGCCGCTCATAGGAGGACTGGCGGTCGTCGACCAGCAGGATGCGGCCGCCCTTGCCGGTGTCGGAGATTGCACTGCGCTCGGGCGCCTGCATGCCGATCTCGAGCGAGGTGATGGCGCGCATGCGCAGCTCGTCGGTCATCATCTTCAGCCGGGTCAGCGAGCGCACGCGCGCGATCAGCACGACGTCGGAGACGGGTTTTGTCAGGAAATCGTCGGCGCCGGCTTCCAGCCCGCGGTTGCGATCGGACGGGCTGTCGAGCGCGGTGACCATCACGACGGGAATGTGATGCGTGGCCGGATCGGTCTTGAGGCGGCGGCAGACCTCGAAACCGTCCATGTCCGGCATCATGACGTCGAGCAGGATGATGTCGCATTCGGCGCGGGCGCAGATCGCCAGCGCCTCGGTGCCGTTCGCGGCGGTCATCACGTCGAAATATTCGGCGGACAGGCGAGCTTCGAGCAGCTTGACGTTGGCAGGGACGTCGTCGACGACGAGGATACGCGCGGACACTGTAAACTCACTTCCTATCCGATGAAACGTCGGACCGTCTCAATGAATTTGCCGACCGAGATCGGCTTGGACAAATAGGCCTCGCAGCCGCCCTCGCGGATGCGCTCTTCGTCGCCCTTCATCGCGAACGCCGTGACGGCGACGACGGGAATATTGCGCAGCTCCGGATCGTCCTTGATCCAGCGCGTCACCTCCAGGCCCGAGACCTGCGGCAATTGGATATCCATCAGCACGAGGTCGGGCCGCATCTTGCGAACGAGGTCGAGCGCCTCGTAGCCGTTGCTGGTGCCGGTGGTCTGGTAGCCGTGCGCCTCCAACAGGTCGCGGAAGAGCTTCATGTTGAGCTCGTTGTCTTCCACGATCAGGACGGTCTTAGCCATCCCGCCCTCCTGATTGGTCCGCAGACCGATGCATGTGACGCCTCAGGCGCCGGTCGCCGGCGCTTCGAAAACTGGATTCAAACTAGCCTCGAATTCGCTTGAGTTTCGTTAAACCCGAGGGCCAACTTTCTGCGATGTGGTTTCCAGTTGCTTGTCGGGGGTCGCAAGACTTAGGAACGAGACTCGGGCATGGTGGCCCAAAGTAGACACCTAAAGTTAACGGAAAGGCAAACCGGCCACGTGAAAAAGCCTGTTCACAACCCGCGCGAAGTCGCTGAAATCGTTGCGCTTCAGGCGCTGTCTTTCGTCGCGGGCGAGCCGGAGCGGCTGGGCCTGTTCCTGGCCGAGACAGGGGTCGGCCCGGAGATGCTGCGCAAGGCGGCCTCGGACCCCAATTTCCTGCTTAGCGTGCTCGATTTCGTGATGCGCGACGACGCCACCGTGAAGGCCTTCGCCAGCACCGCGGAACTGCATCCGACCAACGTTGCCGCAGCGCGGCAGGTTCTCGGCGACGCACTCGGCGACCCCAATTGGGAGCGCGACGTGCCGTGACCTCCCTGGAGACGGCCGGCCCCCGCTGCTTCTGCCGGGATTGTTCGGCCGATCTGGATATGGGCGTGCGGCGCTGTTCCGCCTGCGGTTCCCCCCGCCTCGCCCGCCACCGCGCACTCGCAAGCCTGACCATCGCCCATATCGACTGCGACGCCTTCTACGCGACCGTCGAGAAGCGCGACAATCCCGACATCGCCGACAAGCCGGTCATCATCGGCGGGGGCAAGCGCGGCGTGGTGTCGGCCGCCTGCTATATCGCGCGCACCTACGGCGTGCGCTCGGCCATGCCGATGTACAAGGCGCTTGAAGCCTGCCCGCATGCGGCCGTGATCCCGCCGGACATGGCGAAATATGTCCGGGTCGGGCGCGAGGTGCGCCAGGCCATGCAGGCGCTGACGCCGCTGGTCGAGCCGCTCTCGATCGACGAGGCTTTCCTCGACCTCTCCGGCACCGAGCGGGTGCACGGCATGATCCCGGCCAAGGTGCTGGCGCGGTTCGCACGCAACATCGAGCATGACATCGGCATCAGCGTCTCGGTCGGCCTCTCCTGCAACAAGTTCCTGGCGAAGATCGCCTCCGACCTCGACAAGCCGCGCGGGTTTGCCGCGCTCGACCAGGAGGAAGCGCGCGAGATGCTGGCCGACAAACCGGTCGGTTTCATTTTCGGCGTTGGACCCGCAACGCAGGAGCGTCTGGTGCAGCGCGGCTTCCGCATCATCGCCGACCTGCAGAAGGCCGACGAGATCGAGATGATGCGGCAATTTCCGAGCGACGGCCGCAGGCTGTGGCGGCTCGCACGCGGCATCGACGACCGCCGCGTGGAGCCTGATCGGGGCGCCAAGACGATTTCGAGCGAGACGACGTTTGAGACCGACATCCGCGACTTCGCGACGCTGGAGAAGATCCTGTGGCGGCTGTGCGAGAAGACGTCGTCTCGCCTCAAGAGCAGCGAGCTCGCCGGCCTGACCGTCACGCTGAAGCTGAAGACCGCCGATTTCCGCCAGCGCACGCGCTCGCAGTCGATCATGGCCCCGACGCAGCTTGCCGCAAAGATCTTTTCGATCTGCCGCGAGATGCTGGCGAAAGAGATCGACGGCACCGCCTTTCGCCTGATGGGCGCCGGCGTCAGCGCATTGCGCGAGGGCTCGGTTGCCGACGACACCGACATGCTCGACCGCCGTGCCGCCCACGCCGAGCGCGCGGTGGACAGCTTGCGCAAGAAATTCGGCAGCGCCGCAGTGATCCGCGGCATCGCGTATGAGGGGCCGGAAAAGGCGCAGGAGTGATGACAGGCGAACGCGATCTCGACGCGCTGCTGAGAGGCATGAAGCCGGAGATGCGACCGGGCATTTTCGTGTTCTGCACCATCCCGACAAACCAGCCGATCCCTGCGGCGCTCAGCCCTTTGCTGACGTTCCGCGAGCAGGAAGGAACGACGCTCGTAATCCCACGCGAACAGGCCGAAGCGGCGGGACTACGCTACGCATTCGCATCGTGCCTGATCACCCTGACGGTTCACTCCGCACTCGATGCAGTCGGTTTCCTGGCGGCGATCACGGCACGCCTCGCCGCAGCCGGCATCAGCGTGAACGCCGTTTCGGCGTTCCACCACGATCATATGTTTGTGCCGGCTGACAGGGCGAACGACGCGATGGTTCTTCTGCAGGAGATGTCGCGCAGGAGGGAAGCGTAGCGCGGATGGAGGATCAATCCGCGACCGCCACCGCCTCGATCTCGATCATCCATTCCGGCGCGGCGAGCGCCGAGACGCCGACGAGGGTGCTAGCCGGCGGCTCCATGCCTTCGAAGAAGGCCGAGCGGGCCTTGCCGATGATCGGGCGCAGTTCCGGCTTGTAGTTCACGACGAAGGTCGTGATCTTCACGATGTTGGCGTAGCTCGCACCGGCTGCCTTCAGCGCGTGCCCGAGATTCTGCATCACCTGCGTGGTCTGCGCGGCGAGATCGCCCTCGCCGACGATCCGCCCCTCCTCATCCACCGACACCTGGCCGGAGATGTAGATCGTCCGCGCCCCCGTGGCGGTGACGACATGCGAATAGGCGGGATTGTGATGCAAGCCGCTGGGGCGGAGATGATCGAGCTTGGGCATGGTGAGCCTCCCGGATGTTTGTGGTTGGGAGGAGCGTAGCCAGAGACCGCGTTGCAGGCCAGCCCTCAATTGCAGGGCTTGCTGTCCTTTGCGTCGAACTTGCCCATCGCGCCCGAAATCACAAAATCATTGTAATCGAGCACGAGCTGGCGCGAGACGCCGTTCTCGTAGAGCTCGAACGCCATCGCATAGACCGGCGTCTGCTCGCCTTCCTTCTGCTGGGCCTCGCGGTCGAAATAGCTGACGGTGACGGGCCAGCGCTTGAGCGACTTCATGTGCTCATCGGATGTTGAGGGATCGGGCGAACCTTCGCGCTCGGCCGGGATCGGCTGGCCGATCACGGTCAGCGTGTTGTAGACCTTCTGGCCATCGTCGGAGCCGTCATAGACCGAGAGCTCGAGCAGCGACTTGCCGTCCTTCGCGGCGGCAATGATGCGCTGGATCTGTTCGGTCGGGAATACGATCTTGCCGTCGAGCGTAAAGCTCTTCGGCACCGGCAGCTTCAGCTTGACGTTGATGTGGTCGCCGTCGCGCTCCGCCGAACCGTCGACCCGGCCGGCGTCAGCCTCGTTCATCCGCGTCTCGATCTTGAAGCGGTAGCTTTTGCCGCCGGCGTCCTCCCAGGAATTGGAGCGGAGGTCGCTGAGCGTG
Organism: Bradyrhizobium sp. Kon69; assembly: GCF_055807515.1. Taxonomy (NCBI): domain Bacteria; kingdom Pseudomonadati; phylum Pseudomonadota; class Alphaproteobacteria; order Hyphomicrobiales; family Nitrobacteraceae; genus Bradyrhizobium; species Bradyrhizobium sp. Kon69. The sequence continues at coordinate 110,577 of NZ_JBVVOS010000020.1, read as the reverse complement.
ACCTTGCCCTCGCCGCTGTCGAGCTCGGAGACCTGGCGGAATTCGGAGGTGTAGCCCTCGCACGAACTTCCCGTGAAATTGTAGAGGATGCGGCCGCGCGCGCTGTTGATCGAATTGGAGCGCGATTTCACCAGGCTCAAATCATAGAGCGCCTGATGCGCGAGGAACGGACCGTTCGCGGCCAGCGCCCCGCCTCCGGGGGCGAGAGCGGCCGCCGCGAGCGCCGTCACACCGAGCGAAGTCCGGAAAAGGTGCAGCATGTCTGGTCCCTTGGGGAAAGCGCAGATTCGACATTTTAATGAACGTTCCATTGCGTCGCAACTGAGGCCGTTTCACGTAAAGTTGCGGCCCCCGCGTTGAACCTCCTGCCCTGCCTCAACAAAATGCCACCCCGAGGGTTGCTTGCATGTGGCGGCACGATGGGCGAAACAGGGCCCGCCCCGGGCTGCATCGGATGCGCCGGGGCTGATGGATTTTTGGACAACGAGGTCGGATATGGCGGGAACGGTCGAGCAGAAGCTGGCGGAACAGGGCATCAAGCTGCACGAGGCCCCCACCCCCGTGGCCAATTACGTTCCGTTCGTGCGCACCGGTAATCTGCTGTTCGTCTCGGGGCAGGTTTGCTTCGATCCCGCCGGCAAGCTGATCGCCAAGGGCAAGCTCGGCGCCGGCGTGACCATCGAAGAGGGCGCGGCGGCTGCCCGCGGCTGCGCCGTCAATCTGCTGGCCCAGGTCAAGGCGGCGCTCGGCGACCTCGACAAGGTCGTGCGCGTGGTGCGCCTCGGCGGCTTCATCAACTCGGCGCCGGACTTCCTGGACGGGCCCAAGGTCCTCAACGGCGCCTCCGACCTGATGGTCGCCGCCTTCGGTGATAAGGGCCGTCATGCTCGCACCACCGTCGGCGTCGCCTCCCTGCCCGCGGATGCGGCGGTCGAGGTCGAAGGCGTGTTCGAGGTCGCCTGAGGCGAATGCGCGCTCCTGATTGGCTGACAGCCCGCCCGGTCGCCCATCGCGGCCTGCACGACATTTCCCGCGGCATCGTCGAGAACATGCCGGGCGCGGTGCAGGCTGCGATTGCGGGCAATTTCTCGATCGAGGTCGACATCCAGCTCTCCGCCGACGGCGAGGCCATGGTGCATCACGACCATGCGCTCGGCCGCCTGACTGAGGCCACCGGCCCGCTGGTCGAGAAAACCGCCACTGAACTGAAGGCGCTCACGTTCAAGGACACGCCCGAGCGGATGATGTCACTCAGCGACCTCTGCAGCCTGGTCGCCGGCCGCGTGCCGCTGGTGATCGAGGTGAAGAGTCATTTTGACGGCGACCGCAAGCTGGTGAGGCGGATGGCCGAGGTGCTGGCGTCCTATGACGGCCCCGCCGTCGGCATGTCCTTCGACCCGGACCAGGTGCTGGCGCTGCGCGAGCTGTTGCCCTCCCGTCCCCGCGGCATCGTCGCGCAGCGGAGCTATGAGGACGAATACTGGGCTTACCTGACCCAGGAGCAGCGCGACAGCATGCTGTACCTGCGCCACGGCTTCCAGACCCAGCCGCATTTCGTTGCCTTCAGGGTCGACGACCTGCCCGCCGCCGCCCCCTGGATCGCCCGCAATGCGTTCGGCTGCGCCCTGCTTGGCTGGACCGTGCGCACGACCGAGCAGCGCACGCGGGTTGCGCAACATGCGGATCAGATGATCTTCGAAGGCTTCGTACCGTAGGCTTGATGTTTCCCACTCTTGAAGTCGCTGCTGCAATGCACGATCTTGGGCACGATGGCACCATCCGAAATCACCCTTGAGGCCGTACCTTCCATTGGCGAAGTATCGCCGGACGACTGGGACGCCTGCGCCAATCCCGGCAAGTCTTGCAACGGGCATGACAAGGGAACCTCATCCGGGCATCCAGGCGATTCTCTCGGCCTCTCAAAGCCTGCCTATAACCCTTTCGTTTCCCACGCGTTTTTATCGGCCGTTGAGAAATCGGGTTCGGCCACGATCCGCACCGGCTGGGGGCCGCGGCATCTCGTGGCCAAGGTCGACGGCCGCGTCGCCGGCGTCGTGCCCTGCTATCTGAAATCGCACTCGCAAGGCGAATATGTCTTCGACCGCGGCTGGGCCGATGCCTATGAGCGCGCCGGGGGGCGCTACTATCCGAAGCTGCAGGTTTCGGTTCCCTTCACGCCGGCCACGGGACCGCGACTGCTGGTCCGCGACGGCGTCGACCGCGCGCGTATCACGGAGGCACTGGCGAGCGGGCTGGTGGCGCTGTGCGGCGTCAGCAAGGCTTCCTCGGTCCACGTCACCTTCGCCCGCGAGGCGGAGTGGAAGCTGCTGGCCGAGCACGGCTTCCTCCAGCGCACCGACCAGCAGTTCCACTGGCACAACGAGGGGTTTGCGAGTTTCGACGATTTCCTGGCGACGCTGAACTCCCGTCACCGCAAATCGATCAAGCGCGAGCGGCGCGATGCGCTGGCAGCCGGGATCACCATCCACTGCCTCACGGGCAAGGACATCACCGAAGATGCCTGGGACGCCTTCTTTCAATTCTACATGGAGACCGGCTCGCGCAAATGGGGCCGGCCTTATCTGACGCGGGAATTCTTTTCGCTGATCGGCGAGACCATGAGCGATGACGTGCTGCTGGTGATGGCCCGTCGCAACGATCGCTGGATCGCGGGCGCCATCAACTTCATCGGCTCGGACACGCTGTTCGGCCGCAACTGGGGTGCGGTCGAGCATCATCCATTCCTACATTTCGAGGTCTGCTATTATCAGGCGATCGACTTCGCCATCAAACGCGGCCTGGGGAATGTCGAGGCCGGCGCGCAGGGCGAGCACAAGATCGCACGCGGCTACCTGCCGCGAACCACCCACTCCGCTCACTTCATCGCCGATCCGGGCTTGCGCCGCGCCATCGATGATTACCTCAAGCGCGAGCGCGCCTATGTCGCGGAAGCCGGACGGGAGCTGGCCGAGCTCGGACCGTTCCGCAAAGGCGCCGACGAGGCGCCTTGACGGTTCGTTGCGGCTGGTGACAGTAAGCGAAAATTCCAGGGAGCCGCCGCCATGACCGCCTACGACCCCAACAATATTTTCGCGAAGATCCTGCGCGGTGAGTTCTCCTGCCACAAGGTTTACGAGGATGAGCACGTGCTCGCCTTCCTCGATATCATGCCGCGGGTACCTGGCCACACGCTAGTGATTCCAAAAGCCCCTGCCCGCAACATCCTCGACATCAAGCCGGACGACTACGCCCATGTCGCCCTCGGCGCGCACAAGATCGCTGCCGCAGCGATGACGGCGTTCAAGGCCGACGGCATCACTGTGCAGCAGTTCAACGAGGCCGCCGGCGGACAGGTGGTGTTTCATCTCCACATGCACGTGATGCCGCGCCACGACGGCGTGGCGATGCTTCCGCCCGCCAGCCGCAAGGAAGACGTCAAGGTGCTGGAAGAGAACGCGACCAAGCTGATCGCGGCGTTGAAGGCGGGCTGAGTCTCAGCTGCCGTAGCCCGGATGGAGCGAAGCGCAATCCGGGATCGTTCCCGCATTCCGCTGCGCTCCATGCGGGCTACGATGGCAGCCTCTCACTCCGTCTGGAAATCCCCCGGCTGCGGGGCAGCCAGCGGCGTGAACTCGCAACGATCCGGCTTGATGTCGATCAGCGGCGTGTTGTCGAGACAATCGAGCCCGCGCACCAGAATCGCGTTGCCCTCGATACCGACCAGCTTCACGATCGACGTGCCGATCGGATTGGGGCGCACCGGCGAGCGCAGCGAAAACGTGCCGCGGGTCTTCTCGTTGTTCTTCGGGCTTTGCAGGACAATGTCGCGGCGCGACTTGTCGAGCCAGTAGAGCACCTCGAGATTGCTGTAGAAATCGACGCCCTTGATCGCCGGCACGAACGGCTCGAAGATCTCGAGGCGGCATATCGGGCCGTCATGCCGGCCCTGGCGTGGGGTCTCCATCCGCGAGCTCCAGGGCGTGCGGATGCGCCCGATGAAGACGAGGCCGGCATCCTGCGTCGGCGGCAGCTCGATGGAGACTTCACCCTCGCGGAGCTCGTTTTCGCGAACCATATTTCCAATTCCCTGCTGTTCGCCGGTGGTTTTAGCCCAACCACCACTTGCCGGCCAGCATGAAGACTTCGCCCGCGACCACGCCCGCGAAGATCGAGCGGCGGGTCAATAGGAAGACGACGAGGCCGGCGCCGACCGCACCGTAGCGCAAGGCATCCGGCACGCTCGCAAGCGCCCCGGGCGGCTCGACCACGATCTGGGCGATCACGCCGGCCAGGATCGCGGTGGCGACCGCCCGTACCCAGACCAGAAGCTCGGAGCCCTCGTCGATGCCGCCGCCGAACCACAGGCCCAGCATGCGCCATATCTGGTTGGGAGCAACGCCGGCGACGAACAGCACCGCCAGCGCGTGCCAGTCGCCAATGAGCTGCGCAAAGCTCATGCGCGCACCTCCCGCCACCAATGCACGCCATAGGCAATCGTGCCAGCCACGAGGCCGCTGACGAGGATGTCGAGGCCGGAATTCATCTTCGCGGCCAATGGATAGAGCAGACCCCCCAGCGCGAGCGCGACGACGTCGGCGACCTCCCGGCTGTTGCGCGCGGTCGAGAACAGGAAGGACAGCGGCGTCAGCAGCAGGATCGCGGCGCCAAGCGTCTGGGTCAGATTCGCGGCAAGGAAATAGCCGACCGTGTTGGCGGTGAGACACACCGACACGAGACCGAAGCCAAGTCCGTTGACAAAGGCGATCCGGCGCTCACGCGGCACCTGCGGCAGGAAGCGGTGGCATTCGACCCACAGCGTCACCGCGGTGAGATGCGCCGCGAAAAACAGCTCGCGCCGTTTCGTCGTCGGCGTGCGCATCAAGGGCAGCACCGAGACCACCATCGGAAACAGGCGAATGGCGCTGACCGTGACTGCGATCGCCGATTGGATGACCGTCGCGCCGGAGCCGAGCGTGGTGATCAGGATGATCTGCGCCGGCCCCGCCCAGACGAACAGGGTCGAGCAGAGCGCCCAGAGCAGGCTGAAATGGGTGTCGTGGGCGAGCGCGCCAATGCCGAGATAGGTCGCGAACAGGACGAGGGTGAGGATCGTCTGCGTGATCGAGCGCAGTCCCCACACAAAGGCGCGCCAGGGACTTTGCCATTGAGGTGAATCGAGCGGAGGAAGCGCCACGGGAGTCTTGGCCGGATGAGGAATCGTGCCCGCATAACGGGGAATACGGCGGCTCGCGTCAAGAAAGCGTGCGGCGGAGCTGGCATGCACGCTGGGACAGGCGCCCTATCCGCTCACACCGCGATTCTTCAGCACGAAGCATGCCCCGCCAGCCTTGCGGATGCGACCGCAGAGTTCATCGGCCTCGCTCCGCGTATCGGCACCGATGCGCACCTGGTAGAAGGCGCGCGTGCCACGGCTGCGCATCACTGAGCTCAGCAGGCTCGGATCACGCTCGCCGATCACGGCGCTCAGCCGCGTGACCGCGCGGGAATACATCGCCAACGCCCGGTTGCGGTCAAAGCCCGCGGCGAGCTGCACGCCCCAGATCTTTGCAGCCGCAAGCTCCACATGCTGCTCGAGCTCGGCGACGAAAGCATTCGGCGCGCGCTTCAACAGCGCCATCAGATCGCGGCAGCTTGTCGGCGGCGCGCTCGGCGGCCCCTTGCCGGTCGCGCCTGCCTTAGCCCAGGCATCGACGCTCGTGCCAGTGATGGCAAGAACGTAATTGCGGGTCTGCTCCGGCATGCCGCCGGTGCCGGCGAGCCATTCCTGCACCCGGCGCGGCCCGGCATTGTAGGCGGCCGCCGCCAAGCCGAGATTGCCGAACTGGTTGCGCAGCTCGTTCAGGAATTCCGCCGACTTCGGCAGCGCCTGCACCGGATTGAAGGGATTGAGCAGCCCGCGCTCGCTCGCGGTGCCCGGCATGAACTGCGCGATCCCCTGCGCGTGTTCCCCGCTGCGCGTCATGGGCCCCACCGCATCGGCCTGGAAGCGGCTCTCCTGCCAGATCACGCGGGCGAAGAACTCCAGCGGCAGATTGGCATCGCGCGCTGCGGCCTCGACGATCAGGCAGATCGATTCCCGCGTGTCGCTCTCGCGCGCATCCGCGGGCTTCGCCGGCGGCGTCGCGAGCTCTTCGACGCTGGGGACAGCGACATCGGTCTTAGCGGGCGAACTGTCCCCCGCCGCGGCCTGGGTCGCCGAGACAAGCAGCGCGGAGATGATGCACATCGCAATCTGCACCCATCGCGTGCAGGCATGGCGGTGGCGCGCCTCGGCGCGGCATGCGACAGTGTGATCTGCCATGTTGTGGCATCGTGCCATGGTTCAACGAGTTGCCAATATATGCTGCCTACCCTGCTTCTCCCAATGCGTTACCCCGCCAAACGGATCCGCGCGATCCTTGTCCTCGCCGCGCTCATCCTGAGCGTCGCGCCAGCCGCCGCCCAGGTGACGTCCCAAGTCGCGTCTCAAGTCACATCCCAGGTCACTTGGCGGATGACCACGGAATACCCCGAGAATAACATCTCCGGGATTGGTCTCTCGACTTTCGCCAGCCGCGTCTCCGACCGTACCCACGGTTTCGTGACCGTGACCAACGCCTTCGACAACCAGCTCAAGATCAACTCGGGCGAGATGCCGCGCGCGGCGCTGGACGGCCGGATCGCGGGCGGTGATGCCTTCGCGGGCGCGCTCTCGGGCCTCGATCCCGTGCTCGGGCTGTCCACCCTGCCCTTCCTGGTGCAATCGGTGGATCTCGCCCGCGCCACCAATCTGCGGGCGCGCCCGCTCTATGAGAAGGCGCTCGCGGCGCGCGGCCTCAAGCTGCTGTATGTGACGATCTGGCCGGCCACGGGCCTCTGGTCGGAGCGGTCGCTTGAAAGTGCCGACGATCTACCGAAACTGAACTTGCGAACCTACGATGCCAATTCCACCGAGGTCATGCGCGCGGCCGGCGCGAACGCGCAATTCCTGCCGATGGACGCGGCGCTCGCCGGACTGAGGGAACATCGGCTGAATGCCTTCCTCACCTCCGGCGACGGCGGCGCGGGGCGCAAATTGTGGGACTTCCTGCCGCATTTCACGGCCATCAATTACGCGATGCCAATCTCGATCGCCTTCGTCCGCAGCGAAGCCTTTGCCGAATTGTCCGAACCGATGCAGCGCGAGGTGCTGGCCGCGGCGGCCGAGACCGAACAGAGCCAGCTCGCGCTACTGACCCACCGCACGATCGAGAACTATGCGCGCATGCGCGACAATGGCGTCCATATCGCCGAGCCGGCACCAGCGTTCCTTGTCACGGAGTTGCGGAAGGCAGCAACGAACGCGATCACCGCCTGGGAAACCCGGGCAGGCGCGGAGGCGACCGCCATCGTCGAATGGGCGAGACAGCAATGAGGGAGCGCTAGCGGCATCAGCAATGTACGCTCCGCTGGTGTCGCTGCTTACTGCCTTAGTTTTTGACCGGAACCGGGATTTCGCCCCGGATGGCGCGGTCGAGGGCATCGATCAGCGCCTGGATCTCGATAAACTTGTTGCGCGCGCGCTCGGCCGTGTCGCGCACAAAGGGAGCGGCCAGCACTTTCGCATGCGCGTCCCTGTCCTCGATCATGCGATCACGGGCCTTCTTCAGAGTTTCAAGTCGCTCGCTCATCCGGCCTCTCCTGAAAAATTGTCTCGATCTCTCGTCCGGGTTCGCCGATCAACGAGAACGCGGCGAACGAGCAACCCTCAACACCCGCGGCAGATGTTCTTCAGCTTCGCTGCGGTTCTGGCCTCTTCCGCCACGAACGGGTCCTTGTAAGCAGCACGGGACCCATCGTTCTCCGCAGCAGCGGGCTTTCTTTCCTTCGGAGGAAACGCAGCATCGTAGCAGGCCAGACGTCCGCTCGTGCTTGCGATCGCCCGGCAGTCCGGTCCTGCCGCGACAGCGCCTTGCGACAGTGTGCCAAGTATCAATATGCCAAGCATCAATGTGACGAGAACCGCTCTCCGGCGGATCCAGTCGACCAGACGAAATCGAGTCATGCACGCTCCTGCTCAGTCGGCGGGAGCGCTGGTGACCCTCAGTCACCGGTCGATGCCAATGGAAGGCGGTGATGGCGCGACTCTACGCTTCCCTCCCGCGAATAGCGAGCTTTAAGGGATACGCGGTATCAGGAAGGCGATTTTCGGCGTGGCAATGGTTGCGCGTTTGCCTTGGTCCGCGGCCTCGTTTAGGTCTGGCATAGACGGCGGTAGCAACACAGGCGCGGCAACATGGTTACAATCTATTTCGACCTTGACGGCACACTGACCGACCCGAAGCCCGGGATCACGCGCTCGATCCAGTACGCCCTGGAGCGGCTCAACATCGCGGTGCCGAGCGAGGACGAGCTGACCTGGTGCATCGGCCCGCCGCTGCATGCCAGCCTGCAAAAGCTCACGGGCAGCGCGGAACTCGCCGACCGGGCGCTGTTGCTCTATCGCGAGCGCTTCAGCGATGTCGGCCTGTTCGAGAACGAAGCCTACGCCGGCATCATGGACACGCTGACAACGCTTGCCGCGACAACACCGCGCATGTTCGTGGCGACCAGCAAGCCCGCGGTCTACGCCACCCGAATCGTCGAGCATTTCGGCCTGAAACCGTATTTCGAGCGCGTGTTCGGCTCCGAGCTCGACGGCACGCGCGTCGACAAACGTGACCTGCTGCGCTACGCGCTCGACGAGGCCAAGGTCGATCCCGCCAGTGCGATCATGATCGGCGACCGCAGCCATGACGTGGTCGGCGCCCGCACCAACGGCATGACCGCGATCGGCGTGCTCTATGGCTACGGCAGCGAGGCCGAGCTGCGGGACGCCGGGGCGCATCACATCTGCGCCGCGCATCCCGAGCTGCTCGGTCATTGCGTGATCTAGCCGATCAAGCGCTGACGGTCTCCACCGCCGCCAGCATGCCGGTCTTGGCGTGACAGTTCAGATATTCGAAGAACTGCTCGTCGGCAGCCGCCACGGTGACCTCGTGGTAGAGCCGCAATTTTGCCGAGGGGCCGAGCGTCGACAGGTATTTCATTGCGGCGCCGAATATCCTGACATGGGTCGGATGCGATTCCGCCCACCGCTCCAGCGCCGCCAGGCTCTTCCACCAGCTTTGACCGTAGGACTTTTCACTCGCGTCCCCACCGGCTGCAAGGACGCGCATGTAACGGTTGGCGTAGCAGCCGATGCCGAGACCGTCATCGCGCAGGAAATCCATGCCCTCGCGCAACACCGGTTCGACGTCGTCGAGATAGAGCTTTCGCTCCGAGGTCTCGGTATCGCTCCAATCCTGGCCTGATCGGATCAGGCAGAGATTGTCGTGCGCCTGCACGCGCAGCCGCGCGCCGTCGCGGATCAATTCGGGATTGCCGCCCGGCGACATTGGATCGGTCTGCGACAGCGGGATGCGGTCACGCATGCCGCCCCAATAGGCGTGCTCCTGCACCTCGCCGCTCATGCCGTCGGCGATAGCGGCGACGCCCTCCGGCCGCCCCAGCGAGGAAAACAGCGTCTCGTGCCGCGCCACAATGGGGCGCAGCACCTCGATGAAAGTGCCGATGCCCTCGGGCTGCGTTCCGGTCCAGACCTCGCGCGCCGGTGTAAACCACTGGTCGAACCGCGCAATGTCGTCCCAATAAGCCACCGAGACGACGTTCTCATAGCCGGCCTGATCAACATATTGCGCCCGGTCCCAATGCGAGGGACCGCCTTCCGCGGCAAACCGCGCCGCGATGTCGGCGAGCGCATCCGTCGCAGCCGCCGGCGCCGTGCCGCGATATTGCAGGCCGAAATAGGCCATCGCGACCCGGTTCACTCCAGGCTTATAGCGCGCCACGAAGGACGGGTATGGCGGCTGGTAATCGTCCGGCACGCGCTTGTGGCGCGTGCGTGGGGTCTCGAGATGCAGAGGAATTGCGGATTCCATGAGCGTGCCTCCCCTCAATTCCGGCGATCAGCTCGCCGCCGCGGCAATGTCCGTGGGCTCGACGGTGTCGACCGGCAGCGCAAACTGCTCGACGCGCTGGTATCGCTTCTTGTTGAGCAGGAGCCGCGTGACGTCGGGGCGCGAATAGTGCCCGGCTGGATCAGCGGCATTCTTGGCGACGCCGATGGCGCCAAGATCGATCTCGGCGATCAAGAGGCCCTCCTGGTCCGGCGCGAGCTTGTCGCCGATCTGGCTGCCGTCGGGACCATAGATCGCAGCGAAGCCACCGCCGGCATGCAACAGCGCGTGCTTGTCCGGCCGGTCACACAGCTCGTCGATCATCGCTTGCGAGACCGTCGCGCAAGGCGCCAGCACGAAGCAGGAGCCCTCCACGGCATAGACGCGCGAGGCGGCGTTGTTCACCTCGGCGCCGAGCGCCGGCGCGAAGGGATCGTAGAGCGAAAAGCTCGGCCAGGCCGCGACATGGACCTGCTCGTTCTGGGCGTACATCGCGTATTTCGACAGCGGTTGGAGATGCTCCCAGCAGCACAGTGCGCCGATGCGGCCGATGTCGGACCGCGCGTGCACGGCGAGATCGCTGCCGTCGCCCTCGCCATAGACCGTGCGCTCGGCATGGGTCGGCCGCAGCTTGCGGCGCTTTGCGATGGTCTCGCCGTCAGGCCCGATCAGCCATTGCGCCAGATAGAGACTGCCGCCGTCGCGCTCGGACAGACCGAGCACGGCGGTGAGCTTGGCCTTGCGCACGGCATCACGCAGCCGCTCGGCCTGCGGACTGTCATAGGACAGCGAATTGTCGAAATAGCGCTGCACAAAGCCGCGACCGATCGCCCAGGCCGGCGAATCCATCCAGATGTGCCAGGGGTAGCCGGGGATGAAGGCTTCCGGAAAGGCGATCAGCTTGGCGCCCTTCTCGGCTGCGTCCCTGATCAGGGCGATTGATTTCTCGATCGAGGCATCGAGATCGAGCCAGGCGGGCGCCGCCTGCACCACCGCGACCTTGTATTTCGGATGTTCGATGCCCATTGCCACCTCCCTTGCCGGTTGATCGGAAGCCAGGTCCGATGCAGTCTATTTGACCAAGCCGGGCGGCGGGCGCTCGACCACGGCGGAACAAAAACTCGACCGGACGGAATCGCCGGCCCGGTACGGGTTTGCCTCCGTCAGTGGGGACCTGCGCCGACACGCGATTTTGCGGGATGTGAAAGGGAGGCTCTGCAGATGCCAATCCAGTTCACCACGGACGACAGCCCAGGCCACCGTCGGCTTGCGCTCTGGCAGGATATCGTCTGCGACGTCTTCGTCGGGCTCGACTGCAGGTCAGATCTTGGCAGCGCCTTTCGCGGCTCGGTCACCCGCGCGCCATTGGGCAAGGCGGAATGCTCCGAGGTCTGCTCCGACCGTCAGCACGTGTTGCGCACGCCCTCGCGCATCGCGCGCTCGGATCAGGATTTCATCCTGATCGCGCTCGGCAATCACGGCACCGGCGCCGTGGTGCAGGACGGCCGCGAGGCCGTAGTGCATCCGGGAGAATTTGCGCTCTATGACACCACCCGTCCCTACGAGCTGAAATTCGATGGCATCTTTACGCAGACCATCTTCAAGGTGCCGCGCGAGATGCTGCAGCGCCGGCTCGGCGCGACTGAAACCCTGACCGCCAGCGCTTTCGGACCGGACTCGCCGCTGCAGAGGATCGCCTACGATTTCATCTACCGGCTCTGCCAGAGCGCGGATCAGATCGATCCGCACCACGCCGCCGCTCTGTCGGAACAGGCCGTCGATGTCCTGGCGATGGCACTGGGCGAGCGGCTGGGCAAGACGCCGCTGCCGTCCTCGACCCATCGCTCCGCCCTGCTCTACCGGCTGAAGGCGCATATCCGGGCTCATCTTGCCGATCCCGATCTCTCGCTGTCCGAGACCGCAGCGGCGCTCGGCATCTCGTCCCGCTATGTCAACGATCTCCTCGCCGACGAGGACACCTCGTTCCAACGCTACGTCCTCGGCGAGCGCCTTGCTCAATGCAGGCGCGACCTCGCCTCCCCCGTGCTCGCGCACCGCCACATCAGCGAGATCGCCTTCGCCTGGGGCTTCAACGACCTCTCGCATTTCGGCCGCGTATTCCGCGAGCATTTCGGGATGTCGCCGCGCGACTTCCGGCAGAGCCAGTCGCGGCATTGACGCAAGGTCTGCCGAGAGCGTCGCCTACGGCACAAGCGCATCGCTGGGAGATGCGACGCGGGCCTTCATCGCTCCGCTCATGGGAAGCTGGAGGTTCTGCCCTTTCGGCGGAATCGGCGACTCGAACCACTTCGCGTAGAGCCTTTCGAATTCACCGGACACCATCTTCTCCTTGATCGCGGCATCGACGACGGCCTTGAACTCGGGATCTTCCCTGCGGGTCATTAGCCCATAGTAAGAAGGCGCGTAGGTGGCCGCCAACATCCGGAAAGCCCTGGGATCGGAGGCGTTCCCGACGAGACCGGCAACCAGGATATCGTCCTCGAACCACGCCGTGGCGCGACCCGTTCCCAGCATGAGGAGCGACTCGGCGTGGTCCTTGGCCTGCACGATCGTCACATTCAGCTTCTGGTCATCGAGGAGCTTCTTGGCGACCCCGAAATTCAGCGAGCCCTGCGTGATGACGACCGTCTGCCCGTCAAGTCCTTTCGGCTCCATCAGCTGCGACGAGGCCGACACCAGCCAGCGCGGCGATGCCACATAGGTCGCAACGGAGAATGCCACCTGTTTTTGCCGTTCGGCCGTATTGGTCGTGCTGCCGCACTCGACGTCGATGGTACTGTTCTGGAGCAGCGGGATGCGATTGGACGCATTCACCGGAACGTATTCGACCTCCAGCTCAAGCCGCTGCAACATGACCTTGACCTTGTCGGCCACTGCGGCACAGAGGTCGAGCGAGAGCCCGGTCGGTTTCTGATCTGCTCCGAGATAGGCGAACGGAATCGACGCCTCGCGGTAGCCGAAGCTGATCTTGCCGACCTCCCTGATCTTTTCCAAAGTCTGACTCGCCGCTTGCGCGGCCCCCATCTCGAGCAGCGCAAGTGATGCGGCGGCAATGGCGAGCTTCGGCGCGTGTACGCGGATCATGTCAGCCTCCAACCAGTTGCTAAGCAGTGGGATTTCGCGACAGCTCGTCGAGACTTTCTCTCAAAGCCCGATCAAGGATCTCAACGGCGCGGTCGATCTCCTCGGTCGAGACGGTCAACGGCGGCGCGATACGCCACACCGATCCGCGCTCGGGGCGACGGCGGATGTTCATGCTCAGCCCGTACTCGAAGCACTTCTTCGTGGTGAGGCCGCCAAGCTGGTGGGCTGGGCGTCGGCTGTTGCGATCGCTGACCAGCTCCACGCCAAGCAGAAGGCCCATGCCCCTGATCTCGCCGATCTGCTCGTATTTCTGCTGGAGCCCTTCGAACCGGCCTCGCAGGTAGGCACCCATCTCGTGGGCGCGTGCGACAAGTTTCTCCTCAGTGATCACGCGCAGCACCGCGAGCCCGACCTCGGCAAGCAAGGGATCGGAGACGTGGCTGGTGTAATAAGTAAAGTGATCCTCCTGGAGCTTGCTCTCGATCGCCTCGGTGGTCGACACCGCCGCAAGCGGAAGCCCACCGCCGAGCGTCTTCGACATCGTCATGATATCCGGAACGACCCCGAAATATTCGGATCCGGTCTTCTTTCCGATACGCCCGAAAGCAGTCTGGGCCTCGTCGAAGATCAGCAGCATGCCGCGCTCATCGGCCGCCTTTCGCAGGGCCTCCATGAACGCCTTCGGCGGCACCAGCACGCCGCCGGCGCTGATCACGGGCTCCGCGATGATCGCAGCACCCCTCCCGCTCGACTGCATGTCGAACATCTTCAGGGCGAGTTCGAGATTGGCGAGCGCAGACTCGTCCTCGCTGCCCTTTGCGATGTAGGGCCGGTAGGCGTTCGGCTCCGGGATGACGAACACGCCGGGCGGCGGCACGCCATATCCCTTGCGGTCGCTCGCCATCGAGACCGAGGCGGCTCCGCCGGTGATGCCGTGCCACGAGCCGCCGAGAACGAGCACCTCGTAGCCGCCGGTGTACATCTTGGCCATCCGGAGCGCGACTTCGGTCGCTTCCGAACCGGTATTGATGAAGATCGAGCGCTTGAGATTGCCGGGCAGCCAATCCCTCGCCAGCACCTGGGCGAGCTCGGCGACCACTTCGGGGATCATCCCGCTGAAGAGATGGAAGGCCTTCTTCCCCGCACTCTCCACCGCCGCGACGATAGCCGGATGGTTGTGGCCGATGGTGGCGCACATCTGGCCCGAGGTGAAATCGAGATAGTCGCGCCCGTCGCTGTCGGTCACGATCGTCCCCTTCGCCGAGGTGAAGAGGTTCGGAAACACGTCTCCGCCATAGCGGACGAGGAATTCGTCGGCGGCCTGTTTCAGCGCTGAAGTCATGGGTTCTCCTCGGGCAAGCGGCATCCGCCGCACAGCCGGTGCGGTGTGGCGATGCACTCGCCGTTGTCGGGTCGGTCTTTTGGGGCACGAAGCTGTTGCTTCAGGGCGTTTGCGGTACAAGAATTGCCTGAGCAACGGATAAATTCGTACCGGGCAGACATGATGGGCGCCAGTTCAAAAAACTCAGCAGCCGATGAGGTGGAGTCAACACCGCGCTCGCGAATGCCGCCGCTCAAGGCGCTGTCGGCATTCGAAGCCGCTTCGCGCCACGGCAGCTTCAGCCGCGCCGCCGAGGAGCTCGGGGTCACACCCTCCGCGATCAGCCACCACATCCAGAAGCTCGAGGACTTCCTCGGCGTTCGTGTTTTTTCGCGGCACGCCGGCCGCGCGGTGCTCACCAATGCCGGCCGCGTCTATGCCGCCGAGATCGAGCGCGCATTCGGAATGATCATGGGCGCGACGCGGCTGGTCGCGCCGCAGTCGCAGCGCAATCATCTGTTCATCGCGAGCGGCCCGAGCTTTGCCGCCAAATGGCTTCAGCCGCGGATCGGGAATTTCATCGGCGAGCATCCGGAGATCGGGATCAGGCTGTCAACTATCGCCGACTTGCGCGACCTCGATACCATTCGCTTCGATCTCGCCATCGCCTATGGACGCCCGCCCGTCCTCAACGACCGGCAGATCGAGCCGCTCCTGGCTGAGCGTCTGCGTCCGCTCTGTAGCCCGCTTTTGATCGAGCAACTCGGACTTCACGAGCCTGGCGATCTTGCCCGGGCCACGTTGATTCATTCGTCGAACGCGCTGACCTGGACCGACTATCTGCGAAAGGTCGTCGGCACGACGATCAAGGCACGCCACGAATTGTGGTTCGATCGGTCCACCATGGCCATCGACGCCGCTGTCGAAGGTCTCGGCGTCGTCCTGGAGAGCGAGATCCTCGCCGCCGACGAGCTGGAAAAGGGCACCTTAGTCGCGCCGTTCCATCAGCCCCAATTCGAGGTCGAGACTGTGTCTTATTATCTCGTGCGATCCTCCGAGGCCAAAGGCCGCAGCCATGTCGACGCGTTCGAAGCCTGGCTGCGCGCGAAGATCACGGCTGCGAATTTGAAGGGGACAATCGTGGCGTAACGCGTGCGGCCCCAGCAGAGCCGCTATGTGAGCACGCAATAGGACACGGCGCGTGCTTGCTCTACCATCCGGCACGGGTCGCGGGGATCAATGAGCGGCCAGCCAAGGAGCATATCGATGGAATACCGACGCTTGGGCCGCTCGGGCCTCATGGTGCCCGCCTTGAGTCTTGGGACCGGTACCTTCGGCGGCGTTGGCCGCCTCGCTGCGTGGGGCACCACTGATGCGACCGAAGCGCGGCGCCTTCTGGATATCTGCCTCGATGCCGGCGTGTCGATGTTCGATACCGCGAACGTCTATTCGCTCGGCGAATCCGAGCGCGTTCTCGGCGAGGCCATCAAGGGCCGCCGCGACAAGGTTTTGGTCTCGACCAAGGCGACGTTCCGTTTCGGCGACGGCCCCAACGACATCGGGTCGTCGCGACAGCATCTGCTCACAGCAATCGATGCTTCGCTGAGCCGGCTCGGCACCGATTACATCGACCTGTTCCAGCTTCACGGCTTCGACGCCTTCACCCCGCCTGAAGAGGTGCTCGCGACACTCGATGTGCTCGTGCGCGCCGGCAAGATCCGCTACGTCGGCGTGTCGAATTTTTCGGGCTGGCACCTGATGAAATCGCTTGGCGTTGCCGACAAGCATGGCTTCCCCCGCTACGTCGCCAACCAGACCTACTATTCACTGATCGGGCGCGACTACGAATGGGAGCTGATGCCGCTCGGCCTCGACCAGGGCCTCGGCGCGGTGGTCTGGTCGCCGCTCGGATGGGGACGCCTCACCGGAAAGATTCGCCGCGGCCAGCCAAAGCCTGAATTGAGCCGCCTGCCCAAGACGGCCGAGTTCGGCCCACCCGTGCCGGACGAGCACGTCTATCGCGTCGTCGATGCGATCGACGAGGTCGCCAAGGAAACGGGCAAGAGCGTCTCGCAGATCGCGCTGAACTGGCTGCTGCAGCGTCCGACCGTCTCGACGCTGATCATCGGCGCGCGCAACGAGACGCAGCTGCGCGAAAATCTCGGCGCGGTCGGCTGGTCGTTGACCAAGGACCAGATCGCAAAGCTCGATGCGGCGAGCAAGGTGACGCTGCCCTATCCCTACTGGCACCAGCGCACAGCCTTCACCGATCGCAATCCGCCGCCGGTGTAGCGACCGCGCGGCGCAGTCCGGCTTGAGCTGCATCAAGCCGGCCCGCGCCGACAGTGGCATCGTGCGCTCCCGCGAGGCTCCCGATGCGCCGATTTGCGATGAAGGCCCTGTTCACCGCTCTCAATCTCAACCGCGCCGAGCGGAGCGGAATCGATTGGGACCGCACCATCCTGATCGTCTCGACCGCGGTGACGATTGGGCTCGTCGCGCTCTATGTGTTTGAGAAGTCGACCTCGCGCTGGTGAGCCCCGCGAAGGCCGTCCCGACCCATGCCCGCGGTGCCGGGAGACCCCGCGCCCGGCGCAGGAACCGTCCGTATCCTGCCGGGTTGCGATGCATCTCGCAATTTCCTAATCCGGAGACGAACCACGGCTCGAATCAAGCACGCCGCCATCATGTCGCCAGGCCTTATGGAGCACGCCGACGGCCTGCCGCAGCCGCAGCGGGGCCAGGCGGTCCTGACCATTGCGCTCGGCATCATCATGGCAGTGGTCGACAGCGCCATCGCCAACGTCGCGCTCCCGACGATCGCGGCCGACCTCGACGCGAGCCCGGCGTTCTCGATCTGGATCGTCAATGGCTACCAGCTCGCGATCACGATCTCGCTGCTGCCGCTGGCTTCGCTCGGCGAGATCGTCGGTTATCGCCGCGTCTATCTGGTCGGGCTGGTGCTGTTCACGCTTGCCTCCGCATTCTGCGCGCTGGCGCACACGCTGCCGCTGCTCACGATTGCACGCATCGTGCAGGGGTTCGGCGCGGCCGGCATCATGAGCGTCAACGCAGCGCTGGTGCGTTTCACTTACCCCCGCAGCCAGCTCGGCCGCGGCATCGGGCTCAATGCCCTCGTCGTCGCCTTCTCGGCCGCGGTCGGTCCGACGTTGGCCGCGGGCATCCTCGCGTTCGGCAGCTGGCCCTGGCTGTTCGCCATCAACGTTCCGCTCGGCGTGGTGACACTGGTGCTGGGCCTGCGCAGCCTGCCGCACACCAGGCCTGCGAGCCATTCCTTCGACTGGCAGAGCGCGGGGCTGTCCGCGATCACTTTCGGCGTCGGCATCGCGGCCGTCGATAGCGTCGGTCATGGCGAAGCCGCGATCACCTGCCTCGTGCAGTTCGCCGTCGCGCTCGTCGCCGGCGCGCTGCTGATCTACCGCGAGACCCACATGGCCTCGCCGCTGCTGCCGATCGACCTGTTGCGCATCCCGGTGTTCGCGCTGTCGATTGCGACCTCGATCGCCTCGTTCTGCGGGCAGATGCTGGCCTTCGTTGCGATCCCCTTCTATCTCCAGAGCCGCTTCGGCTATTCAGCGGTCCATATGGGCCTCTTGATCACGCCGTGGCCCATCGCGGTGGCGTTCGCAGCCCCCCTCGCCGGCCGCCTGGTCGAGCATTATCCGGCCGGCCTGCTCGGCGGCATCGGGCTCACGCTGTTCGCCTGCGGCCTCGCTGCGCTCGCCTTGCTGCCGGCGGCGCCGACGCCGCTCGACGTGATCTGGCGAATGGCGCTGGCCGGCGCCGGCTTCGGCCTGTTCCAGACCCCCAACAACCGCACCATGATCGCAGCCGCCCCGCGCGAGCGTGCCGGCGGCGCCAGCGGCATGCTGGGCACGGCGCGGCTGCTTGGGCAGACCACTGGCGCAGCGCTGGTCGCGCTGTTCCTCGGCCGCTATCCGATCGAGGGAACCAGGATCGCGTTGCTGACCGGCGTCGGCTTCGCGCTCTGCGGCGCGGCGCTGAGCATGTTGCGGCTGTCGCCCGCAGGAGCGCGCGGCGCCGAGCATGTTCGCGTGCAGGACGACCAGCGCCTGCGCGGCGAATAGCGCGCGACCATTTGGGAAGGCCGATTTCGGCTGCGTCCGCCCCTCCTCACATCTTCACCATCTCGGTGCGATATTTCGGCAGCAGTGCTGCGATCAGCTTGCCTTTCTCGGCCATCTCTTCCGGGGTCGGCTTCGGCGGTGGCGATGTGCGGCCTTCGACGGGAAAGCCAACCGCCAGGAAGAATTCGTCCTGTCCCGCTGGCGTGCACATGCAGAGCATGCGGGCCGTCTTGCCGGACACGTTCTTGAACGCGTGCGGCGCGTTGGCCGGAACGTTGACGGTCGAGCCCGCACTTACGGTGTGGGACTTACCGCGAAAGGTGAATTCAAGTTCGCCTTCGAGCAGCGTGAACATTTCCTCGAAATCGTGGCGGTGCGGCGGGGGCCCGCCGCCGGCGGGCACCAGCATGTCGACCAGGCAATAGCGTCCTGCGGTCTGCGCGCCTGACACCAGGACCGTGTAGGTGCCGCCGGCCACGGAGATATGCGGCACGTCAGCGCCGTCGGGATCGGCGACCGTCAGAGCGCGGCCGGGATCGTCGGCGGGGATCGAGGAAGCTGACGACGAGTTTGCAGAAGGCGCGTTGGTCATGTCGGATCTTCTTGCTTATATTTGGCTGCCAATAAGAAAGGCCGGCTTTTCAGCCGGCCTTTTCACTCCATCGCGTGCGGATCAAGCCTTGACCAGCGGGCTCTTGGTCGGCCCCTTCGAGCCGCCGGGGCCACCGGGTTTGGACTTGCCCGGCGGGCGCTTGCGGGCCCCCGGGAGCTTCTCCTGCTTCGGTGTGACCGGACCCTCGACGAACTCGAAGCCGATCTTGTCCTTGGTCTCGTCGGCCTCGTCCTTGACCAGAACGACGCGGACATGGCCGCCGCCCTTGAGCTTGCCGAACAGCACCTCGTCGGCCAACGGCTTCTTGATGTGCTCCTGGATCACGCGAGCCATTGGACGTGCGCCCATCTGCTCGTCGTAACCATGCTTCACCAGCCAGGTCTTGGCGGGGTCGGACAGTTCGATGGTGACATCGCGATCGCCGAGTTGCGCTTCGAGCTGAAGCACGAACTTCTCGACCACCGTACCGATCACCTCGACGCTGAGATGGCCGAACGACACGACGGCATCGAGACGGTTGCGGAATTCCGGCGCGAACTGCCGGTTGATCGCCTCGTGGTCGTCGCCTTCCCGCTTCGAGCGCGTGAAGCCGAACGCCTGCTTGGCGAGATCGGACGCGCCCGCATTCGTGGTCATGATCAGGATCACGTTGCGGAAGTTGACCTGCTTGCCGTTGTGGTCGGTGAGCCGGCCGTGATCCATGATCTGGAGCAGCACGTTGTAGAGATCGGGATGCGCCTTCTCGATCTCGTCCAGCAGCACCACGCAATGCGGATGCTGGTCGACGCCGTCGGTGAGCAGGCCGCCCTGATCGAAGCCGACATAGCCGGGAGGCGCGCCGATCAGGCGCGACACGGTGTGCCGCTCCATGTATTCGGACATGTCGAAGCGCAACAGCTCGACGCCGAGCGACGCCGCGAGCTGTTTCGCGACCTCGGTCTTGCCGACGCCGGTCGGACCCGAGAACAGATAGCAGCCGATCGGCTTCTCCGGCTCGCGCAGGCCGGCTCGCGCCAGCTTGATCGAAGCGGCGAGCGATTCGATCGCCTTGTCCTGACCGAACACGGTGCGCTTCAGGGTCTGCTCGAGATGCTTGAGCACCTCGGCATCGTCCTTCGACACGCTCTTCGGCGGGATCCGCGCCATCGAGGCGATCGTGGTCTCGATCTCCTTGATGCCGATGGTCTTCTTGCGCTTGTTCTCGGCGACCAGCATCTGCGCCGCGCCGGATTCGTCGATCACGTCGATCGCCTTGTCCGGCAGCTTGCGGTCGTGGATGTAGCGCGAAGAGAGCTGCACCGCAGCCTCGATCGCCTCATTGGTGTATTTCAGCCGGTGGTAGTCTTCGAAATACGGCTTGAGGCCCTTGAGGATCGCGATCGCGTCCTCGACCGTCGGCTCGTTGACGTCGATCTTCTGGAAGCGCCGCACCAGCGCGCGGTCCTTCTCGAAGTGCTGCCGGTATTCCTTGTAGGTGGTCGAGCCCATGCAGCGGATGGTGCCGGAAGCGAGCGCGGGCTTGAGCAGGTTCGAGGCATCCATCGCCCCGCCCGAGGTCGCGCCCGCACCGATCACGGTGTGGATCTCGTCGATGAACAGGATGGCGTTGGGATGCGCCTCGAGCTCTTTCAGCACCTGCTTCAGGCGTTCCTCGAAGTCGCCGCGATAGCGCGTACCGGCGAGCAGCGTGCCCATGTCGAGCGAGAACACGGTCGCAGCCGCCAGCACCTCCGGCACCTCGCTGTCGACGATGCGCTTGGCCAGGCCCTCCGCGATCGCGGTCTTGCCGACGCCGGCCTCGCCCACGAACAGCGGATTGTTCTTCTGCCGGCGGCACAGCACCTGGATCGCGCGGTTGATCTCGGAATTGCGTCCGATCACCGGATCGATCTTGCCGTCGCGCGCCTTCTTGTTGAGGTTGACGCAATAGGTCTCGAGCGCCTCGCCCTTCTTCTTGGCGTCCTCGCTGCCCTTGGTCTCGGTCTCCTCGTCGACGCCGCGCACCGGCCGCGCCTCGGAGACGCCCGGCCGCTTCGCGATGCCGTGGCTGATGTAGTTGACGGCGTCGTAGCGCGTCATGTCCTGCTCCTGCAGGAAATACGCGGCATGACTCTCGCGCTCGGCAAAGATCGCGATCAGCACGTTGGCGCCGGTCACCTCTTCGCGACCGGACGACTGCACGTGGATCACCGCGCGCTGGATCACGCGCTGGAAGCCTGCGGTCGGCTTGGCGTCGTCGGCGCCGTCCGTCACCAGGTTCTCGAATTCGGTCTCAAGATAATTGACGAGGCTCGTACGGAGCTTGTCGAGGTCGACGCTACAGGCGCGCATGACGGCGGCTGCATCGGAGTCGTCGATCAGGGAGAGCAAAAGATGCTCGAGCGTCGCGTATTGGTGATGACGCTCGTTTGCGATCGCCAGTGCACGATGCAGGGATTGTTCAAGGCTTTGGGAAAAAGTCGGCATTCGCGTCCTCTATGGCCCCCACCATCATGATCGCCATCGCCCGGTCAGGCAACAACAACCTTTGTCACATATAGTTATACAAGATCGCGGCGAAAGACCGGTTCCGCGACTCAGGCGGCTGCACAGCTGCGGTATTTTTCGATGCAAAACCCGTTCCGGTTTGGGTACGATCGGCACCGGTCCGAAATTCCCTAGTTTTGCCGTCTGCAACGAACATCGCGCGCAGACATCACGCGGCAATCACACTGCGGCATGCACAAGCCGGCTTCGAACGCGCCGTAACGTGTCGTGTCTTACTTCTTTTCCATCACGCATTGCAGCGGATGCTGGTGCTTGCGAGCGAAATCCATCACCTGCGTCACCTTGGTCTCGGCGATCTCGTAGGTGAACACGCCGCACTCCCCGATCCCGTGATGATGAACGTGCAACATGATCTTGGTTGCCGCCTCGGCGTCCTTCTGGAAGAATTTCTCCAGCACATGAACGACGAATTCCATCGGCGTGTAGTCGTCGTTCAGGATCAGCACACGGTACAGGTTCGGCCGTTTGGTCTTCGGCTTGACCTTGGTGATGACAGACGTGTTTGGCGCGGAGGGACCGCCGGAACGGTTCTCGTCGTTGCTCATCTGGGCAGCGTGGGCGGCGGCGGCCGCGGACGGATCTGGTCTGGAAGACAGTTGCGGCATGGCTCAGGCGTTCAAATTCCCCACGGAAGCGTATGACGGTTTGCCGCGCGGCCCCGGCCTTTGGAGCTTCGCACAGGCGCACCGCCTTGTTGGATCGCCGCTTCCAGCCGGTCCGGTCCAAGCCGGATCGGCCTCACCGAATATGGGCCTGCCCCCGGCTCGCCGCAAGCGTGCGACAGCTCGGCCGAGGCGGCCATGGCGGTCCCGATTCCCGGTCCGGGCGATCCTTGCCAAGGTTAATCAATCCGGACTGATTTGACAAAAGCTTCCGCCCCGCCCGTTTAGAAGATGTTGACCAGGAACCCGGCCGGTAACGCGGCTGCGGCGGTTTCGCGCGGGCTATCTCCGGTTTTCTACGGACCAATTTACCCTGCGTTCAACGGCGTGGCGCAAAAACGGGCAAAGTCACAGATTTCCCGGGAATCGTCATGTCTCGCCTGCCATTCGCCAGCCGTATTGGTCGACACCTCGCGCGGTTTGCAGCGGCCGAACAAGGCAATATCGCCGTGATCTTCGCCATCGCGCTGCTCCCGGTTCTAGGCTTCGTCGGAGCTGCAATCGATTACAGCCGCGCGGCCCAGGCTCGTTCCGCAATGCAGGCGGCCCTCGATTCGACCTCGCTGATGGTCTCCAAGGATCTATCGTCCGGCACCATTACGACGTCGCAGATCAGCATCAAGGCGCAGGCTTATTTCAACGCCCTGTTCACCGCCACCAACGCCCTGCCGTCGGTCAGCATCGCGGCCACTTACACCGCAAGCACCAGCATGGGGTCCACCATCCAGGTCACCGGCACCGGCACCTACACGACCACCTTCATGAAGGTCGCAGGCTTCCCGACACTCGACGTCGGCGCAAATTCCACCAGCGCCTGGGGCCTGGTGCGCATGCGCGTGGCCTTAGTGCTCGACAACACGGGGTCGATGGCCGACGACGGCAAGATGGCGGCGATGCAGACCGCCGCGAAGAGCCTGGTCGACCAGCTCAGCCCACTCGCCAAGACCGATGGCGACGTCTACATCTCGATTGTTCCGTTTGCCAAGGATGTCAACGTCGGCGCCAGCAACTACAGCAAGTACTGGGTCGATTTCAGCGAGTGGGACGCGGCCCGCGGCACCAGGTTCGCCAACCACAACACATGGACGGGATGCGTGGTCGACCGCGACCAGGACTACGACACGAAGAACACGACGCCCACGAGCGGCAACGCGGGAACGCAGTTCCCGGCCGAACAGTACTCCTACTGCGACCCCGGCAGTTCGTCCTATCTGCAGCCAATCATGCCGCTGAGCTACGACTGGAGCTTGCTCAAGAGCCGGATCGACGCCATGAAGCCCACCGGCAACACCAACCAGGGCATTGGCCTCGCCTGGGGCTGGATGACGCTGTCGGCTGGCGATCCCATGAACGCGCCGGCCAAGGACCCCAACTACACCTACAAGGATGCGATCGTGCTGCTCTCCGACGGTCTCAACACGCAGAACCGCTGGTACAGCAACGCCTGGCAAATCGACGCGCGGCAGAAGAAGCTGTGCGACAACGCCAAGGCGGCGAACATCACGATCTATACGGTGCAGGTGAACACCGGCAGCGATCCGACGTCCAGCGTGCTGCAATATTGCGCGAGCGGCACCGACAAGTTCTACCTGGTGACGAAGGCAGATCAGACCGTCACGGTGTTCAAGGACATCGGCACGTCGTTGTCCAAGCTGCGCGTAGCGCGCTGAGATCGACACGCCACGACAAACAAAAAAGCCCGGCTGCTTCAGCCGGGCTTTTGATTCCAGGACGTCAGGAAACGTTAGCTGGCGGCCGGAGTGAACTTCGACACGATGGTCTCGACCGGCTTGAAGGCCTGCTTGGCGAGGTCGCCGTAAAGGCCGGCGATCTTCTGCGATTCCGCGACGAAGGACTCGTAGGCGGAACGGGCGAATTCGGTCTGCGCTTCGACGGCCTTGTCCAGCGACTTCACGCCGGAAAGCTTCTCGACGAAGGACTTGGTGTCTTCGAACGACTTCTTGGTGTAGTCGCCATAGGCGCTGGCGATCGCCTGAAGGCCGTGCTGCATCGAGGTCGCGGAGGCGACGTACTGCTCGAAGTGCTCTTTCCCGTAGCCTTGAAAGTCTTCAACCTTGAACATTCGGAATCCTTTTCCCTAGCTCTCGTCGGGAAGCCCCGGCTCCCTGACTCTGCTCACAATTAGTGCAACGCACAAAAAAGTCAACAATTTTGTGCGTCGCACAAAAATGCACGCGAATTTACCGAGATTCCCGGGTTTTCCCGCAAGGGTTCCTTAAGCTTTTGGAAACCGCAGCGCCCTACCTTGATTCCCTGGACGTGTTCAACTTCCACAAGCGGCCAAAAGCCGTTGGAGAACATCACCTTAGCCAGAACAGCGGCTCAGGCCCAACGTCCCCCGCGGCGAACACCTGCGGAGGGACAGCCTGAGCAGGTAATGATCCCGGGTCCCTTGGGCACAATTTCGCCTCACGAGCCGGTGATCAAGTCAGAAACGGGGACGGGGTTTCATGCTTCGTAAAAACTTGTCTTCCTCGCGCTTTGCGCGGGTTGGCGTTTTTGGGCTTCTTGCGGTCACCAGTGCAGTCATCTTCACCACAGATGCTGCCGAGGCGCGGCGCCACCGGCGTCAGTACGTGCACCACCGCGTGCAGCGCGATGTGTCCGAGAGTTCCAGCCCGAAATTCGCGTCGATCATCGTCGACGGCAATTCCGGCTCCGTGCTTCAGGCCACGAGTCCCGACGGGATTCGCCATCCGGCCTCGCTGACCAAGATCATGACGCTCTATCTGCTGTTCGAGCGCCTCGAGTCCGGCAAGATGAAGCTCGACACCGAGATGCCGGTGTCGCAGCACGCCGCCGATCAGGATCCGACCAAGTTGAACCTGCGTGCCGGCCAGACCATTCGCGTCGAGGACGCAATCAAGGGTCTCGTCACCCGCTCCGCCAACGACGCAGCCGTTGTGATCGCGGAAGCGATTGGCGGCGACGAGGACGACTTCGCCCAGATGATGACGCGCAAGGCGCGTTCGCTCGGCATGTCCAGGACGGTTTACCGCAACGCCAACGGTCTTCCCAACGACGAGCAGGTCACGACCGCGCGCGACCAGGCCACGCTCGGCCGCGCCATCCAGGAGCGCTTCCCGCGCTATTATCGCTATTTCGCGACCTCGACGTTCAACTGGCGCGGACAGTCGATCCGGAACCACAATCATCTGCTCGGGAATGTCGAGGGCGTGGACGGCATCAAGACCGGCTACACCCGCGCCTCCGGCTTCAATCTCGTGACCTCGATGCGCCGCGGCAACCGCCACCTGATCGGCGTGGTGCTGGGCGGACGCAGCGGCGGCTCGCGCGACGCCATCATGCGCAACCTGCTCGCGGAGAACCTCGACAAGGCCGCGACCACCCACACCGTCGCCGCGGTCACCGAGCGCAACGGCTCCGACGCCGCTGCCGAAGTCGCCGATGCGTCGGATACCCCGGCCCGCTCCGCTCCGCAGGTTCAGGCTGCCCCTGCTCCCGAAGCAGCGCCGTCGCGTCTCGCCGCGCGCCTGTCGACGCTTGCGGCTGCGACTGCCGCGGTGCCGCCGGCTCAGCCCAGATCCGAAGCCAACAAGCCTGAAGTTCGGTCGACTGAATCCAAGATCGAGCCTGCGCCGCTCACCAATGGCGTGATCTCGAGCCAGCCCCTCTCGATCATCCCCGGCTCGTCCGAGCCGATGAAGCCGGTCCGGGTCAAGACCGTGCAGGTCAAGGCCGGCACCGTGAAGGTCGCCTCCGCCGCCCCGGCTCAGATCGCACCGCAGGTCACGAGCACGATCGCGTCGCGCTCCGACGTCGCCGAGACCTCCGGCGCCGTCGTGGCCCGGGCAGACCTCATCAACAAGCCCGAGGTCGCCAGGCAACCGGAGGCGCCGAAGGCCGAGATCGCCCGTACCGAGCTGCCGCGGCAGCCGGCGGGCTTCGGCACCGGCAATGGCATCCTCGGCGTATTGCCGGCCGCCACCGCCGCCGCACCCGCCCCGGCTGCTACGAAGCTCGCGTCAGCCGACCCGGCGCTGCAGCCGGTCCAGATGAGCGCCACCACGAAGCCGGTCGTCACCCACAGCGGCTGGATCGTCCAGGTCGGCGCGCTCGAGAGCGAGAACGAAGCCCAGCAGCGCATCGACGCGGCGCGCAGCTCGGCTCGCGGCCTGCTCAGCAAGGCCGATCCGTTCACCGAGCCGGTCGTCGCGAAAGACAATCGCAAGCTCTACCGCGCCCGCTTCGCCGGGCTCGACCGCGACCAGGCCGAAGCCGTCTGCCGTACCCTGAAGCGCGCCGATATCTCCTGCATGACCGTCCGCAACTGATCTTTCGCACCGCTCCAATCAAAATGCCCGCGCTTTGCGCGGGCATTTTCATTTTCGGGACGCGGTGACCGACGCGGCTGTTCCACGACAACCTCTCGTCAAGGATTTACGGTTAAAACTTTACGCAAGGGATCGACCACGCCGACAATGGCGGGCATCGGGGCGACGGCAAACAGAGCAAGCGGGGCTCACACGGGACGAGCGTTTGTAGCGTGGTGCCGGAGTTAGCCGTTATGCGTGCGAAGCAGAGTATCCTTGGCCTCGTTTACCCGGGCAGCGAGATACGTCGAGCCCCCCTGGTCGGGATGCAGTTTCTTCATCAGGGACTTGTGAGCCCGGCTGATGTCGTCACGCCCCGCCCCCGGCTGCAGGCCAAGGATCTGATAGGCCTCCTCCGTCGTCATTTTGCCGGTCGCCACCGTGCGGCGCTGCCACCCTGCCGCGTCGCCCTGCGCGTTCTGACGCCAAGCGGGAAACCGGCGGTCCAGATAGCTTTCAAGTAGGGCCACGCTCTCGGCGTCGAACGCCGGGACCATTGCCAGCAGGGCCGCGAGATCGAACTCATCGAGATCGCGCCCGGCGTGAGGCCCGGCGACGATCCGGCCTCCGAGCTGGCCGGAATCGTGATCGAGCCGCATATCCAGGAATTGCGAGCGCACGCGCGAGGCCTGACCAGCCGGGCGCGTCGCGGCCCCGCCGAACAGCCCGCCGATATTGCCGAAGCCGGCGTTTGCCATCGGTGTCCAGCCCAGGAGCCCGGCGCCGAATATCCCGAGCGGGATCGCCACCACCAGTTCGCCCTTCAATCCCGTGAACGCTGCGACAGCAAGCGCGACCACGCCGCCACCGAACCTGATCGCGCGTGCCAACACGGCCGGATTGGCCGAACGGAACATCTGGAGCAGCAGATAAAGGGTGATAACAGCGATAGCACCGGCAATCAGGGTCATGGCCGGAATATAGTCGGCCTATCGCCAAAAAGCATCGAGTCCTTGGCCCCCGCCGACCGCGCGCCACCGCTACTTCATCTGACCGATCAGCCTGGCCGCGCCACTGGCGGTCTTCGCCAATTGCAACAGCGCCTCGCGTCCGCCGGCCGCGTAGGCGGCGGCTGCGCGCAACAGCTCCCGCAACTGCGCCGCCGCGCCCGGATCGAACCGGCACCAGGCGCCGCCGGTCAGGCGCGCGATCTCGCGAAAGGCCTGCTCAGCCACCGCGTCATGGCCTTCCTGAAATACGAACACAGGCACCTTGAGCATGCCGAGCTCGCCTGCCTTGGCGCAGAGCTCGTCGACGTTCTCCTCCATGGCGTCGCCGACGAAGACGACGGCGCGCACGCCGGATGCGACCGCCTCGCGCCGCGCCTCGCTCAGGACCTTGCCGATCTGGGTGTCGCCGCCACGGCAATCGATCTTGCCCATCAGCGTCGCAAGCCTGGCGGTGTCGGAGATCCATCCCGTGGCGCGGCACTCGTTGAAGCCGCGATAGTAGACGAGCCGGATGTCGAGACTGCCGAGCGCGGCGGTCTCACGGAACATGTCGGCCTGAAGCGCGCAGGCCATGTCCCAGGTCGGCTGCCGGCTCATCGTAGCATCCAGCGCGAAGATCAGCCGCCCTTTCGCACCGGGTGCATGCGGTGACAGCGCGCGCGCGTTTGCGACGAAGGCGGCGATGTCCTCGGAGGTCGAGGTCCCCGCCTGCGGCACAGCGCCGCCTGGTTGCGCCGAGACGGCATCGCGGCCGCGCGGTTTGATAGGTTCGCCCGACATCCGTTGACCCTGCGTGAGCGGCTAATGTGGTCAGCGCATGCGGCCCGGTCAATGTGCAAAGCCCCCGCAGGTGGAAGCCGGCGGAGGCTTTGAAAATCGGTATCGACGACGAGGACGGCGTCAGCTCTTGGCAGGCGCCATCAACGCGACCGGCCCGGGCTCGAGAATCTTGGGCGGGGACGATTGCGTGTCGACCGGTGCCACTTCGCTGTCGGTCGCGCTCAGGAATTTGTCGAGCATGCCCTGGATCGAGTTCTTGGCAGCGTCCGGACCGGTGTCGCGCATGTCGTTGTGCTGGAATTCGGTCTTCACGACCTGGATGCCGGCCTTCTCGCATTCCTCGTCGGTCGGGATCACGCCCGCATCGGCCTTGAACTGCGGATCGGTGGAGCGGAACGACAGGATCTTGAACTTGCCGGCGGTGACGAAGGGCACGCGAAGATTGTCGAGCGTGACGACCTTCTTGACCTCATCCGGATACTGCTTGGCGAAATACATCGTGATGTCGCCGCCCATGGAGTGGCCGACCATCGTCACCTTGTCGTAGTCGGCGTTGGGCTGAACCTTCCTCATCTCCTGCATGGCGAGATGGATGTTGGCCACGCCGCGCAGGATCTGCGGCAGCCGGCCGACATAGATCTCGCCGGGCTTGGTCACCATCGGAGGATCGGTCGGCAAATCATGCTGCGGGCTGACGACGAGGTAGCCGCGCGCAGCGAAAATGTTGGCGAGGAAGCCGTACTCGGTGTTCTTGACGGTGTTGCCGTGGTTGATCACGGCGACCGGCATCGTGATCATGCCGGCATTGGCCTGCATTTCCTTGTCACGACGGATCGCGATATCGACGGGCACCGCACGGTTGTCGCGCGAGGCATCGTAGAAGGTGATGGTCTCGTGCCTGATTGCCCACTTGCTCGCCGTGAAATAGGCGACGCCACAGAGGGCACTGACCGAAACCAGAACGGCAATTCCACGCTTCATTTTCGTCCTCAGCCTCAGGCTCTTGCGGCCTGAATCCCTGTTGAAAATCGTGTTCTTCCGGAGCTCTTCGGCCCCTGGTCGCCTATTCCCTAATATATGTCACAGCCGCGTGACAGGAAGGCTAAATATTGTGAACCATCAGCCCTTTCATTGTGCGGCGCACACGTTTGTTGGGCACCTCGCTCTCATACGGCTACGTCAGGGTGCACGTCACCTTCCGACGCAACCTGTCTCGATCGGGTTCAATTTTGCAGTAAACGCGGGGTGAAAACGGTTGATCGCGGGCTCGGTTCCCACGGGAACCGGCCGCTTTGATCGACTGGAAGTAGCGCTATACCGCTGCCTCAGGCGCCGAGGATGTCATGGACCTCGAGCGGCTTGTCGACCTGGTTGAACCACTCGGCGCGGTTGGCCGCGCGGCGGCGTCCGCGTTCGTCGAGCGGAAGCTTGAGCTGGCGGAGCAGGCTCGTCACCTCCTCCCGCGCGGTGAGATGGCCGAGATTGGGCCGCATGCCGAGTGTGGCCTCGTCGATCTCGTCCAGCGCGGTCAGGCCGCGCGGGAAGAACTCGCGATAGACGACGCGTTCGGCGAAGCCGTCGACGTAGCGGAAGCCGAGCCGCAGCGACAAATCCTTCAACCCATCGGCAACCAGCTGCTTGTTGCGGGAGCCGAGCATCGACAGGCGGTTGCGCACCACGATCCAGTCGGTGGTCGCGCCGTCGAGCTGGCGGCGCTTGCGCCTGACATCCCGCACCATCTCGGCGTAGTGGCTCTCGCCCGTCACCGCGTAATTTGCGGGGTCGACGGTGCCGAGCACATCGAAATCGAGAAAGCTGTCGTTGATCGGGGTCACCAGCGTGTCGGCCATCGAGTGCGCAAGCCGCATCAAATAGCTGTCGGTGCCGGGCGTATCGATGACGATGAAGTCGAAGCTGCTCTCGACCGCCGAGACCGCCTCCATGAACTGAAGGAACTCCGAATTCTCGTTCTCGGCGACCTGCATGGTCTCGCCGAGCTTGATGCAGCGATGCAGCGGCAGTTCGAGGTCGAGCTTGGTGCGGCGCGCCCAGGCGGAACGGTTGTTGATGTAGTGAGTAAAGCTCTGCTGACGGCAATCGAGGTCGATGGTGGCGACACGCTGGCCGGCTTTCAGAAGCGCGACTGCGATGTGCAGGGCGGTCGTCGACTTGCCGGAGCCGCCCTTCTCGTTACCGAGCACGACAACATGCGCCGAGCCGGACTGGCCTTGGCTAGCTTGCACAAGCATCGCGATCCTCAACACCCCTAACGAATATCTTCGAGTTGGCCGCGTCTGCGGTCAAGTGAAATGCGTGACAGGCAATACAAATCGCGGCGCGCCGTCCTTCACCATGAATCACCGCACCGCTTCGCGTCTGTGATCCAGCCCACAATGTCGCGACCTCTTGCGCGGCTTTGCGCGGGATGCTGTGCCGCATCCGGATGCGTGGCGTCCACGGTCGCCGCTTGTTAAGGTTAGCCTGCCGGGCGCCGGGACGCGCCCGACCATTCCCAACCCCGTCGAGTTCTGATGTCACGCAGCCCCTTGATCGCCCGCACGGTCCCCACCCTGCGACGCGCCGTCGACAATCTTCGCAAGCGAAAGGCCACGATCGCGCTGGTCCCGACCATGGGAGCGCTCCATGACGGCCATGTGTCGCTGGTGCGCCTGGCCAGGCGGCGCGCGAGCCGCGTCGTGGTGTCGATCTTCGTCAACCCGACCCAGTTCGCGCCGACCGAGGATTTTGGCGCCTATCCGCGAACCTGGAAGGCCGATCTCGCCAAGCTCGCCGCCGAGGACGTCGATATCGTCTGGCATCCCGGCGCCGAGGCCATGTATCCGGAGGGCTTTGCCACCCGCATCGTGCCGGAGGGACCGGCGCTGGCCGGCCTCGAGGACCGCTTCCGCCCGCATTTCTTCGGCGGCGTCGCCACCGTCGTCGGCAAGCTGTTCACGCAGTGCCGGCCGGATGTCGCGATCTTCGGCGAGAAGGATTTTCAGCAGTTGCGGGTGGTGGCGCAGATGGCTCGCGACCTCGACCTCGGCGTCAAGGTGATCGGTTCCCGCACCGTGCGCGAACGCGACGGGCTCGCGGTGTCCTCGCGCAACGTCTATTTGTCACCACAGGAGCGGCAGACAGCAACCACCCTGTACCGCGCCATGAAGGAGAGCGCCGGGCGCATCCGCGCCGGCGAAGCGGTCGCGGCCGCAATGGCGCGCGGTGCCGCGATGATCACGGCGGCCGGCTTTGAGCTCGACTATTTCGAGGTGCGCCATGCAGCGACCCTGGCGCCTGTCACCTCGCGCAAGGACGGCCCGTTGCGCATCCTGGTCGCGGCCAAGCTCGGAGCGACGCGGCTGATCGACAATATCGCGGTGTAACCGCCAAGGTTGATCTTGCACCTTTGCTCGCCCGGATGGATGATCGGCGCGATGAAGCGAGCCGACTGGCGGGGCATGTCGTCCATCAGCGCGAGGATCGTGAGCGGTGTGCTGGCGCTCGTTGCCGCAGGCGCCGTACAGGCACAACAGCGTCCGCCGGTCGGCGCCTTCGGCTCGCCGCCCGACGCCATGATCTTCTACGTCGCCCATGGCCCGGCCGATGCCTGTGGGCCGGGGTGTTCGGACTGGATTGCCGCGGAAGGGGCTGTGCAGTGGGACAGCTACAAGCGCCTGATCGCGATCCTCGACCGTCAGGCCGGGCGCAAGCTGCCTGTCGTGATCCATAGCTGGGGCGTATCCAATCTCAAGGTCGCAAGCAGCCTCGGCCGCATCCTGCGCGACCGCGGCCTCGACGCCACGGCCGGGACGACCGAGGTCACAGCCTGCGCCGGGAAGCCGGACGCCGAATGCTTTGCGCTGAAGCGTCCGGGCGGACCGCTCGATGCAAGATTGTCAGTGTTGAATCTGATTTGCGATTTTGCCTGCGTGCTCGCGCTGGCGGGCGGCGTGCATCGCAGCCTGCCGCCGGGCACGAAGGTTGTGCTGGGCAGCCGCTCCGTCCGTAACCGGCTCGCGCCCAACATCCCGGCTGAGCAGCGCGAGAGCCTCACGGAGTATTTTGGCGAGCAACACCGGAAATATCTGAACGAGATGGGCATTGCCCGATCTCGTCGACATCGTGGATGGCATCGGCGAAGGCGGGCGGCCCGTCGTCATACCGTCGTCCGACTGGGCGCGGCTGCACATCGTGACGCCTTCGCAGTGAAGCCTTCGCAGTGAAGCCTTGGGAGTAGCGACTACAACAGCCCGAGATCGCGCAGCTCGCGCCGCATCGGCTCCGGCATCGCCGCGATCGAGCCGGCGGCGGACTTGCCGAGATCGGGCGGCACCGAATCGTCGGCGAGATAGCGCCAGCCCTGGAACGGGCGCATCGGCCGCGGCGACACCGGGATCACCTTCGGCTGCATCACGATCCGGCAGCGTCCGATGCCATCCTTGTCGCGGAACGGCTCGATGCCGATGATCTTTTCGCGCGCGGCGACCTCGCCCTTGATCACCCAATAGAGCGACCCGCCCGACAGGATCTCGGAGTCGCGCTTGGGCACCATGCGGGTGATGTGGATGTGATGTTGCGGCAGACCCTTCTTCTTGGCGGCCTGCATCCGTTCGGCGGTCCACTCCTTCAATTCCTTGATGGATTCGCAGCCGACGGCGAGCTTGATCAGATGTAGTGGCATGCCCCAGCATTAGCCGGGCAGCCACGCATTTGGAATGCCGATCTACTCGTTATCCGCAGCCGGGGGAGCCGCGGGCGGCGGCGTGAGCGGAACCGGTGCTGCCGCCGGCGCCCGAGCAGCCTTCGGCGCAGGCGGCTTCTTCGCGGCGGGGGCTGCGGCCTGTGCCGAGGCCGCTGCCGGGGAGCGCGGAGCCGCTGCGTTCGCGGCGGGCGCAGCCTGGCGCGTCGGCGGCTCCGGATTCATGATGCTGACCGGCGGCGTCGACGAGGCACTCGGAAACTCGGCACTGGTCGGCTTGCCCGTCGGCATCGACGGCGGCAGTCCGGCAAGCGCGGCAGTGGCCGGCAACGATTGCGCTGCTGCAGGCGCATTCCAGGTCGGCGCGTGGCGCGCGACCAGCGTGTCGTAGAGATGGGAATCCATGTTGGCGGCGACCTGCTGCTGGTCGGTCAGCGAGCGGAAGGCCGCACAGTCGAACTGCGTGCAGCCGTCGCGCACGACCAGCACCTGCGCGACCAGGCCGTAGCGATCACGCTCCAGCGACTTGCGCAGCACCTTGATGTCGGGCGTCAGGCTCTTCTCGGCGGTCGCGGCATCGCCGAGCGCCGTCAGCCGGTCGATCCTGGCCGCAATGGTGGAGACGGCCGCAGCCGCCACGTCAGGCGCGCCGAACAGCGCTTTCTCGCAGCCAATGGCCACGGCATCGCCGGCGAGATCGTCGAGACAGGACAACGCCGGCAGGCTCGCGGTCATCGCGGCCTGCGCGCGCGCCTCGGTCGGCGTGGTCTGCCCCGCCGGTCCATCGACACGCACGACGGCAGCCAGCGCGATGGCAATGGCGAGCAGCGTAACGACGGCCAGCGCACCGTTGGCGACCGATCGCTCGGCGCGCAGCAGCGTGACCAGGAGGATCAGTCCGAAGAAGCCGGCAGCCGCCAGCATCATCCACATTGGAAAGGCCGGCGAGCGCCAGATTTGGTCGAGCGACGAGGCCCATGGCCAGTTCATGCGCGACGTCCCCTCACGCGAGCAGAGAGCGAATGGTCAAAGCGAGCACCGAGAGTCGGCAACTGCCCCCGGCCCCCCTTTTGAAGGTGAAGCGGGCCTTTTGACGGCGGCAGAATACAAATTCCCAGGAACGCGCCAATGCGCGGGTAGCGTCGGCCTTCAGGACAGCGCGAGCTGGCTTTCCTTGGCGACGCGTTCGAAGGCTTCGGTCGAGCTCTTGATCCGGTACTGACAGTCGTCACCATCCGTCGGCAGGAGGCGGATGACCTCATACGAGCCGCTGGCAGCGGGGCGTGCGACATTGCTGGCGGTGAACAATACGCGCGCGCCAATAGGGAATTTGTGCTTCAACACCCTCTCCATCACTCAAACAACGCCTGCCACGCCCATGGTCCCACTGCGTCGGCCGGCCGGAAACCCGAGCGTGGTATAGCATGCGGCGGGCGTTTTTGGCCAGCAGTATGCAACATGGCAAACGTGCGAATTTTGCAGTTATTTCAGAGTGATGCCGCCAGCCGATGATACCGCTGGAACCGGTCCTTCAGGCGCTATGGGGCAAACGGCCGTCGGGCTTGCGTGATCCACCGCCTTGGGCCGTTTCTGGGCCGTGAGGTCCCTCTCCTTGCCGACCACTCGGGCGATC
This sequence comes from Bradyrhizobium sp. Kon69, assembly GCF_055807515.1. Taxonomy (NCBI): domain Bacteria; kingdom Pseudomonadati; phylum Pseudomonadota; class Alphaproteobacteria; order Hyphomicrobiales; family Nitrobacteraceae; genus Bradyrhizobium; species Bradyrhizobium sp. Kon69. The sequence goes on along the minus strand of NZ_JBVVOS010000020.1, from coordinate 75,826 downwards.
GAGCGCCGCCGGCTTGCTGCGAGAAGCGAGGCCCGATCGCAACCACAGATTACACGGCCTCGAACTTTTCGATGACGAGCGTTTCGGCGAGCCCGTCCCGGGTCCATTCCTGGAACGCCGGCAGCGCCAGCATCGTGTCCATGTAGGCCCGGGTCTCCGGCGTGACCTCGATCGCGTAGGTGCGGAAGCGGTGCACGACCGGGGCATACATCGCATCTGCCGCGCCGAAGCGCCCGAACAGGAACGGTCCATTGGCGCCATACCGGGTCCGGCATTCGCGCCAGATCTCCTGCACGCGCGCGATATTGGCCTCGGCGTCCGCCGACAGCGTCACGGGACGCACCGGGCGGTGCAGGTTCATGCCGCATTCGTTGCGAAGGGCCATGAAGCCGGAATGCATCTCGGCGCACACCGAACGGGCATGGGCGCGGGCGGCGGCGTCGCCCGGCCACAGCTTCACTTCCGGGTAGCGCTCGGCGACGTATTCGATGATGCTAAGCGAATCCCACACCGTGATGTCGCCGTCGACCAGCACCGGCACCTTGCCGGCGCGGCTGAACGAGATGATCTGCTCCTTGTCCGCGGGATTGTCGGTGTAGAGCGGGATCAGGGTCTCCGCGAACGGGATGTCGTTGGCACGGAGCGCGAGCCACGGCCGCATCGACCATGACGAGTAATTCTTGTTGCCGATTGCGAGTTTCAGCGCAGCCATGTCATCAGTCCTTCTCGATCCGCCTTGAAGCGAGCCGCTTTTAACGCCATCGCCTGCCGCCAATCAATCGTTGCTGCACCTCGCCATGCGTGGCAAGCGTTGCGATCCTCGCCAGGAGACAGACATGAGCAGGCATTGGGTCGACATCACCGCCATCGGCTTCTTCATCATCGAGTGGCTGGTCTACGCGCTGACGCTGGAGCATTCGGCCTATGGCCGCGACAGCCTGTCGGCGCGCATGAACCGCTACCGCGAAGTGTGGGTGCGCCGGCTGCTCGACCGCGACGCGCGCATGGTCGATATGCAGATCATGGCCTCGCTGCAGAACGGCACCGCCTTCTTCGCCTCCACCAGCCTGATCGCGCTCGGCGGCGCGCTGGCGCTGCTGCACGCGACCAATGACGCGATCACGATCTTGAGCAAGCTGCCGATCGATCTCAGCACCTCGCCGGCGATGTGGGAGCTGAAATGCGTCGGCCTTGTCCTGATCTGCGTCTACGCCTTCTTCAAATTCGCCTGGTCGTATCGCCTGTTCAACTATGTCGCGATTCTGTTCGGTGGCATGCCTGCGGCCTCGCAGCGTGACACGCCGGAGGCCGAAGCCCACGTGATCCGCACCTCGCGCCTGTTCGAATCCGCCGGCCGCCATTTCAACCGCGGCCAGCGCGCCTTCTTCTTCGCACTGGGCTATCTCGGCTGGTTCGTCAGCCCCTGGGTGTTGTTCGTGACCACGGCCGCCGTGGTGATCGTGACCTGGCGGCGGCAATTCGCCTCAAGCGCGTGGGAGGCCATGGCGCCGGAGGTGGTGGATGGCGAGGAGATGCGGAAGCGCGTCGTTGACGCGCTTGTGTCCCAGACGAGTTGCAGCGCTCTTGCGCTGCGTCCGGTACGAGAGCGGAGTGTGGCGGACAAGCCGCTGCGCTCGCATTGACGCAGTATGAGGCGGCAGCGCCACTTTTCCAGCTCGCATTTTGAATTGCAGACATAGCTTCGCACTCTCGCGGCGCATTTCGCCCGTATCTTTGCCTGGTCACTTCCCCCCTTATCCAAGGGCACAGGGAAGCCTGCGATCATAATCCTAAGCCGGCGTCTCGGCCTGTGCAGCGATTGCCTCATGGGAACTCCTGAAGTCGCTTTGATCTATCTCAATTCTCTGACTTGAGCGGGCATCAGTTTGAGGGAGTCGCGTCCATCGCTTCGCCGCGCCGGCCGGGCGGTTGGGCGCTTCCAGGGAGCTCGATATGATCAAGTCGCTCGGAATTGCCACGTCCGCCTTCTTCTTCGCAGTATCGGCTCAGGCGATGACACCTGCCCCGATTGCACAGCCCGAAAGCCTGATTACGGAAGTCGCTGCTGCCTGCGGCGTCGGTAGGACACGTATCAACGGCGTGTGCGTGGCACGGACCACCGTCCGGCATACCCGTCGGGCGGTTCGCAGATGTGTGAGAGGGACGACGTGCTGATTGGTTGTCCTCAAGGACAATACGCAGATTGGTGCGTCGCGATTAGAGTTCTGGAGTACCGACCCCAACGGTACATCGACGCCCCCACCGGCCTCAGTCTTTCCAGACTGAGGCCGTCTTGCGCCTGAAAGGTTGGACGGACCTGGTCACCTTGTGGGATTTATCGACGCGGGGAACAACTCCAACTGCAAAGCTGATGCCGGCACGCCAACAATCAGCCTTCGAGAGCCGGTCATCGTCAACCGACGAAGCCGACGAAGCCGATGAATAGCGCAGACACAAAAAGCAAATGTTTACGCAATTTACCCCGCGACCATCAACGCGATGGTCTTCATTTTCCCGTCTGATAATTGCCTTGCGCGCCTTGTTTGGTCGGATGCTCGGAGTGGTCCTGTCGTAGCGGAGATGGCCGGCATGTCCGAAATGGTGGAAGTCCTCGCCGGAACGAGTTTATTTCTACTCGCCTTCTCGCTGCTGATATTCGACATACCCCGCTACACCTTATCGTTGGTGTCTCTTGCTCTGTTCAGCTCGAAGCGGCGAAGCGCCGGTGGGCCGGTTTGCCAAGCGACGGTAAGCGTGATTATCCCGACGTTCAACGGCGGCTCCGGGCTTGCTCCTTCGATCAGCTCGCTGCGCCGGCAAACCCTGCGACCTGTCGAAATCATCGTCGTCGACGATGGCTCCACCGACGCAACACGCGCGGTCGCGGAGCGGGCGAGAGCGCAGGGCCTGGTTGACATGGTCATCTGCCATGGGACCCGCTGCGGCCGCAGCGCTGCCATCAACGCTGCAGCACGGTTTGCCCGCGGCGATCTTCTCTTGACCGTAGATGCCGACACTGTCTTCGAACCGAACGCGGTTGAGCGCCTCGCGGCTGCGTTCGGCGATCCGCTCGTCGCCGGCGCAAGTTGCAGCATCGCGATCAGCAACGAGCGCGACTCGATATGGACAGGACTTCAAAGCGTCGAATACCTGATGTCGATCACCGCGGGGCGGTCGATCCTAGACGTGGTGGATGCGATCGCGTGCCTGTCCGGCGCCTGTTCCATGTATCGCCGGGATATTTTCGCGCAGCAGGGCGGGCTCGACGTCGGCCCGGGAGAGGATATGGAGTACACCTTGCGGCTCCGCAGACTCGGCTATGTCATTCGGTTCGTTTCCGACGCCTGGGCGGAAACAGCCGGCCCCGCAAGCGGCATAAGTCTGTTGCGCCAGCGCGCACGCTGGGATCGCGATGCTCTGCGCATCCGCTTCATGATGTATGGCGAGCTGAGTTTTCGCCATCCGCTAGAGCGTTTACCGGACACGATCCAACGGCTGGACTTCATCGTCTTTGATCTCGTTCCGACGCTCAGCCTGCCATTCTACTTGGCCTACATTGTGCTGTTGTTCGGCTCGGATGCCGTGTTGTTTCTTTCGGCGATATACGTGCTGCTGCTCTGGATCTCAGTCTTCAATATGGCGCTTGTGTTCGCCCTGTTCCATCGATCCGTCGGAACCTTGGGCTGGAAGATGGCTCTTATCTTTCCCTTTTACCAGGGTGTCTATCTGAAGTGCGCGCGGTTCTTTTCCTACACTTCGGAAATCATTTTTGCCTCGTCGCGGAACGATGATTTCGTGCCGCCGCGCGTTCGCCGTGCACTATTCGGCGATCGGACGAAGGAAGTGGCCAAATGACCGTCACCCTAACACGACTCGATCCCCATATCCCCGATCCCATCGAGAGCCGTCGGCGTGCGGCCGGACGGGCCGTCCGCGCCGCCTATGCGACAATCGTATTCGGCATACTCGCATTCTTTGTCATCTATTTCGGGAGGCCAATTCTTTATCTCGGCGGCCCGGGCAGCGTGTCCTCACCAAGATATTTGGTTTCAATGCCTTACATCGTGCAGATCAACAGCATCACCGTGCTGAGAGGTGCATCGGTCAAGGCCGGCGACGAAATCGGAAGGGTTCGGTCTCCGCAGCACGATGAAATAGTCGCCACCTATATGCGCTCGCTCGCGGACATCGCCGGTCGCAAAGCGGAACTGCGCGTCAAGGCCCGGGTTGCGCGCGAATCTCTCGACGCGGCGCGCTCACATCTGCGGCTTGCTGAGGAAGCTGTCGAACTTATCGCAAACTCATCGGCCGCGAGCCTGAATTACCGCATAGACATGTCCCGGGAGCGCGCCCTGGCTAACAAAGCCGTGGTCTCGCAGGAGGCGGAAGCCGCCGAGGCCAGCACTCAATTGGCCGCTCTCGACGAATTCGGCCGGCAACTCGGTGACCGCCTCGAAAAGGTTGAAAGCAGCTTTGCAGACGGGAGAGTCTTCGCACCCATAGCTGGAATAGTCGCGAACAATCCTGCGCGCGCCGGCCAATCGCTGGTGGCGGGCACTCCGATCGCAGAAATTCTCGACCCCACGGATGTCTTCGTCGACTGGTACGTTCCCAACGAACGCCTGTCCGATCCAAAAGTCGGCAACGAAGTCTTTGTGCTGTTCGGCAACCGACGAATTCTGGGCAAGATCGCGGAAATCCTGCCGGTGTCAGATGTGTACCCGGGACCGGGCTCGTCAGTGATGCGCGAGCGTACTGCCTCGCAAATCGCGCGAATCAGGTTCAGCCCAGGCGCGCATTCCCCCGCGCTGAACTCGGCCGTCGACGTTCACATGCACTACACGCAACTCAGCGCGCGGATCGCTTCCATGCTGGTGGGACTATTCGGGCTCGACGAGCTGTGAGAGGGAGCGAAGTGCAGCATGCAGATCGAAGGGACTCAAACGAATTGCCCGGCTTGCGGCTCATCCGCTCTGATCTCGTTTCCGGTATTCCACCACATGATCTGCGCCTATGTTGGTCCGGAGTATGACTTCGCACCGAACATCGCGGGATATACGTGCCCGAAGTGCTGCCGCGACATTGTGTCGGCTGACCCAGCTTGCGAGATCGTGGGCACTAGCGCGCGGTGCACAAGGTGTTGGGTTGAGATGGTGGTGTCTCCAGCGTGTGCTCCGGCTGGTTTGTAAGGATTGGCGGCGATCTCGACTTGTCCGTCGCCAGACGCAAAGTTGGACGTACGGTCATTCTATGCGCTGAGCAGCAAGTCCGGATGGAGCGCAGCGGCGTAATCCGGGAAGGTGCCGAATGCCGGGCGAGCGCTCCTGGATTGCGCTTCGCTCCATCCGGGCTACATGATGACCTGCTACCCGCCAAAATCCCGTGGGCTGAACGGCAGGTCCATCACCTTCCATTCCCCGTATTTGTCGGCCGGCAGCATCTTGTAGGGCTGGCAGGCCTGAAGCGCGCTCATGGCGGACTTCACGAGCGCCACGCCCTTCGCGGACGGCGGGGCTTCGATCAGGATCGGCTCGCGCGCCAGCGTGCCGTCGGTCGCGAGCACCGTGCGCAGCTTGATGTTGACGTTGTCGGTCGGCGCGACCCCAGCCGGCAGCTTGGCGCAGCTTCGCAAGTGACGGCGCAGCTCGGCGATGATTTCGGCCGGCAGCTTGGCTGCGATTGAATCCTTGGCATCGCCGCCATCGTCCTTGGGGGCGTCCTTCGGCAGCTCCGTCGGCAATTCCGGCGGCAGGCCCAGCATGACGCCGTACTTGACGGTGACGTCGGGCTCCGGCGCCTGATAGGCCGGGGGCGGCGCGGCCTCTGGCTGCGGCATCGCTTGTGGCAGGAGTTGCGGCGCCGGGGGCTGCGGCGTCGCCTGAGGCGGCGGCGACTGCGATGGCTGAGGCTGTGGCTGTGGCTGTTGAGGCTGCGGTTGCGTCTGCGCGTTTGCTTCGCGCTGCTGCTGCTGAGGCGTTTGTGAAGGCTGTGGCTGCGGCTGTTTTTGCTGCGGCTGTTCGGGCGAGGCCTGCTGCTTCGAGGACGGTGCTGCGGCCTGCTGCTTCGCCTCGGGCTTCGGCGCGGCGGCCGCCTTGTCCTTGTCGGTGAAATCCAGCTTCGGCAGTTTCAGGTCAGGGGTCGGCTCCGGCGGCTTCGCCTTGAGTTTTTCCTCGGCCTTCTCCTCGGCCTTGGCCTCCTCCTGCTTCACCTGCTCCGGCGTCACGATGCTGACGGAAACCGATTCGGGCGGGCTGGCGTGAAACGGATGGACTTCGCTGATCACGATGATCAGCGCGACCAGCGTCAGATGGGCGATCGCCGACGCTGCAATGTCCGTCCGTATGATCTTCCGCAGTTCCATCGCCTGACTTCAGGTTGCCAAGCTGGTCCTAGCATACGGCAGCCCCCTCTCAATCCCATTTTGGCGCGAAGCCGAAATCGGTCAGGCGGCCCCTGGGACTGGCCAGCGCGGCGATTTGGGCCATCTCGTCGTCCGAAAGCTCGAAATCGAAGATCTCGATGTTTTCCGACAGGCGTTCGACGCGCGAGGTGCGCGGGATCGCAGCGACATTCTGTTGCACCAGCCACCGCAGGCAGACCTGCGCCGGCGTCTTGTGATGCAGACGCCCGATCTCAGCGAGCGTCTGGTCGCTCTTGATCCGCCCCCTGGCGATCGGGCTATAGGCGACCAGCGCGAGCCCGTGCTGATCGCAGGCCGCCCTCACCTTCGCCTGGTCGAGATAAGGGTGGTATTCGACCTGGTTGCAGGCCAGCGGCTCCGGCGACAACGCCACCGCCTGCTCGATCAGCGCGACGGTGAAATTGGAGACGCCGATGTGGCGGGTCAGGCCCATGCGCTTGGCATGCGACAGCGCGCCCAACGTCTCCTCCAGCGGCACGTGCGAATTGGGCCAGTGCAACAGCAAGAGATCGACGGAGGGAAGCCGCATGCGCACCAGACTCTCCTTGACCGAGCGTTCGAGATCGTGGGGCGCGAAATGGTTGGTCCAGACCTTCGTCGTCAGGAAGATGTCGTCGCGGCGCACACCGGAGGCGCGCAGGCCGTCGCCGACCTCGCGCTCATTGTCGTAGACCTGTGCGGTATCGATGTGGCGATAGCCGAGCCGCAGTGCCTGTTCGACCACACGCGCGCACATGCGCCCGCTCAGCTCCCAGGTTCCCAGCCCGATCGCCGGTATCCTTGCGCCATTGGTCTCGACGAACAGCATGAGGAATCCTCTCTGTCGCGGTCGCCCCAAATCATCATCCAGGCGTCATTATGAACCCGGCTGGCGACACTGCCAACGGGCGACGTCAGCGGCCGAGCCGGATCTTGCGCGCAATGCTAACGGGAGGTTCGCGCCAAGCCCTGACGTCAAGCCCTGACGTCAGGCTTTGAGCTCAGGCTTTGGCGAGCGCCTGGAACACGGTGTCGGGCGCATGCGCGATCACGGCGAGCAGCGCGCGGGCGGGTCCCCGCGGGGCGCGCTTGCCCTGCTCCCAATTGCGGATGGTCTCGACGGGAACGCCGAGTTTGGCCGCGAACTCCATCTGGGTCAGGCAGGCGCGACGGCGCAAATCGCGCACGGCGAGCGAGCTGGTGTCGGGCGGCGCTGCGTTAGGTACGGGCTGGATTGGAAACGGCTGGACCGGAAACTCCTGCCCATCCCGCAACTCGACAATCCGTCCGTCCGCCTTCAGCCGCACACGCATGCTCATTCCCCCAAGCAAGGCGATGATGCGGCAGCTCGCTTAAGTTCGGATTAAAGATGACGCCAGTAGCCCGGATGGAGCGAAGCGCAATCCGGGGCGTCTCTGGAGCCGACCCAGCGGCCCGGAATACGCTTCGCTCCATCCAGGCTACGGATTTCAACAGCTCCTACCTCAGCCCGAACCACAGCGTCGCAATTCCAAGGAAGGAGAAGAAGCCGACGACGTCGGTGACTGTTGTCACGAACGTGCCGGAGGCCACCGCCGGATCCGCCCTGACACGTTCGAGCGCCATAGGGATCAGGATGCCGCCGAGCGCGCCGGCGAAGAGGTTCACGATGATGGCGAGCCCGATGACCATGCCGAGGCCGGGGATCCTGAACCAGGCCACCGCGGCGATTCCCGTGATCACGGCAAAGGCGAGACCGTTGACGAGGCCGACTAGGCCCTCGCGCACCACGACGCGCCAGGCGTTGGAGGAGCCGAGCTCGCGCGTCGCCAGCGCCCGCACCGCGACCGTCATGGTCTGCGTCGCGGCATTGCCGCCCTGGCTTGCGACGATCGGCGCCAGTACGGCGAGCGCCACCATCTTCTCGAGCTGGCCCTCGAACAGGCCGAGCACGGAGGACGCCAGAAAGGCGGTGGCGAGATTGACCAGCAGCCAGTTGAACCGCGCGCGTGCAATGGTGAACACCGTGTCGGACAGCTCTTCGTCGCTGTTGACGCCGCCGAGCGCCTTGAGGTCCTCGTCCGCCTCTTCCTCGATGACGTCGACGACGTCGTCGACGGTGATGACGCCGACGAGGCGGTCCTGGGTGTCGAGCACGGGGGCTGCGACGAGATTGTACTTACCGAACATGCGCGCCACCTCCTCCTGGTCCTCCAGGACGGAGACGCGGCGGCGATCCTCGTCAGTCAGCTCCGCAAGCGCCACCGGGCGGCGGGCGCGCAGCAGCACGTCGAGCGAGACCGCGCCCTGCCAATGCTGCTCCTTGTCGACGACGTAGATCTCGTAGAAGCGGTCGGGCAGATCTGGCGTCTCGCGCATGTAGTCGATCGCCTGGCCCACGGTGAAATCCTGGGGCACGGCGATGAACTCGGTCTGCATCCGGCGGCCGGCGGAATTTTCCGGATAAAGCAGGCTGCGCTCGAGCACGACGCGCTCCTTGAGCGGCAGCTTCTCGAGGATCTCCTCCTGATCGGCCTGATCGAGCGTTTCCAGCAGCTCGACCGCGTCGTCGGATTCGAGCTCGCGCACACCTTCCGCGACCGTCTGCGGCGGCAGTTCCTCGAGGATCTCTTCGCGCACGCCCTCGTCGAGCTCGTTCAGCGCGGAGAAGTCGAAATCGCGCCCCGTCAGTTCGACCAGGCGGACCCGATCGTCAGGCTCGAGAGCCCCAATGAGATCGCCGAGATCGGCCTCGTGCAGCTCGGCAACGCAGGCGCGCAGCGCGGCGCTGTCACCGGCCTCGATCGCATGGGCAATTTCCGCGACGAATTCGTGACGAATCTCGCCGTCTTCATTGCGCATCGGCACGTGGTCGAGTACCGATTCCGCAGCAGACGCGGCACCGTCCAGATGTTCATCCATGGCGCGCCTCGCCGTCCGACAGGTTGGAACGAGTGGTCTGAGCTATTGGTTCAGGCAATACCCACAAGGCAACTCCGAGCGCAATGACAAAGATGCTTCGACTGAGGTGGACCTCGATGGCGGCAGGCGCAGCCCTCGCGGCCCTCACCGGCCTCGCCTCGACTGAAGCCGCCGAGTGCCCGCGCAAGGACGCGCTCGGCACCTCCCGCATTCTGAGCGTCGATGCCAAGACCACGCCGCGCGTGGGCCTGAAGAGCTTTCCGCAGACGTTGGCCCTCGCCGATCACGAGGTCGTGCTGACCTTCGACGACGGACCGTATCCACCGACGACGTCGAAGGTATTGGCGGCGCTGGCCCAGGAATGCGTGCGCGCGACCTTCTTCCTGATCGGTCTGCACGCCTCCGAACATCCCGAGATGGTCAAGCGCATCGCGCGCGAGGGCCACAGCATCGGCCACCACACCTTCTCGCATCCGTTCATGGCGCGGATCCCGCTCGAAAAAGCAAAGAACGAGATCGACCGCGGCATTGCCGCCGACGAAATGGCGCTGCACGGCACGCCGACGACGACACCCTCGACGCCGTTCTTCCGGTTTCCCTATTTCGAAGCCACGCAAGCCGAGCTCGACCTGCTGCAGTCCCGCGGCATCGTGGTGTTCGGGGCTGACCTGTGGGCCAGCGACTGGAACGAGATGACGCCGGAGCAGGAATTGAAGCTCGTCACCGAGCGCCTCGCCGCTGCCGGCAAGGGTATCATCCTGTTCCACGATCCCAAGGCGCGCACGGCCGCGATCATGCCGGCCTTCCTGCGGTATCTGAGGGAGAACGGCTATCGGGTGGTTCACGTCGTGCCGGCGGGCACATCACAGAAGAGTGCCGACGCGCATTGATGCCGGAATGTCACGCCGGCGCAAAATGGGGTGATTTGGGCCCTATTAACAGTCTGTTCATGCTACGCCATGCAAGTATTGAGGGGACTTGCAACGGCAAAGGTTCTTGCGCCTGAACCGTTTGCCGATGTCTCCGACCTACTATGGCGGCAATCGCGTAAGAGGGCAGACGGGGTTCATGATCGGAAGTAGCGTTGTTGCTCGGACGCGATCGTGGATCGTCCTTTGCTTTGGCGGATTCCTCGGCGGATTTTTGGGTGTCCTGACCATCGGCTCGCCGGCCATTGCGGCCGACTGCCCCGGCCATCCGGACGCGCTCGGGACATCCCGCACGCTCGTGGTCGATCCGCACGAGCATCCCCGCATCGGCACCATGCAGTACCGCGAGACACTGCCGCTGAAGGACCATGAAGTCGTCCTGACCTTCGACGACGGTCCGTTGCCGAAATATTCCAACCAGGTGCTGCAGATCCTCGCCGACGAGTGCATCAAGGCGACCTTCTTCATCATTGGCGAACAGGCCAAGGCGAACCCCGAAGGCGTGCGCAAGCTGGTCGCGGCGGGCCATACCGTCGGCACGCACAGCATGAACCATCCGCTCACAATGGACCGGATGCCGCTCGACAAGGCCGAGGCGCAGATCAATGGCGGCATCGAGTGGACATCGGCCGCAATGACCGATCCGTCCAAGCTCGCGCCGTTCTTTCGCATTCCCGGCCTGATGCGCGCCGACGGCGTCGAGAACGTTCTGATCTCGCGCGGGATCCAGGTCTGGAGCGCCGATTTCCCGGCCGACGACTGGCGCCATGTGTCGTCCGATCGCGTCTATCAGCTCGCGATCCAGCGGCTTGAGGCCAAGGGCAAGGGCATCCTGCTGCTGCACGACATCCAGGCCCGCACGGTCGCAGCGCTGCCGAAGATCATCCGCGACCTCAAGGCGCGCGGCTATCGCATCGTGCACGTGGTGCCCGCGACCGCCGAGCAACCGGCGACGCCGACAACGCCGGTGGAATGGCTGCTGCATCCGCCGACCGAGACCACACCGATCGCGCGCTGGCCCGCCGTGCCGAACTTCGTGTTCGCGCAGACCAAGATGCTTCCGGCGCCCTCGCTGGCCGACCTCAACGCGCAGACCGCGCATCAACCGCTGCTGCCGCGCAAGACCATGGCGCTCGCCAATGTCGCGGCCACCCTGCCCGTTCCCGCCCGCGATCTCTTTGCGATCCCCGAGGGCTCGGTCGAGGTGCTGCTGTCGACGACCTTGTCGCGGCGCGCCGCGACGCGCCTGGCAATGGCGGCCGAGACGCCCCGTGCGGCCAAGGTCAAAGCCGGCAAGTCGCGCGCGCCCCGCACCGCGCGCGCTGCTCATGGCACACCGAAGCATGCCGCGGAGACCGAGGGCACTGCAGCCAAGGGCGCTAAGAGCGCCGCGCCCAAGAGCACTGCGCCGCGCCCGACCCGTGTGGCGAGCCTGAAGAAGCGCGCGTAGCAGAGCCTATTGTCGCATGATGTTGGCGACGCAGAGCAACACGATCAGCGCCAGGAAGAACAGGTCCATATAGGACTTGACCTCGCCGTCACGCCGCAGCCGGGCGACGTCAACCACGACCTGCTTGCGCACACTCGTTCCGCCAGCGCCGTCATTGAGCGGAGCCTGAAGGCGCTTGGTCTCGGCTTCCAGCTTCTCGATCTTCTGGTAAAAGTAGAACGCCCGCAGCGTCGAAGCTGCGCGCATGCCGGTATAGACCAGCACCAGGATCGCGATAATCGCCCGGTTCTGGTACTTCTCCATGAAATTCAGGCTGAAATAGACCATCGCCATGAATGCGAAGTTGGTCACGAAGCGATAGACGAAGCTTAAAAAGACCATGCGGGCTCAAGCCTTGAAGGGTGGCGCAACCGGACCGTGTTGCAAATGCGGGATCAGGAGCCCAGACCGGAACAGCCGGCCTGAATGCCATGCCGGCCCGTCTACGCCAACTTTGTTTCAACAAAGATACTATTGCCCCGGCAATGCCGCCTTTTAGCCACGCCCGGCCATAATGCAAGCCGGAGCACGGCCGCCGGTCCGGTCCGCGTGCCGCCCGCCTGCAACGGCTCCTTGGAGATTTGGCGGAAGTCCCGATAGACTGGGTTACCACATCTGGGGTCCGCCGATGCCGAAGAAGGGAATCACCGGCCACGACGACTGGGTTCTGACCGAGGCGCTGGCGACTGCGCTGGTCGCGCTGGAGCAGCTCGACACCAAGCACCAGCCGAGCGCGCATATGGACGACATCCGCAAGATGCTCTCCAGCGGCAAGGAGCCGGCGGCGGTGAGCCTGCATCTCGCCCAGGCCAAATGCCGGCTGTTTCCCGACCTCGATCCGCTGGAGATCTACCGGGAATACGGCATCGGCGAAGAGTATGGCTGAGAGCGCCGTTGACGGCCGGGCCTAAGGCCCGCCGGCGACCGATCCGGCGATCACCATGACCAGCGCGGCCAAGTCGATCTTGCCGTTGACGATCAGCTCCTCCGAGGCTTTCGCGTCGTCCGCCCGTTCGACCTTCAGCGATTGCGGCCGGTTCGCCGCCTGCCGCTTCAGCTCCTCGACGATGGCTTCCGTGAGCTTCTCTTCCAGCATGGGCTTGTCCTCAGGCTGCCATCGCACGGCAGGATTGTGCGCAGGAGCGGCACATGGCGACGCACTCGTCCATGCCACCGACCCGCTCGCAATCCTCGGCGCATTCGCTGCAGATTTCGGCGCATTCGCCGCATGTGTGCCGGTGATGCGGCGTGTTGATCAGCATGAAATGCGCCGCCGTCCGGCACATTTCGGCGCAGGCTATCATCAGGCGGAAATGTTTGGGCTCGACGTGCTTGCCGCCGGTCTCGAGGCAATGGTTCATCGCGGTGCCGAGGCAGGTCTGGTAGCAGCTCATGCAGAGCGCGATGCAGCGCGTCATGTCTTCGGATTGAGCCATCCGGTTTCTCCAATGCTCGCCCCCTGCACCGGTCAACCAGGGGGATGTTGTGATCGTTCCTGCCGTCGTGCCGATTGTGACGTCGGAGGAACTTCGCGCAGCTAGCCGTAGCGCCTCGCGCGCACCGCCCGGTAGCGGGCGTCGGTCTGCGGCTTGATGAACAGCGCCGCCACGCTTGGATGGCATTTGCGTATCTCGGCCTCGATCGCGACGACGCATCGCTCGATGTCGTCGGCGCGCTTGTCATCCGCAAATTCGATGCTGAGGGCCGCAACGATTTCGACCGGCGACAGCTGCACCGTCAGAAGGCCGTTGGCCCTGAGCACACCGGGCGAGCGCCTTGCGATATCGAGGACCGATCGCGCGAGCTCCGGATCCGCGGGCTCGCCGATCAGCAGGCTCTTGCTCTCGCGCGCGAGACCGATGGACACGATCGCCAGCAATATCCCGATCAGGATCGAACCGATCCCGTCCCAGACCGGCTGGCGCAGCCATACGGCCGCCGCAGTGGCCGCCGCGGCAATGGCGATGCCGACCAGCGCCGCGCTGTCCTCGAGCAGCACCATGAATGCCGGAGGATCCTTGCTGCGAACGAAAGCCTGATAATATCCGAACCGCTGGCCGTCCGGGCTGAAGCGCCGCAGGGCAACCAGCCAGGAGCCGCCTTCAAACAGGAACGACAGCCCGAGCACCACGAAGCTGACGATCGGACTTTCGATCGGCTCGGGCGCGGCGACATGCAGAATGCCCTGATACAGCGAGACACCGGCGCCCAGCGCGAAGATCAGCAGCGCAACGATGAAGCTCCAGAAATACAGCTCGCGCCCATAGCCGAGCGGATGGGATTCGTCGGGCGAACGGCTCGCGCGCCGGTAGCCGTAGAGCAGCAGGATCTCGTTGGTCGTGTCGACGAGCGAATGCACCGCTTCGCTCGTCATGGCCGAACTTCCCGTCCAGGCGGCGGCGCCGATCTTCGTGACCGCGACCAGGACATTGCCGAAGAGCGCCGCATAGACCGCGGTCTTCGAGGATGATTCTGTTGCCAATGTCCGATACCCCGCTCCTCATGCCAGCCGCCGCGGCAGGCTGTTGTGGATCGTGCAGGCGGCGAGCGCGGCATGGCCGAACGCGACCGAGATCTGGTGCAGGTCGGTGACGACGTCGCCGATGCCGTAGAGCCCGTCGACCGAGCTGCGCTGATGGTCGTCGACTTTCAGATGGCCGTCTTCGGTGTGTTCGGCCCCAAGCGTCATCGCGAGATGCGAGCGCACTTCCGCACCCATCACGGGATAGACCATGTCGAATTGCGCCGCGTGGCCGTCTGCGAAGACGGCCTCGACGCAGTGGTCTCTCCTCCTCAGGCGCAGGCCGGGCGCGACGACGATCTCGACACCCGCGTCATTCAGCTCCGGTGCCGCGGCCTTCCCGTCATCCTCGCCCGTCGCCAGCAACGTCACGTCGCGCGAGTAGCCCCGCATGAAGAGTGCCTTGCCGGCAGCACGGTGAAGCGGGCCGACGATGCCGATGCGACGGCCGATCGCCTCGTAGGCGTCGCAAACGGGGCAGTAGCGCAACAGCCCGTCCGCGACCGCGGCGCGCCATTCGTCGAAGGGCGGATGGGCGTCGACGATGCCGCTGGCAAGGATGACGGTAGAGGCCGTATGCGCGCCGCCGTTCCAGCTCGCCTGAAAACCGTGATCGTGTCGTCGCAAGCCGGTGACCTCGGCATCAACGCGCGTGACCGCGAGCTCGCCCAGTTGCGCGGACATGCGCGCCAGCAGGTCGGTACCGGACAGGCCGTGGACGAACCCCGGCACATTGTGACTGCGCGGGATCAGCGCCGCCCGGCTCGCGCCCGCGTCCACGACACAGACGCGGCGCCGAAATCGCGCGAGGTAGATCGCAGCCATCAGCCCGGCCGGGCCGCCGCCGACGATCAGGCAATCATACGGCTGATCAATCGCCGTCATTTGGGGTTTGGATCCGACAGGCCCGCACCGGGCGCGCGAAGCTGTCCGCTCCGCGCCAGGTGGACCGCATTGCCGAGCGCGCGTGCGACGTTCTGCACCTCCGTCTGGAACGCCCTGTCGTCATCGAGGTCGCGGTGCGAGGTGGCGTATGGCGCCATGTAGCCGACATAGCCATCGAGTTCGGCGAAGCGGCCCGCCGAGATCAACTGCATATCCGTCAACCAATCCGACAAGGCCCGGCGCACGCCCTCGGCACCGACCGCATCGCCGTGAACGACAAGGCCGAAATGACGGCCGGCGAGATGGCGGGGATAAGACCAGCCCTTCAACTCCAGCGCCTTGGCTTCGTCCGCCTTCTTGCCGTGGGTCGAGGTCGGATCGGGATTGCCGCCGTCGGCGCAGACCATGCGATCCATCATCGCCTTCAGTCCGGCGGGCACGTGATACCAGTTCACCGGCGTCACGATCAGGATGCCGTGCGCGGCGACCCACAGCGGATAAATATCGTTCATCCAGTCGTCGGTCTGCCCCAGCGAATAGTTCGGATAGCAGCTGCACGGCCAGTGGCAGAGCGGCATCGCGGTTCCGACGCAGGATTTGCAGGGATGGATCGTCTTGCCGAACTCCGAAGCCAGGCGCGACAGATCGAGGATGTCGACGGCAAAGCCAAGCTCGGCAAACACCGGCTCGGCGAGCTCGACCAAGCGCCAGGTCTTGGACATCTCGCCGGGACAGGTGTGCTCGCTGCGGGCCGAGCCGTTGATGATGAGGATGCGCGGCGTCTCGTCCGCGTCGTCATGGCGCCGCTGCGCCGCCAGGATCTTCGCGCGCGCATCGAGCCAGTCGATGGCGATGTCGTAGTCGGGATCGGAGAATCCCGCGCCCGCCTTTCGCGTCAGCGGGGCCTTGCGCGAATTGCTGTAGGCGTCCCAGGCCGCACCGACGATGGAGTCGAGCTCGCGCTGGAGCGGTGCAAAGGCGGGATCGACGAACCGGCTCCTGTAGCGGTGCTCGAATGCCTCGCGCGAGAGCTTGACGGGCGGCATCCCCTTGCGAATGTCGGCTTCCGTCATGCTGGCTCCTCGCGAGGTCGGTACAGTCCGACCAACCCGGGGCGCCGCGCGCGGTTCCTTCTCGCTCTCCTCTCGTCGTCCTACTGGCGAACAACTTCCGGCGGCACATCGAATTGCGCGATGCGCTGGTCGAGCCGCCACAGTTCGATGCGGTGCACCAGCACGAGCGATGCGGCCTCGCGCTTGGCCTGCTCATCATCGTCGCAGACCAGGTTGATGCATCCAAACACATGCCCGTCCGGATCGATCTGGAACGCGCGGTAGTGCTTGATGCTCCGCATCGTCACCCTCCCCGTCTCGGGTAGACAGGTTCGCTCAGCCAGTCCGTCAGGTTCGAGGTCACCTCGTTCTGCATGGCGCGCTGAAGCAGCATGTCGCGCTCCTTGCCGGGCGGCAGGCTGCGCGCACGCTCGCGAGCGGTTTGGGCGAATGCCGCCAACCGCTCCTGGAGCGATTGGGTCTGTTTCCTGCGGTTGCGTTTCGCGGTCATTGTACTTTCACAAAGCCCTTCAGATGGAAGGAATTGGGATGGGAGGAATTGGCCCCGGCGGGAGGTCGGCGCCGGGGCCAGAGTTTCGTGCCGGTTGGGGCGGCCCAGCCCGGCAGTGTTGGCAGCTTCGGCCGCAACCGCAGGTTCCGGCATTTCAATAAGTTAACGGTGCGTGATTTTGCTGGTGCGAAACGAAACGGCGTAGCAGCGACCGGTGCGCGCATTCCCTTCGCGCGGTGGCGCCATCTCGTCTGCGCCGGAACCGAAATGCTGATTCGCTGATTGATGAAGGACTTGAAGGAGGATCATCATGGCGAAAGCAGCATGGAAACGGCCGGGTTCATCGATCGGCCGCAAAGGCCCGCGCAAGGCTAATCCCGCGTACAAGCGCCGGGCGCGCGAACGGTGGACACCGGCTGACGTGAGCAAGCTGAAGCAGCTCGCGAAAGGAAACACGCCCACGGGCGTCATGAGCATCAAGCTGCAGCGCCCGGTCGCGGCCATTCGCAGCAAGGCGCAGCGCGAAGGCATTTCGCTGAAGCCCGTCAACCGCTCGCCTTACAACAGGCGATCCAAAGCAGCGAAGCGGCGTTAAGTGGGACGCCCATCCCGGCGCATGCTGCACGTTGGTGTCGTCGGCTCTAGTCCGGCGGCACGCGGTGTCTGAGACCCTGCTCTTCCCGGTCGTCGCGAAGGGCCTTGAGCTCCGTGCGCAGCATCGCGCTTTCCATCACCACACGGCGCACCTCGCGCGTGGCGTCATCAAGCTGATCCGCGACCGCTCTGCGCTGCGCCCGGAGGGCGCGGCTTGCTTCGATCGCGCGCTCAGCGCGGGCAAGCAGGACGTCGTTCATGGAGCGATGATAGAAGATTCGGGACGAAACTGCCTTTACGTAAGTTACGTCGATTACTCAAAACCAGCCATCCGCTCAAAAAACATTCGCGAACGCTAACCTGGATCAAGTACGACGTTCCCCACGCCGAGCAAACGCTTAGCTCCGTCGATAGAGTTGCAGATAGCTCGGCGAGAACAGCGCCGCATCCTTGAGCGCATCGAGATCGGTGATGGTCAACGTGCGATCGCGCAGCACGATCAGGCCGGAGGCGCGCAACTCCTGAACGGTGCGGTTGAGATGGACCACCGACAGGCCGGTGGCGTCCGCAAGATCCATTTGCGTCACCGGCATCACGCAGGAATTGCCCTCGACCATGCCGACGGGGCGCAACCGCTCGATGATCTCGCAGAACAGATGGGCCACGCGTTCAAAGGCGACGCGGCGGCCGAGATTGATGGCCCATTCGCGCTGGATCGCGTTGTTGACGAGCGTCTCGCACAAGAAAGCTTCCGCCAGCGAGTGGTCGGCAGCCACCAGACTCTCGAACCGCGCGCGCTTGATTTCGGTGTAGACGACCGGCGTCATCGCCGCGATGGAATGATCCATCACCGGCAGCAGGAACGCGTGCGCGTCGCAACTCTCGCCGGGAAAAAGGAAATTGACGATCTGGCGTCGGCCGTCCTCGAGCGTCTTGTAGCGGCAGAGCCAGCCCGACAAGACCAGGCGGACGCTGTCGACCGGATCGCCCTCCGTGATCAGATCCTCGCCCGACCCTGCGCGCTGGAGTCCCTCGAGCATTGCGTATTCGAGCGAGGTGCGGGCCTCCGTCGACAACGGCCTCAGCACGTTCAGCCGGCGAATGACCGGGTCCACCTGGCTGCGATCTAGCGTTGACAAGGGCATCAGTTGGCCACCGCCGGTGTATGAAACGCCCGCTTGCTGAGAGGAATGGTGATCGTGCATTCCAATCCCTTGGGATTGAACGCCATCGTGGTCTGCCCCTTGAACTCGAACGCGAGTGTGCGCTCCAGGAGCTCGGTCCCAAATCCTTTATGCGGCGGCGGCGCAACCGGCGGCCCGCCGCGCTCCCGCCACTCGAACACCAGCTCCGCCGGGTCCGTGCCCTGCTCGATGCGCCAGGAAATCTCGATGCGACCGGTCGGCCGGCTCAGGGCGCCGTATTTGAGCGCGTTGGTTGCGAGCTCGTGAATGGCAAGCGCAAAGGTTTCCGCGGCCTTCGAATGGAAACGCACCGTGGGGCCGCTGACACGTACCTGCTCGCCTTCCCTGGCATTATAGGCCAGCAGCTCCTCGACGGCGAGATATTCGAGATCCACGCCGCCTTCGGGATCGCGGGTCACCAGCGCCTGGGTACGGGCGAAAGCGTTGAGCCGGCCGTCGAGATGGGAGGCAAACTCCTCCACCGTCGAGCTCGTATCGGCCGTGCGACGGGCGATCGAGCGCACCACACCGAGCGTGTTACGAACCCGATGCTGGAGTTCGGCCAGCAGCAGGCGCTGCCGCTCCTCGGCGCGGGTAATGGCGGTGACGTCGACGAACGTGATCACGACGCCGGCGATGAAGTTGTCGATGCTGCGATAGGGCAGGATGCGCACAATGTAGCGCGTGCCGCTGTCCGGCGCCCTCAGCTCGCGCTCGGCGATAACGAGCGTCCGCAGCACGCCGCGAATGTCGTCATAGAGGTCCTCGATCGGGATGCGCGCCTTGATGTGCGCGATGGGGCGGCCTCTGTCGGTTTCGACGAGATGCAGGACCTGCGTAATCGCCGGCGTGAAGTTCATCACGCGCAAATCGTTGTCGAGGAACACGGTCGCGATCTGCGTGCTCTCCAGGAAATTCTCGAGGTCGCTGGTGGCGCGCGTCAATTCCTGGACGCGGTGGGCCAGCTCGCCGTTTACGGTGGTCAATTCCTCGTTGACCGATTGCAGTTCCTCGCGTGAGGTTTCCAGCTCTTCGTTCGCGGACTGAAGCTCTTCATTGAGCGACTGATATTCCTCGTTGGAGGATTTCAGCTCCTCGTTGGTGCTTTCGAGCTCTTCGATGGTTGCCTGAAGGCGCTCCCGCGTCGCCCGCAACTCGCCTTCGATACGCTCGACATGCTCGGTCTGCACCAACGCATTGGGCTTGCCTGCGTCGGCATCGATGGCGCGCACCGGACCGTCCTTGAACAGGACGACAAAATTGCGATCGCCGCTGCCGCCCTCCTGGATCGGCTCCACCGTGATGTCGACGGGAATGTGCTGGCCGTTGGCTCCGAGCTGCACCTGCTCGGCATGGGCCGGCTCGTTGGTCTCTGACGCGCGGCTGAGCACCGCGCGCAGGTCGAGGCGGAGATCGCGGTGGACGAGTTGGAGCAGATCGAGGGTGGCGGCGCCCGCCGTCGGCTCGATGTAGCGGCCGGTGCGCCCGGAGAAGTGCAGGACCTGAAAGTTGCTGTCGGCGATGACATAGGCGGGCGCATAGCGCTCCGCGATCCGTTGCGCGCGGCGCTCCAGCCCGATGTCGGGGCGGAAGGAGCGCGCCGGCGCCACCTCGAGGTTTGCCCTCCCTGCGGAGGTCGTGATCGGAAATTCCGGCGGCAGCCGCGTTCCGGTCTCGAGCTTCTTGAAGATACGGGCGCGGCGGTCGATCGGCACAAACAGTTTTGGATGCCGCGTCACGTTCTCGGAATTGCCGAGGAACAGGAACCGATCCGGCAGAAGCGCGAAGTGGAATAGCGGAATCACCCGGTTCTGCAATTCGGCATTCAGGTAGATCAGCAGGTTGCGGCAGGAGACGAGATCGAGCTTCGAGAACGGTGCGTCCTTGATGACATTGTGCTGCGAGAAGATGCACATCTCGCGCAGCTCCTTGACCACGCAATAGGTATCACCCTCGCGCACGAACCAGCGCGCCAGGCGCTCGCTGGTCATGTCCGCCTCGATCTTGGTGCGGTAGCGGCCGACGCGCGCGGTCGCCAGCGCCCGTCCGTCGATGTCGGTCGCGAAGATCTGAACCTGCGGCGCGGAGTCCATTTTGGCCATGTGCTCGCGCAGGAGGATACCGATCGAATAGGCCTCCTCTCCGGTGGCGCAGCCGAGCACCCAGACCCGAACCTGCTGGCCGGCATCCTTGCCTTCGAAGAGCCTCGGGACGATGTGGCTCTCCAGCACGTCGAATTCGCGCTTGTCGCGGAAGAATTCGGTGACGCCGATCAAGAGGTCGTTGAAGAGGTGCTGGGCCTCGTCCTCGTCGTTGCGCAGGAAATCGACATAAGCCGAAATCTCGGCGATCTGAACCACCTGCATCCGCCGCTGCACGCGACGCAGGAAGGTGTTCTGCTTGTAGCCGTGGAAATCATTGCCGGTCCTGCTGCGCAGGATGTCGGCGATGCGCGACAGCGAGGTCGCCGCAGCGGCCAGCACCTCGTCGAACCCCTGCTTCTCCTCCAGCCGGCGCAGATGACGGGCATAGACCTGGATGTGCTCGGCGATGTCTTCCGCGGTCAGCACGTAGTCGGCGATCGCGGCCGGCGTGTCGGCGTCCTTCAGATGATCCGCCTCGTCGCTCGCGCCTTTTTCTGCGATGGCAAGGCCACCGTGATCCTTCAGTGTCGCGGTACCCAGCGTGCCATCGCCGCCGATGCCGGACAGGATCACGCCGATCGATTGCTCGGCGCGTTCTTCCGCCAGCGACACCAGGAAGCTGTCGATCGTAGCCCGTTCTCCGGGCGCCTGCTCGGCCTCGCGGACCGCGAAGCGACCGTCCTGGATCGTCGTGATCATCGCCGGCGGGCACAGATAAATCGTGCCACCCTCGATGGTCTGGCCGTTACCGACGTCGGAAATCTTGCCACCGTGGGAATTTCGCACGATCTCGCGCAGCCGCGGCTCGTCGAGGGCCTCATGATGCTGGAACGCGAGCACGACGGCTTGGTCGGCGCTTATGGTCAGCCTGGAAAAGAACCGCTCGACACTATCCAGAGCTGTCGGCGCGGCGCCCACCCCGATGATCAGCGGAGACCTGGTCTGGCGCTCTCTTTCGACCGACTGGTCGCCGATTTCATGCATGGTCTCGGTAGCTCTCATTCATCGGCGTGAAGCGGGACGCCCGCTCGCGGCAATAGCAGAAATGATGTTATCCCAATAGATGGAAGGCGGAAACGCCGCGCTGCGTTCCATACGGCGAACATCGTTGTCAATTGCCGGCCAGAGATGTAGGAGCTCGCGATGGAGCTCAGGCGGCGGCTACCCCCGGATCACTCCGGACCGACTTGCTGCCGGAGATAGCTAATCCGCTGCTCGATCAGGATGCGGTGGCGGAGCCATTCCGTCAGGGTCTGCTTCAGCACCTCGACCAACCGCTCCGCCTGGCCTGCGTCGTGGCCACCGGCACTGAGTTCGCGGATCCGATCCTCCTGATCGCGGATGCGCTGGCAACCCTCCTCGATATCCCGATCAGCCTTTATCAGATGGCGGCGCTCGGTATCGAGCTGCTCGGTCCATTCGGCGAGGGAAATGGTCATGGCGACCCTCAAGCCTCCCGTTTGCGAACCGGAGGATCGAGCGATTTTAGCACGACACGCCGGATCATGTCGGCATATTCGCGATATTCGGCAGCGCGCGCCTGGTACATCTCGGCCACCGCAGGCCGGCCGTTGCGCCGGCCGTCGGCGGCCATGCGCTGCACCAGCTCCGCCCGCTCCTCGATGATGCGCAGTGCGACCCGCAGGGCTTCATCCACTTGCCCCTCCTGCTCTTTTGCGAGGACGTCGGCGGCAAAGGCGTGGCCGACCTGGCACCGGAAGCGCATCGGGTGCGATTCCTTCATCTCGGACAGGACGCCCCCGCAGGCGGGACAGGTCAGCGCAACCGGATCGGCCATCGAGACGAGACTGTCACTGCCGATCCGTTCGCCGGCCGCGATCTCGACCTCGAGCCGGATCTCCGGCGGGATCGGCAGCGCGGCACCCGCAACTTCCCTGGCGAGATCGGACAGAACGTCGCCCATTCCGACGCCGGGGACGCAAAGATCGATGATGCTCGCCTCCAGGGCGCTTCTTGGCATTTCATCGGCGATGGCGTCCGAGGGGTCCTGAACCACCGAAATCCCGCCGCAACGCTTGATGGCATTGAGACCGGCCGCACCGTCGGACAACAGGCCGCTGAGGAGCACACCGATGACGCGCGGGCCGTAATTGATGGCGGCCGAGCGGAACAAGGCGTCGATGGCCGGCCGGACCATGTTCTCGCGCGGACCGCGCCCGAGGAACAGGTGATCCCCGGACACCAGCAGATGATGGTCCGGCGCGGCCAGATAAACTTGGCCCGGCTCGATCTTCATGCCGTTTTCGGCCTGCCGGACCGGGAGCGGCCCGGCGTGGCTGGCGACCGTCGAGAGAATGCCGATGCCCTGCGCCGGGATGTGCAGCACGATGAACACCGCCGCGGGCAGATCGGGCGGCAGCCGGCCCAGGATCTGCTTCAGCGGTGCGGTCGCGCCGGCCGAGCCACCTATGACGATGATGTCGCGGTTGCTCATGGAACCCACTTTCGGTTGTATCGTTATACCAAGGCGGGTGACCGCCCTATGTTCCTACGGAAGGTAAGGGATGGAAGGAACCATGGCGATTTCGCCTGGATCGTCAGGTCCACAGTCGCCGCTCAGCGGGCGGCGCATCTTCATTGTCGAGGACGAATATTTTCTCGCCGATGACATTGGCAAGGCATGTCAGGCGCTCGGTGCAGAGGTCGCGGGGCCAGTCGGTGATCTCGACGACGCACTCAGGATCCTGCACGACGGCGGAGTCCTGGATGCCGCCGTCCTCGACGTGAACATCCGCAGCGAGATGATCTTTCCTGTCGCACGCGAACTGAAGGCACGGAACATACCCTTCCTCTTCACGACCGGATACGACAAGGTCACGATCAGTCCGGAATTCCACGACGTGCTGATCCTGGAGAAACCGATCGATCTGCCGGCGATGGCCCACACGCTGGCCGCGCTGATCGCCGATCCGCACGGTTGAGCCGAACGGCGATCAGAGCAAATGCGCGAAAGCGAGCCAGGCGGTCACCGCCAGGCACAGGAGCACCGCAGCATAGGGCAACGCGATGCGCATAAGCAGCCCTCCCCGCCATCAGCCCATCATCATCCAGACGATCGCCGCCATCATGATGAGAAAGCCCGTGATCGCCGTTGCGACAAAGGCCTGTTCGACGCGATCCATCGGCATCACAAGCCCCCTTTCTCCAGCCGAACCAGTCTGAGGGCTCGGGGAGCTTTGCGCATTAGGCTATGTGAATCGGCGTGCTCCTTTGTAGGTCCGCGGGATCGGCCGCACCGCCCAGCAGAGATTGCGAGGGCATTGTCCTACGACTTCGCCGTGCCCGGCTCCGCCATCTTGCGATGCTGCTTGGCCAGCATCTCGTTCGGCGTGACGTTGGCGATGGTGGTCTGAAGCTTGTTCTTCATTCCGGTTACGATGTCGGACTCGCCGCGCAACATGGCGTCGAAGCCGGCCTTCGCGACGTCGTAGGCACTGTCCTTCGGCTCGGTGCCGACCTTGGTGTCCATCATGTCGGCGCGGCGGAAGAACTCGGTTTCGGTGGCGCCCGGCATCAGGCAGGTGACGGTGACGCCGCTGTCGCGCAGCTCCTCGCGGAGCGCGAACGAGAATGAATCGAGAAACGCCTTGCTGGCGTTGTAGACCGCCTGAAAACTCCCCGGCGTGAATCCGGCGATCGAGCCCGTGATGAGGATACGGCCCGAATTGCGGCGAAGCATCTCGTTGCCGGCGCGATGGATCAGATACAGCGTACCGATGATGTTGGTGTCGACGAGGTGCTTGATCCTGGCAAAATCCTGATCGAGGAAGGCCTTGCCGAGGCCGACCCCGGCATTGGCCAGCAGCGCGTCGATCGGCCGGTCGCCGACGGCGGCGCAGAGCTTGTCGACGCCTTGCGTGGTGGCGAGATCGGCTTCGACCGCCTCGACGCTGGCACCGAGCCTGCGGAGATCGACGGCAACCCTCTCGATCTCGGGCTCGTCCGCCGCGATGACAAGGTTGAAGCCCCCTTGGGCACAGCATCGGGCGAGTTCCAGGCCGATGCCGGTGGAGGCGCCGGTGACGACGGCGAGTTGATTGGCGGCCATGAGCGTATCCTTCGCTTGTCCTTGAGATGGGATTGATGACGCTCCAATCGCCGCGGTGGCCGCTCGTTCCTATCGGGCCGCACGCCGGTGCGGTGCGAAGATTTTGCACCGCGCGATAGCAACCATCGTTCGTTGTTCGACTTGGATGCCTCGTAGCTCGCGGGAGAACTGAGATGAAGGCGCTAGTTTGGCACGGCAAGGAAGACATACGCTGCGACACCGTCACCGATCCTGAGATTCAGGACCCGCGCGACGCCATCATTAAAGTCACGAGTTGCGCCATCTGCGGCTCGGACCTGCACCTCTTTCACAACTACATTCCGGGCATGCTGCCCGGCGACATCATGGGCCACGAGACCATGGGTGAAGTGGTCGAGGTCGGCTCCGGCGTCGACGGCAAGCTGAAGAAGGGCGACCGCATCGTCGTGCCCTTCACGATCATTTGCGGCGAATGCGATCAGTGCAAACGCGGCAATTTCTCGGTCTGCGAAACCACCAATCGCAAGCGCCATTTGGCAGACAAGGCGTTCGGACACACGACAGCCGGCCTGTTCGGCTACACGCATCTGACCGGCGGATATCCCGGCGGCCAGGCCGAATATCTACGCGTGCCGTTCGCCGACGCCACCCATATCAAGGTGCCCGACGGCATACCCGACGAGCAATTGCTGTTTCTCAGCGACATCTTCCCGACCGGCTGGCAGGCCGCCGCGCAATGCGACATCGAGCCGACCGACACGGTCGCGATCTGGGGCTGCGGGCCCGTGGGACAGATGGCGATCCGCAGTGCCATTTTGCTCGGCGCAAACCAGGTGATCGCGATCGACTGCCTGCCCGAGCGGCTCAGCATGGCCGAAGCCGGCGGCGCCACCACCATCAACTTCGAAACCGAAAGCGTCCTGGAGCGGCTCGAGGAGCTCACCGACGGCAGAGGCCCCGAAAAATGTATCGATTGCGTCGGGATGGAGTCGCATGTGATGGCCTCCCTGCCCGACACGCTGCTCGACCGCGCCAAGCAGATGGTGATGGTGGAGAGCGACCGACCGCACGTGCTGCGCGAGATGATCTATGTCTGCCGCCCTGGCGGCATCATCTCGGTGCCGGGCGTGTACAGCGGATTCTCCGACATGCTTCCGATGGGCGCCTTCATGAACAAGGGCCTGCAGATGCGCACCGGCCAGACCCACGTCAACCGCTGGACCGACGACCTGCTCCGCCGCATCGAGGAAGGCCAGATCGATCCGTCCTTCGTCATCACCCACACCGTCCCGCTTAGCCAAGGCCCCGAGATGTATCAGGTGTTTCGCGACAAGCGCGACTCCTGCGTCAAGGTCGTGTTGAAGCCCTGAGGAGCAAAAACCATGTTTCATTTCTCCAACATCGTTCGCACCAAGGGCGACCCCAAGATCGTCGCGGGCGGGCCCACCCTCAAGAGGCCGGAAGACCAGCTCGCGCGTGCGCTCGGCTGGTTCAGCATCGGTCTCGGCGTCGTGGAATTCTTCGCGCCGCGACGCGTCACGGAAACGCTGGGCATGGAAGGCCATGAGACGCTGGTCCGTGCCTTCGGCGTGCGCGAGATCCTGGCCGGGATCACGACGCTCTCGGTCGAGAAGAACGCCGGCCTGTGGGCTCGCGTCGGCGGCGACGGCCTCGATGCCGCCGCGCTGCTTTCGGGGTTGACCGCGGACAATCCCAAAAAGGGCAATATTGCGCTGGCGCTGCTGATGGTCGGCGGAATTGCAATGCTCGACTACCGCGCCGCGCAGGACACCAAGCCGCGGCGGCCGCCGCGCGACGCACGGCGCAAGCTGTATCCGAACCGCAGCGGCTTTCCCAAGGGCATCGAGAGCGCCCGAATCGCGGCCAAGCAGATCGCAGCGCACGCCACGGCGGGGCGCACCTGAGGAAGCAAGACGAGGTAATGCAAGACGAGGTGATACAAGACAATGAACGAGGCGTCCCGTAACGAAGGTGCGTGGTGGGAATCCGCCGTCATCTACGAAATCGCACTGATCTCGTTCCAGGACTCGGACGGCGACGGCAAGGGTGATCTCGCCGGCCTGATATCGCGCATCGACTATCTGAAATGGCTCGGCGTCGACGCGGTGTGGCTGACGCCGATCTATAAGAGTCCGTTCCGCGACCTCGGCTATGACATCTCCGACTACTGCTCCATTGACCCTGCGTTCGGCAGTCTCGACGCGTTCGACCGCCTGCTCAAGGCCCTGCACGCGGCGGGGATCCGCGTGATCCTCGATCTCGTGCCCAACCATACTGCGAACGATCACGCATGGTTCGTCGAGAGCAGCAGCTCGCGGAACAGCGCGAAGGCCGATTGGTACATCTGGGCCGACGCGGCCGAGAATGGCGGCCCGCCCAACAATTGGCTGAGCCGCTTCGGCGGTAGCGGCTGGGAATGGTGCGAGGCGCGACGGCAATACTACTACCATTCCTTCCTGGTCGAGCAGCCCGATCTGAACTGGCGCAACCCGCAGCTGCGCGCCGCGATCGCCGATGTCATGCGCTTCTGGCTCGATCGCGGCGTCGACGGCTTTCGCGTCGATGCCAGCGCCGTCCTGATCAAGGACGCGCTGCTGCGCGACAATCCGCATAACCCGCAAGCGAAAGGCAAGCCGCCGCCGCAGCGCCAGACGCCCGTCTTTACCGACGATCGGCCGGAGACGATGAATTGCATCGAGTTCATCCGCGAGGTGATCGATGGCCATCCAGGGCGGATGTTGTGCGGCGAAGTCCAGGGCAAGACCGACCGCATCGGTCACTTCTACGGCAACGATCGACCGCGCCTGCATCTGCCGCTCAATTTCGCGCTGCTGGACTCGCAATGGGACGCGCTGTCCCTGCAAGCAACGATCGACGCGTATTACAACGCCATCCCGGATCATGCTTGGCCGGTCTGGGTGATCGGTGGTCACGACAAGCAGCGGATCGCGAGCAAGATCGGCGAGCCGCAGATGCGCGTGCTGGCGATGCTGCTGATGACGCTGCGGGGAACGCCGTTCTTCTTCATGGGCGACGAGATCGGCCGCAAGCGCGTTCCCACTCCGCCCGACCGCGTCCGCGATCCCTTCGAGAAGCTCGTGCCGGGATACGGCCTTTGCCGCGATCCCGAACGCGCGCCGATGCGATGGGATGACAGCAGCAACGGCGGCTTTACCACCGGCGATCCATGGCTGCCGCTGGAGCCGCCCGACGGCGCGGCCAACGTGGCCGCGCAGCAGCGCGACCCAAGTTCGATCCTGGCGCTGTTTCGCGCGCTGATGACGCTGCGGCGCGAGCAGGCGTGCCTGCGCCACGGCGGTTACGCGCCGCTACGCGCGCGGAACGACGTTCTTGCCTACAGGCGGACGGGTGACGGCAGCGACATTCTGGTCGCGCTCAACATCGCCGGCGAGCCGCGGAAATGGCACTGGCAAGGTCGCGGCCGCCTGCTGATGTCCACGCACCTCGACCGGCCGTCCGAGCCGTTGCCGGACGCCTCCATCCTGCTCCGCGGCAATGAAGGCGTGATCATTGCACTCGAGCCACGATGACGGCCGAGGAACCATCCGCGCGTCAGAGAGTCTCATTCAACGCTTCCGACGCCCCCTGCCGGAGGCTGAATAGACGAAACCGCGGCCCTGGCGCTCATCCCCCTTCAAGCGCCGGGGTAGCGGCGTGAGCCTGGAGGCGGACCATGAGCAAGACCAAGGGCCTCGGTCAGCGGATCGCTGGCAAGGCGAAACAGGCCGTCGGCGAGATCGTCGGCGATCAGGCTCTCCATGAGGAAGGCAAGGAGCAAGCGGAGCGCGGCCGGGACGAACAGAGCAAGCCGAGCGAGCTCAATCCGTTGAAGAAACTCAATCAGCTGACGTGAACGCCGCCGCGCCGTCAACCATTTCCAATTCAATTCGCTCCGGTGATGAAGGCGCTTCACGGCGGCGCTCGCGCTGGATCGCCGCTGCCGAACTCGGCCTGATCAGCAGCACCTTCTCGACCATCGTCAGCCAGCTCTTCGCCGCGCGCATCGGACGCGATGCCGCCGTCGACTGGATGACGGTCGCCGCCATCCCCGCGCGCGACTGGGCAATCAGCGCAGAGCCGTCGTGGAGCGCGATCCTTGCCGGGATCGCCTTCCATCAATGGGCCGACTTCTCCTGGGCGCTGGTGTTCTTCGGCGTGCTCGGGCGCTGGACCGCCAACCTGCGGCCGCTCACGATCCTGCTGCTCGCACTGCCCTGGGCCGTGTTCTCGTCAAGCATGGAATGGTTCGTGCTGGTGCCGCTGTTTCCGTTCTGGCAGCCACTGTTCACGCTGCAGCAGCCCTACTGGATCGGCCTGCTCGTCCATAGCTCGTCGGCCGTGATGTACCCCCTGTTCGCCCGGCTGCGCTGGAGGCGAGGCGCGGCACCCGCGCGCGATGTTCGCTTCACCAATGCCTGGATCACCGGCGCGCTGGCCGTGATCGCGCTGCTCGGCGCGACCGCGTTGTTCGGCAGCCATGGTTTCGAGCCGCCTTGGATGGGCCGCGACAGGGACGCGGACCAGACTTACATTCGTCACATGACCGCGCATCACGCACAGGGCATCGCGCTGGCGCGGATCGCCGCGGAGCGCGCGCAGGACCCGCACCTGCGAAAGCTGGCGATGCTGATGGTCGCAAGCCAGACCGGCGAGAACCGGATTTTCGAGACGTGGTGGCTGAGCTGGTTCGACACCGAGATGCCCGATTGCAGCACGGAAGAACGTGCCGCCATGCCGGGCTTCCTGACACAGGCCGAGATGCGGCAGGTCAAGGCCGCGCCGGCGGATCAATTCGACATGCTGTTCGTCGAAACGATGAGCAAGCATCATGCCGGCGCCCTCAGGATGGCCGACCAGATGTGGCATAGCGGCGGCGATCTGCGCCTGCGTGTGATGGCCCACGCCATCCGCCACGAGCAGCAGGGCGAGATCGCGCTGATGTACGGCGCCAGCGGCATTGCCGCCGTCGCCACCGCCTTCCACAACATGCTCGGCGACAATGTCAATTGAGTGGATCGTCCCCTACTCCCGCCAGAACTCCGCCAATTCCTCGGCGGTCATCAGGTCGACCTGGCCGTGAAAGCGGGTGCGGTACATCGTCATGAGCGCATCATGGCCGACGTCGGACGAGCTGCACAGCGCATCCTCGACGATGACGACCCTGAAGCCGAGATCGACGGCGCTCAAGACCGTCGAGAGCACGCAAACGTCGGTCTCTGCGCCCGTGATCACGACCGTGCCGACGTTCTTGTCGATCAGCAGGCCGGCGAGGCCGGGATTGCTGAACGCCGAATAGGCCGGCTTGTCGATGACGGCCGCCGGCGGAACGAAGCGGCTCAGGGCCGGCACGAGTTCGAGACCCGACGGCGGAAGCTGTTTGCGGGTCGCCTGTCGCCAGCGACGAAAATAGCTTTGCCATTGCCCCGGACGATCTTCCGGATCTTCGGGCGTAATGAATCGCGTGAAGATCGTTCTGGCCTGATGGCGCGAAACGATCGAGGCGATCGTCGGCAGAACCCTCGCCATCCAGGGCGTCTCCCAGAGACCGCCCGGAGCGAAGATGTTCTGCATGTCGATGCACAAGTGAACGGCGTCTCTGATGTCGGTCACTTCCGACGCGCTGTCTCTCATCGTCCTTCACCATCAGGAACATGGCCGCGCGCCGGGAGCCGGCATTTCCGCAGCGAGCTCACCGACTGCAAATGCGATTCCGACGCCCATCGTTCCCCGGTCATCCGCGCCGGAGGAAGTGCTTGTCGGCGCAGACCAATCGGGAGAAGCCCGGCGTCGTGGAATCGGCTTGCGCCGCTTCCGAACCAAGCGTAATTTTCAACTCTACGTAGCTCATTCGAAAGCATCTATCGGGTTCGGCCAAGCGGGAGACAGCAATGGCGGATGTCCCATGGCACCTTTCCGGTGACTATTTCGAGAATTGCAGTTGCAGCATCGTGTGTCCCTGCCTGGTGTCGGCGGCGCCTCCGTTGACCGCGCGACCGACCGAGGGCTTCTGCAACGTACCGCTGATCTTCCACATCGAGACCGGCCGTTATGGCGATATCGCGCTTGATGAGCTGAATGTGCTCGTCATCCTCCACGCACCTGGGGTCATGGCAGACGGAGACTGGTCGGTGGCCGCCTATATCGATCAGCGCGCCAACGATGACCAGACCGAGGCCCTGGCTGCAATCTTCACCGGCGGTGCCGGCGGTCCCATGGCCGCGTTCGCGCCGCTGATCAGCAAGAACCTGGGGGTGCGCAAGGTCCCGATCACGTTCCGGATCGACGGCAAGACGCGGTCCGCGGAAATCCCCGGCATCCTGCACATGTCCGTCGATCCGCTACCGACCATGCATCCGAGCGGCGAGATGTGGACGAACATCGGCCATCCGGTCAGCCCCGACGCCATGGTGATGGCCGTCGGCGCCGCCGGCAATACCTTCAGCGATCATGGCATGCGCTGGGACAATTCCGGCAGGAACGGCCTCTATGCGCCGATCCGCTGGTCAAACCAGGCGTGACGTAAACTCCCGATAAGCCGCCCGCATCAGCGGCCGGCAACATCGATCGCACAACATCGATCGCAAATGACGGACAGCCCCCTGGAAGCCGTGCTGCGGCGCGATCGCTGGATCGTCGGCGGCGCGATCGTCCTCATTGTCGTGTTGGCATGGAGCTATGTGCTCTGGCTCGCCAACGACATGGACATGGGCGGCATGGACATGGCTGAATTCCGCATGATCCCGGCGGGGATCGGAATCATGCTGCCAGCCGACGAGCCGTGGCGAACGATCGAGTTCGCCTATGTGTTCCTGATGTGGGCGGTGATGATGGTCGGAATGATGGCTCCCTCGGCCGCGCCCATGATCCTGATGTACGCCCGCGTAGGTCGACAAGGCAAAGCGCAAGGCAAGCCATTCGCCGCGACCGGCTGGTTTGCCGCCGGCTATCTCCTGGCCTGGTGCGGCTTTTCGCTGGCAGCCACCCTGCTCCAATGGGCGATCGAGCGGGCCACCCTGCTGGATTCCCGGATGGCGATCGCGAGCAACTTGCTCGGCGGCATCGTGCTGATCGCGGCGGGCGTCTATCAATGGACACGGTTCAAAGACATCTGTCTCGCCCAATGCCAGTCGCCGTTTCTGTTCCTGATGCGCCACGGCGGCTTTCGCAGCGACCTGCGAGGCTGCTTGCTGCTGGGTTTTCGGCATGGAGGCTATTGTGTCGGCTGCTGCTGGGTCTTGATGGCGCTGTTGTTCGTGGGCGGCGTGATGAACGTGCTCTGGATTGCGCTTCTGTCGTTGCTTGTACTTTTGGAGAAAGTCACGCCGGTGGGACGCTGGATCGCGCGCGCTGCCGGCATTGCCTGTGTGGCCGCGGGCGCGTGGCTCCTGCTGACCTTGCCGAAGTGATTGCGAGGCGCGGACGACGATCGCGCCGACTCTCGGCCGCGAGATCGAACATCGAAGATTTGGGGAGGCCTCGTTCCAGGGTCCGCAGCGCGAACACGGCGGGCACCGAAAATCGCGAAACAATCTTTCGCGTGTCTGTTTGCTTGGTGCGCTCGGAGGGACTCGAACCCCCACGATTTTACTCACTGCCACCTCAAGGCAGCGCGTCTACCAATTCCGCCACGAGCGCTTTTGGGGATGCCGGCTTGAGGCTTTGAAGGCCAACCGGATCAACGGCGCCGATCTAACAAATCCATCAGAGGGGTACAAGCCTCCAAAGGCCCTGAATTCCACAAGCTTGGCGGGAAAGTTCCGGCTCCTTGCGCCGGGATCAGCCTTTTTCCGCCTGCCCAGGCCGCTACGCGTGCCCTGGCCGCTACCGCGTGCCCGGGATACGTGGCAGCATCTGCTTGACCTCGACCGCGATCCGGTTGCGGTCGACCAGCACAACGCCGGAGGCGACCGGCAGATTATTGGCCAAAACCTTGACCTCGTCGGCCTCGGTTGCGTCCAGCTCGATGATGGCGCCGCGGGAAAGACGTAATACCTGATGGATCGGCATGGTTGTCGTCCCGAGGACGACCATGAGATCCACGGTGACTTTGTCGAGAGTCGGCACTTCAGCACCACCGCAACTTGGGACTAGGACTAGGGACTTGGTATTTGCGCCTCGGATCATCACCCGGTTATGGTTAGCCAATGGTTAATTCACCCCAAAACCCCCGCCAAGAGCTCGATTTAACGTCGTTTTCCGCCTCCTCCGGCGAGCCCGTGGAGTGGCGGATTTCGGACGCGCCCGTGCCCTATCCGGAGGCCGTGGCCGAAATGGAGGCGCGCGTCGCGGCGATTGCGGCGGATGAAGCTCCGGAGCGGGTCTGGCTGCTGGAGCACCCCCCGCTCTACACGTCCGGCACCTCCGGCAAGGCCACCGACCTGCTCGATGCCCGATTCCCGATCTTTGCCACCGGGCGCGGCGGGCAGCTCACCTACCACGGGCCCGGTCAGCGCGTGGCCTATGTCATGCTCGACCTGAGGCGCCGCCGGCCGGATGTCCGGGCCTATGTCGCGAGCCTGGAAGAGTTGATCCTGCGGACACTCGCCGCCTTCAACATCCGTGGCGAGCGGCGCGAGGACCGGGTCGGCGTCTGGGTCAAGCGGCCCGACAAGGGACCCGAGCACGAGGACAAGATCGCGGCGATCGGCGTCCGGCTGAAGCGCTGGGTCTCGTTCCACGGCATCGCCATCAATGTCGAGCCGGAGCTGTCGCATTTCGCCGGCATCGTGCCCTGCGGCGTCGCCGATCCCCGCTACGGCGTCACCTCGCTGGTCGACCTCGGCCAGCTCGTGACGATGGCCGATGTCGACGTCGCGCTCCGGCAGGCGTTCGAGGAGCTGTTCGGGCCCACCCGGGCGCTGATGCCGGAAGCAGCGGCCTAACTTCCGGTCTCCCTCATTCTCCGCAAACCCGGAATCAGCTACGCTTGATCTCGGTGTCGCCCACGCCTCCCCCCTCCGCCGGGAAAGTAGATGTCATGCCGGGCGAATTGACCATCGGACCGACTGTTCGAGCGCCAGGCATAAGGAGGGATTGCGTTTCAGCTCGCAATGGGAGGTTTTTGCGATGAGACTGTCTGCACCCATCTATCATCTGAAGCGACGAGCGAGGCGTCTGTCCCGCCAGGAAGGCATCCCGCTGCACGATGCGCTCGACCGCATCGCCGCGACGGAAGGTTTTTCCGCATGGAGCATGCTCGCGGCGAAAGCTACCGCAGCGACGCCGACCAACAGGCTCTTCCCGCAATTCCAACCGGGGGACCTGGTGTTGGTGGGCGCGCGTCCCGGCCAGGGCAAGACCCTGATGAGCCTCGAGCTTGCCGTGGAGGCGATGCGGTCAGGCCATCGCGCCGCGTTCTTCTCGCTGGAATACACCGAGAAAGACGTCTTCGATCGCTTTCGGGCGATCGGCGTGGACCTGGCGCAATTCGAAAAACTGTTCGAGGTCGATTGCTCCGACGCCATCAGTGCCGACTACGTCGTCAAGCAGATGGCCGCAGCACCGCGCGGCACGGTCGTGGTGATCGACTATCTGCAACTGCTCGACCAGCGGCGGGAAAATCCCGACCTCACCGTTCAGGTGCGCGCGTTGAAATCATTCGCGCGCGACAAGGGATTGATCGTCGTCTTCATCTCGCAGATCGACCGTTCCTATGATCCCTCGCTCAAGCCTTGCCCTGACCTGGACGATGTCAGGCTGCCGAACCCGCTCGACCTGAAGCTGTTCGACAAGACTTGTTTCCTGAACAAGGACGAAGTTCAGTTTCGAATAGCGAGCTGACGATCAGGAGGCCCAACCGGTTCAGGCCGCGGGTGCGGTTATTCACCCGCGGCCTCCCTCCTCACGCCTTCTCGGGCGAAACCTCGAGCTTGCCGGCGATGTAGCGCCGCTCCTGGGTCAGGCCGCCAAAGCCGTAGGCATCGCCCTTGACCTCGTCGACGTGCAGATAGGTCTCGTGATGCAGCGGGCCCAGGATCCCGGCCATGCGCTTGAACATCGCGGCGAGATAGGCGGCCTTCTCGTCCTTGGTGTTGGTGCCTTCGCTGACATGGATGTCGATCCAGTAGCTCGCGAGCTTTTGCTCTGCGAGCGACTTGCCGCCGGCGAACCAGTCGGCCGCCTCCACCGACTTCACGATGATAGCGGTGACCTCAGGATCCTTGTGCAGGATTTTTGCGGTGAGCTCGGACACGGCGCTCGCGATGTCGGCCTTCAGCGAGGGCGACTGGCGGGAGGTGGTGTAGGACACGGTGATCAGCGGCATGGTCGTTCTCCTCGGATGTCGCGCAGGTGTTGCGCGGCGTTGGGGAGAAGCTAGACCCGCCCTCGACATTTTGGTATCTTATCTCTGTTGATACCAGTGATAAGATATCATAATGACAGCAACGCTCGACATTGCCACCGTCCAGGCCTTCCTGCTGGTCGCCGACCTCCAGAGCTTTACGCGGACCGCCGAAGCGCTTGGCACGACCCAGGCGGCGGTCAGTCTGAAGCTGCAACGGCTGGAAACCCTGCTCGGCAAGCGCCTCGTCGAGCGCTCGCCGCGCGCGGTCCGGCTCACGGCAGACGGCGCGACATTCCTCGATCGCGCCCGCGCGCTGATCGCGGCACATGACCGCGCGCTGTCGGGCGAGGCGTCAGTCGCGCAGTCGCTCTCGCTCGGCATCTCCGACCATGCCGCGGGCCCGGAGTTGGTACCGCTGCTCGAACGCCTGCATGCGATGTCCTCGAACCTCACCCTCGCCGTCACCATCGGCTTCTCGCGCGAGATGCAGGAGGCCTATGATTCGGGCCAACTGGATGCGGTGATCGTGCGCCAGGAAGGCAGCCGGCGCGGCGGCGAGAAGCTGGCCGAGGACGAGTTCGGCTGGTTCGCGTCACGACGCTTCACGGTGCCAAAGGGGCAGCCTTTGCCGCTCGCGACGCTCGCCCCGCCCTGTGGGGTCCGCGCCATCGCCGTGCGCGCGCTCGACAAAGCCGGCCTGAAATGGCGTGAGCGCTTCGTCGGCGGCGGCGTCACCGCCGTGGTTGCAGCCGCGCTCGCCGGACTTGCAATCGCGCCGCTGGCGCGACGGATCGCGCCCCCCGGGCTGGTCGACATCGGGCCGACCCACAAGTTGCCGAAACTCGGCAGCTCGAAGGTGATGCTCCATTCGAAGGTCAGCGATCCCGCCAAGCTGGCGGCGCTGCGCGCGGTGGCAGCGACGTTTCGGAGTGCGGCAGCGGTTTGACATCGCACGGCCTTACAAGATCGCTTCGAACGCGCTGCGCAGCGTCTCGTGCCGGAACACAAAACCGCGGCTCAGCGCCTTGTTGGGCAGCACGCGCTGACCGCCGAGCAGGAGCTCGTCGGCGAAACCGCCGCCGATCCGGCGCAGCAGGCCGCCGGGAATCCGGAACACCGCAGGCCGATGCAGGCGGCGGCCTAGCTCCTCGCTGAACTTTGCGTTGGTGACGGGGATCGGCGCGGTGGCGTTGACGGGACCGGCGAGATCGGGCGTCGCCATCACATAGGCGATCAGCCGGATCAGATCGTCGCGCTCGATCCAGGACATCCATTGCCGCCCGTTGCCGATGGGACCGCCGAGCCCGAACTCGAACGGCGTCAGCAAGCGCGTGACGAAGCCGCCTTCGGTGCCGAGCACGAGGCCGATGCGCAAATTGACCACGCGGACGCCGAGCTCCTCCGCCGGCCGCGCCGCCGCCTCCCAGGCCGCACACAGCTCGTGGCTGAAGCAGGCGTGCGACTTCGCCGATTCCGTCAGCACCTGGTCGGCCCATAGGCCATACCAGCCGATCGCAGAGCCGCTGACGAGCACCTCGGGCTTGCGTTCGAGCCGCGCGATCAGCTTGACGATCTCGCCGGTCATGTCGATGCGCGAGCCGAGAATCTTCGCGCGCTTCGCCTCGGTCCACAGGCCGTTGCCGATGGGCTCGCCGGCGAGATTGACGACAGCGTCGATAGGCGCGTCAGAGGCGAGCTGATCGAGGCTCGTGATCAGCGTGACCGGGGGCGGCAGCATCTCGGCCTTCGCGGGATTGCGGATCAGCGCAATGACGTGATGCCCTGCTCCGCTGAGGCTTGCTGCGAGGCGGCTGCCGATGA
This sequence comes from Bradyrhizobium sp. Kon69, assembly GCF_055807515.1. Classification (NCBI taxonomy): domain Bacteria; kingdom Pseudomonadati; phylum Pseudomonadota; class Alphaproteobacteria; order Hyphomicrobiales; family Nitrobacteraceae; genus Bradyrhizobium; species Bradyrhizobium sp. Kon69. The sequence goes on along the minus strand of NZ_JBVVOS010000020.1, from coordinate 39,020 downwards.
AGCCGGTGGCACCTGATATCAGCACCGTCTTGCGGCCGGAGAGCTTTTCGACGAGCCCATGCGCGGGAACGCTTTTCATGCGGCTGAGCCGGCGCATCGCCGCAAAATCCCTGACACCGCACAGCGCCGCGCCGACCGCACACGCCGTCGCGGCAATGCTGAGCAGTCCCTGATACACGACGATCACGCCGAGGGGCTGCGTGGCCCAATCAATCAGCACCGGCAACAGCAACACCAGGATGGCGCCGTAATTGATCGCGAGCAGCGTGTGATTGATCCGCTCGCTCGGCGGCAGTTTTCGGCTGAGATCCTCCTCGACGAAATCCATCAGCGTGATGACGATCTCGGCAACCAGCACCGCGACGATCAGCAGCGCCAGCGCGCCATGGATCTCGAGCCAGCCGAGCACGAGGAACAGCAGCGCATAAAGCATGTTGCGAATTCCGTGCAGCTTCAATTCGAAACGCTGCGACGGACGCCAGGCCAGGCGCTCGGTGAATTCGTGGTGATAGAAGGTGTCGAACACGCCCATTACGATCTGGATGGCGATAAGCGTCCACATGAGCTGTGTCATGACACGGCCTCCCTGAACATGGCGGACTGGTGGATCAGCGCGCCGTAACGCGGATGAACGACATCGAGGGTGAAGCGGAAGGCGCCCTCGCCGAGATCGCTGTGTGTCACCGTGAGATCGCCCGGCGTCAGCCATCGCGGCAGCGGAATCCACAGGCGCCCAAACTGGAGACCGTAGCCGGCGCTGCGAAACGTCAGCGCTTGGTCCTCGACCGCGATGCGGAGCGCCATCGAGACGCCGAAGCCGACATATTCTTCCAGCCCGGTCGGGCCGGCAAAACGTTTGGCGGAATGGATCACTTGCGGAAAGCCGCGCTTGCGCGCGCAGATGCGGGTCCAGGTCTGGCCGCCGCCCCCGGCGTCTTCGGTCACCGTGACGATGATGGGGACGCCGGTGTCGCGGCCGGTCGGCAGCGGACCGCCGATCAGGCGCGCGGCTTGGGCGAACCACCAGCCGATGTCGCTGAAGCTGATCTCGTCGACCACACCGACATAGACGACGCTGTCGCCGTCGGCGACGCGTTTCGAAAAACGTCGCCACGTCGCCAGCGGCAGCCGGCCCCAATCCTCGTCCGACAGCAGCGCGCGGAAACGGCGATCGTCGAGCAGTTTCGTGTGAGCGAGGGTCGATGCGTTGGAGCCTGATAATCTTGCCGACGTCATCGCACCCTCCTCAAACCTATTTGGCCTTGCCCAGCGGCAGCAGATTGGCGATCTTCTCACCGAGCCGCATCAAGGCGGCCAGCCGCGGCCGCGGCACCTTCAGCATCTGCATGAACCAGTGGTCGGCGAGCTCGGTGAAGGCGAGCATCTCCTTCAGCCGTTTGCTCGCGACCGGATTGATGGTCGGATCGTCCGCAGCATCGGACACGCAGGCTCTGAGCGCTGTGATCGCCGGATCAAGCTCCCGCTCCTTGCGCCGCGCCGCGATCCTGGCCGCAACCTCCCAGATGTCGGTCTCGGCCTCGTAATGGTCGCGGCGATCGCCGAGAATCGGGACGCGCCGGATCAGGTTCCAGGCAAGCAGCTCCTTGAGCGAGTTGGAGACGTTGGAGCGGGCCATGCCGAGGGTGTCGGCGATGTCCTCGGCCGTCATCGGCGCCTCGGCCAGATAGAGCAGCCCGTGGATCTGGCTGACCGAGCGATTGACGCCCCACTCGTCTCCCATGTCGCCCCAATGCAGGATGAAGCGCTCGACGGCGGCGGGGAGTTTCTTTCTTCCGGTTATTTCTGTCATAACAGAAATATCTGACGGATAGGATCGGCTGTCAAGAGCATCCGCTGGCTTGCGTGCTGCATACGGGCTCGCAATATTGCCTAAAAAGGTTCCAAACTCCCGGGAACAATCCGCCACGTGCTGCGTTTGCCCCCGTTGAGGCAGGGTGCGGGAATGGTCGAGAAGTCTAGTCAGCAGAGGGACTTGTTCGAAAGCGAACGCAGTTTCCGCCTGTTAGTTGAAGGAGTTGCCGACTACGCGCTCTACATGCTGGATCCCACCGGGAGAATCACCAGCTGGAACATCGGCGGCGAGCGCATCAAGGGCTATTCGCCCGGGGAGATCCTCGGCCAGCACTTTTCCCGTTTCTACACCGAGACCGACCGCGCCAACGGCAAGCCCGCCCGTGCGCTCGGGATCGCGCGGGACAAGGGCCGCTACGAGGAGGAAGGCTGGCGCGTCCGCAAGGACGGCACCTTCTTCTGGGCCAGCGTCGTGATCGATCCGATCTACGAGGACGGCAAGCTGGTCGGCTTCGCCAAGATCACCCGCGACATCACCGAGCGGCGCAATACCCAGATCAAGCTCGAGGCGATGCAGAAGCAGCTCGCCGAATCGCAGAAATTCGACGCGCTCGGCCAACTCACCGGCGGGGTCGCCCACGATTTCAACAACCTCCTGATGATCATCAGCGGCAGCCTCCACATGCTGAAGCGAGGGGCCGACGACGAAGCCAAGCTTCAGCGCGCGATCTCGGCCATCGAGACCGCCACCAGGCGTGGCGCCGCGCTGACCAACCAGCTCCTCACCTTCGCACGGCGGCAGAGCGTCAATCCGCAGGCGATCGACTTCGCCGACCGCATCGCGGCGATCCGCGAGGTGCTCGATGCCGGCGTCGGCAGCTCCGTGCGCGTGGCTTTCGACGTCAGCGGCGACGTCTGGCCGATCAGGACCGACGTTTCCGAGCTCGAGACCGCCCTGCTCAACCTCGTCATCAATGCCCGCGACGCGATGCCCGACGGCGGCACGGTGACGATCGCAGCGCGCAATCTCGTGCTCGACGAGGACCCCCTCGTGGGCGAATTCATCGCGATCGACGTCAGCGATACCGGCCTCGGCATTCCCTCCGACGTTCTCGACAAGATCTTCGAGCCGTTCTTCACGACCAAGCCGATCGGAAAGGGCACCGGCCTCGGTCTCTCCCAGGTGCACGGCTTCGCCCATCAGGCCGGCGGCACGATCCGGGTCGCGAGTGCGCTCGGCAAGGGCACGACGTTCACCATCCTCCTGCCGCGCGGAGAAGACGAACCATCGCGCGAAGCGGCGGGAGAACCGGCATTCCAAGGCAGCGGCACGGTGCTGCTGGTCGAAGACAATCCGGACGTCGCCGCCGTCAGCATCGGTCTTCTGGAGCAGCTCGGCTATCAGGTGCGCCGGGTCGCGGACGCCGAAGCCGCCTTGAGCGAGATCGAGAAGAACGGCGTCGACTTCGTGTTTTCGGATATCGTCATGCCCGGCAAGATGGACGGGCTCAGCCTCGCCCATCACCTCCGCCAGATCCGCCCCGGCCTGCCGATCCTGCTCGCCACCGGCTACAGCGAAGTCGCTGCAGGCGTGCGCGGCGATTTCCCGATCCTGCGCAAGCCCTACGAGATCCACGAATTGAGCGAAGCGATCGCCAAGCTGCCGCGGTAATTCTTGAGCTACACCGTCGGCAACACCGAAAACGCCTCGCCTGCCCGGCGCAAGTTCAGCTCATCGACGTCGGCCGTCTCGCTGGTGACGCTGTCGACGCGCGAGGACGGCGGACCGTGGCGGCACAGCGCCACCATGTCGGCGACGTGCTTCGGCGGTCCTGCGAACAGCGCTTCGACGCTGCCATCGCGGCGGTTGCGGACCCAGCCTTCGAGACCGCACGTCGTGGCCTGATACTCGAGCCAGGCCCGGTAGCCGACGCCCTGTACGCGGCCGCGGATCATGACCTGGAGGATCGCCCGGCTCATTGTTTCAGTCCGAGGACAAGGGCGCTGCGCGCCTTGACGTCGGCCTCGCGCGTGAGGCGGCTGGTCAAGTCCGATGACGGGAGCCCTTTGAGATTCTTCGGCGCAGTGCCGTCGCGCAGCGCCTTCTGCGTCTCGTAGACGGCCTGCGTTGCGGCCGCGATCGGCGCGTGGCCCTGAAGCGCGATGCGCACGCGCTGGCCAGCGAGGTATTCGAGCACGTTCAACTCCTCCGGCGCGCCGCCGAGCACGATCGGCAGGCGCGTGGCGGATGCGATCGCCTCGAGCTCGGCGCGCGACTTGATGCCGGTGAAGAACAGCGCATCGACACCGGCCGCCTCATAAGCCCTGGCGCGGCGGATCGCATCCTCGATCGAGGTGATCGAGGCCGCACCGGTGCGACCCATGATGACGAGCGAAGGATCGCCGCGGCCGTCGAGTGCCGCCTTCATCTTGCCGACGCCCTCCTCCAGCGAGATCAGCTGCGTCTTCGCTTCGCCGAAGCCAGCCGGCAGCAGCGTGTCCTCGATGGTGAGGCCGGCGGCACCCGCCGTTTCCAGCTCCTGCACCGTGCGGCGCACGTTGAGCGCGTTGCCATAGCCGTGATCGGCATCGACCAGCACCGGAAGTGCCGCCGCACGCGACATCCGCCGCATCTGCTCGGCAAGCTCGGTGAGCGTGATCAGCGTGATGTCAGGGTCGCCGAGCACGGCGAGCGAAGCCACCGAGCCGCCGAACATGCCGAGCGGGAAACCGAGATCCTCGGCGATGCGGATCGAGATGGCGTCGTAGACCGAGCCGGGATGGACGCAAGTCCCGCCCGACAGGATCGAGCGCAGTTTTTCGCGGCGGGAACGAAAGGCCATGGTGCCCTCTCAACTGTTGCGACGCAGCCGCAACATACACCGTCATTGCGAGCGCAGCGAAGCAATCCAGAATCTTTCAGCGGAGGCAGTCTGGATTTCTTCGCTGCGCTCGCAATGACGAAGTCAGTGGACCCCTCGCAAGAGTCCCACCCAAACCCTAAGCAAACTCCAAAATCAGCGCGTCCACCGCGAGCGTCGCGCCGGCGCTGGCGTGGATCTTCTTTACGGTGCCGTCCTGCTCGGCGCGGAGCACGTTCTGCATCTTCATGGCTTCGACCACCGCGAGCGTCTCCCCGGCCTTGACCTCCTGCCCTTCCGTCACCGCGATCGAGACCACGAGACCGGGCATCGGACAAAGCAGCTTCTTGCCGGTGTCGGCAGCCGTGGTCACCGGCATCAGTCGCGCCGAGGCTGCTTCCGCTTCGGTCCAGACATAGACCGGCACCTCGACGCCCTGATGCGCGAGGCGGATGCCGTTCGCGATCGGGCGCACCTGCACCGCCACGACGTGCCCGTCGATGGTGCCCTGCCAGACCGGATCGCCCGGCTTCCACGGCGACTGCAACAGATGCGCATTGCCGGTCTTGCCGTCGGCATCGACGAAACGCACCGCGACCGCCTCGCCCTCGCGCGCGATCTCCAGCAGGATCTCCTGGCGCTCGAGCCAGACCGCACGGCGACGCTCGCGCTGCACGATGCGGCCGCCCATCTGACCCGAGATCTGCCGCTTGCGCTCGCCCAGCACGTGATCGATGGCGGCGCCGACCGCGGCAAGCCGCCGTGCGATCTCGCCTTCCGGCACGCGCACGGCAAAGCCCTTGGGGAACTCCTCGGCGATGAAGCCGGTGGAGAGCCGGCCTTCGCGCCAGCGCGGATGATGCATCAGCGCCGACAGGAACGGGATGTTGTGACGGATACCGTCCACGTAGAACGAGTCCAGCGCGGTGGCCTGCGCCTCGATCGCGGCCGCGCGCGACGGCGCGTGAGTGACGAGCTTTGCGATCATCGGATCGTAATGGATCGAGATCTCGCCGCCCTCCTGCACGCCGGTGTCGTTGCGCACGGTGATGCCGTCCTGGCTCGCTTCCGCCGGCGGTCGGTATTTCACGAGGCGCCCGATCGAGGGCAGGAAGTTGCGGAACGGGTCCTCGGCGTAGAGGCGCGACTCCACTGCCCAGCCGGTCAGCGTGACGTCCTTCTGCGCAATGGCGAGCTTCTCGCCGGCGGCAACGCGGAGCATCTGCTCGACGAGGTCGACGCCGGTGACGAGCTCAGTGACGGGATGCTCGACCTGGAGGCGCGTGTTCATCTCCAGGAAGTAGAAGCTCTTGTCCTGCCCCGCGACGAATTCGACGGTGCCGGCGGAGTCGTAATTCACCGCCTTGGCGAGCGCGACCGCCTGCTCGCCCATCTTGCGGCGGGTGGCTTCGTCGAGCAACGGCGACGGCGCTTCCTCGATGACCTTCTGGTTGCGGCGCTGGATCGAGCATTCGCGCTCGCCGAGATAGATCACGTTGCCGTGCTTGTCGCCGAGCAGCTGGATCTCGATGTGGCGGGGATCGACGATGAACTTCTCGATGAAGACGCGGTCGTCGCCGAACGAGGCCTTGGCCTCGGCCTTGGCGAGGTTGAACCCCTCTGCGACCTCGGAGGTCGAATGTGCGATGCGCATGCCCTTGCCGCCGCCGCCGGCGGAGGCCTTGATCATCACGGGATAGCCGATCTCGTCGGCGATCTTGACCGCGTGCGTGGCGTCCTCGATGACGCCGAGGTAGCCGGGCACGGTCGAGACTTTTGCTTTCGCGGCGGCCTTCTTGGATTCGATCTTGTCGCCCATCGCCGCGATCGCACCCGGGTTGGGGCCGATGAAGACGATGCCGGCCGCCTCCAGCGCGCGCGGAAACGCCTCGCGCTCGGACAGGAAGCCGTAACCGGGATGCACGGCCTCGGCGCCCGTCTTGCGGCAGGCCTCCACGATCTTCTCGATCACCAGATAGCTCTCGGCCGCAGCTGGCGGCCCGATCAGCACGGCCTCGTCGGCCATCTCGACATGGAGGGCGTCGCGGTCGGCCTCGGAATAGACCGCGACCGTCTGAACTCCCATGCGGCGAGCGGTCTTGATGACCCGGCAGGCGATTTCGCCGCGATTGGCGATCAGAATGCGTTTGAACATGCTTTTCTTGAGTCTCGACCTTGGGCGGGACCCTTCCCTGGCCGTTGGAGCCTATGGGAGGGCCGTGTGGCTCCCGTGGTACATCAAAATAGGCCGGAGGCAACGGTCAAAATCCGGGTCCTCTGGCGTACCAGCGCAAGACCGAAGCAAGACCAAAACGGCCCTGGCAGGCCCGCCGACGGCCTACGGCTTCCCGGCCTTGCCCACGTCACGGACCAGGCCGTGGATGAAGCCGAGCTTCGCGACGACGACCGGCGAGAGGATGAACGGATAGAGGTCGCGCATGCCCATGGCGCGGTTGACGCTGTTCATGGCAAAGGTGAAGGGCAGCCATGCGTTGACGATCGCCTCGACGTCCCTCGCTTCGTAGGGGTTGAAGCGGATGCGCGTCGTCAACTCCCCATCGCGGTCGACCTTGGGGCGCACCTCCATGCCGAACTCGCTAGCCATTTCCAGGGTGTCGACGATGTGAAGATAGTGCGCCCAGGTTTCGGCGAAATCCTCCCAAGGGTGCGTGGTCGCGTAGGCCGAGACGTAGTTCTGCTGCCAGTCTGGCGGGGCGCCTTCGGCATAGTGGCGCTGCAAGGCCTGGCCATAATCGGCGGAATCGTCGCCGAACACGGCGCGGCATTCGTCGAGCTTGCCGCCGTCGCGCACCAGCACGTCCCAGAAATAGTGCCCGACCTCGTGGCGGAAATGCCCGAGCAGCGTCCGGTAGGGCTCGCCCATCTCCAGCCTGCGCCTCTCGCGCTCGATATCGTCGGCCTCGGTGAGCGCGATCGTGATCAGGCCGTTGTCGTGACCGGTCAGGACCTTCTGCCCGCTCTGCGGATCGTCGGCGAGGAAATTGAAGATCAGGCCATGTTCGGGATTGTCCTGCCGGGTCTGGAGCGGCAGCTTCCAGCGGATCAGGGAATAGAACAGCCGGTGCTTCGCCATCTCCAGCTCGCGCCAGCCAGCGAGTTGCGCCTGATCCGACAGGTCCGGCACGACACCGTTATGGCGGCAGGCGCGGCAATAGCCGGTAGTGTCGCCCGCGTCCGTCAGCCAGTTGCAGGCATCATGCTCGGCATTGCTGCACAGCATGCGACTTTCGCCCTCGGTGGCCAACGTCCGCCAGGTCCCGCCTTGAGCCTCTCCGTCGGGTTCGATCGCCGACATGGTCTCCTTCTCGGGCAGGAACGCGACACGATGGCCGCAGCGTTCGCAGGCGCGGTTCTCGAAATAGATGACGTTGCCGCAGGCTTGGCAGACAAAAAGCTTCAAGATTTAGCCTTTTCGGAAAGCGAGTTTTTATGAATGAAAGTTGTGGCGCCTCGCGGATACGCGCGCGGAGGGCTCATCGTTCCAAGGTTCGGAACAAATAGCCAGACCTGGCGTTCTTTCATGCCCACCACACTGCATTCGGCGACGTCTTTCTTTCCATATACCCTTTGGGCAATGGCCATCACGCTTCGTCTGTGTGAATATCCGTCTGCCACGTGCGCTCTCGCATCACCACGGCCAACGCCTTGAACGATCCTTTGCCCGAGACCATCGCCGCCGAAAGGCTGCGCCAGCACCTGGAAGACGTCGCGCGCGAGCGCGACAATGCCTATCGCGCGCTCCAGGAACGCGAAGCCGAGCTTGCGCGCATCCAGCGCATCGGCAAGGTCGGCGGTCTTGAGGTCGACTTCCGCGAAGGCTTCAAGAACCGCCGTTCGCCGGAATATCTGATGCTCCACGGCCTGCCGCCGGAAGCCGCCGACGAGTCGCACGAGGACTGGATCAATCGCATTCATCCCGACGACCGCGACGCTACGGTGAAGCACTTCATCGATGCGCTGTCCGGCTGCAGCGAGGACTACACCGCCGAATACCGCATCATCCGCCCCAGCGACAGCGAGACCCGCTGGATCCGAGTCGTTGCCAAGATCGAGCGCGACGGTGGCGGCCGTGCCCTCCGCCTCGTCGGTGCCCATATCGACGTCACCGACCAGATGCTGGTCCGCGAGACCCTGCGCGAGAGCGAGGAGCGCTTCCGGCTGATCGCCGACAGCGCGCCGGTGCCGATCTGGGTCACCAAACTTGACCGCACGCGGTCCTTCGCCAACCAGGCCTATGTCGATTTCGTCGGCCTGCCCTATGACCAGGCCATCTCCTTCGACTGGCGCAAGGTGCTGCACCCGGACGACCTGCCGCATGTGCTGCAGCAGTCCGTTCAGGGTGAAGCATCGCTCAAGCCGTTCGTGCTGGAAGCCCGCTACAAGAACGCCGCCGGCGAATGGCGCTGGCTGCGTTCGGAATCGCAGCCGCGCTGGGACCCGACCGGTAGGCATATCGGCTTCATCGGTGTTGCCCATGACATCACGGTGGCCAAGCAGGCCGAGATCGAGCTCCGGCAGCTCAACGAGACGCTGGAAGAACGCATCGTCGAGCGCACCGCCGAGCTCGAATCCAACGAGGCGCGGCTGCGCGCGATCCTCGAGACCAGCAACCAGTACCAGGGCCTCGTCAATCTCAGGGGCGAGCTGCTTTACGCCAACACGACCGTGCTCGACGCCATCAAGGCGAGCCCTGCGGACGTGATTGGAAAGCCGTTGTGGCAGACGCCCTGGTTCAGCACGACCGAGGGCATGAGCGCGCGGGTGCGCGAGGCCTTCGACACCGTGCTCAAGGGCGAAGCCGTGCGGCTGGAGATGCGCCTGCGCCTTCCCATCGGCGAGCGCGATTTCGAGTTCGGCATGCGCCCGGTGCTCGACCGCCATGGCAACATCACCGGCGCAGTGCCCGAGGCTGTCGACATCACCGAGCGCCGCCGCGGCGAGGAAGCGCTGCGGCAATCGCAGAAGATGGAGGCGATCGGCCAGCTCACCGGCGGCGTCGCGCACGACTTCAACAATCTGCTCACCATCATCCGCTCGGCCACCGATTTCCTGCGCCGCCGCGAGCTGCCGGAGGAGCGCCGCCGCCGCTATGTCGATGCTATCTCCGACACCGTCGAACGTGCCTCCAAGCTGACCGCCCAGTTGCTGGCGTTTGCGCGCCGGCAGCCGCTGAAACCGCAGATATTCAACGTCGGCAGCCAGGTCGAAGGCGTCGCGCAACTGGTACGGCCGCTAGTCGGTGGCCGCATCGAAATCGCGGTGGAGGTTCACGATGGCGACTGCTTCACGGTCGCCGATATCGCGCAATTCGAGACCGCGCTGATCAACCTCGCCATCAACGCCCGCGACGCCATGGACGGCGAAGGCCGTCTCACCATTGCGGTCCGGAAAGTCCAGGGCATCCCTAACCTGCGCGCGCAATCGGCGCGCGGCGGCGACTATGTCGCCATCTCGGTCGCCGACACCGGCAGCGGCATCGCGCCCGAAAACATCGAGGCGATCTTCGAACCGTTCTTCACCACCAAGGAGGTCGGCAAGGGCACCGGCCTCGGCCTGAGCCAGGCCTTCGGCTTCGCAAAGCAGTCCGAGGGCGACATCGCCGTGACGAGCACCTATGGTGAAGGCGCGACCTTCACCATCTATCTGCCGCGGGCGCATAGCCCCGCGACAGCTCAAGAAGCCGCGGCGCTGACCTATGAGGCCGCGGCCACCGGGCGCGGCTATCGCGTGCTCGTGGTGGAAGATGACGACGAGGTCGGCCGCTTCTCCACGGAGCTGCTGGAAGACCTCGGCTATGTCGTCCGCCGCGCCGCCAACGCCAATGCGGCGCTCGCCATCCTCGGCGAGAACGAGTTTGCGGTCGACCTCGTCTTCTCCGACGTCATTATGCCCGGCATGAATGGTGTCGAGCTCGCCGGCATCATCCGCGAACGCTATCCGGGCCTGCCCGTCGTGCTCACCTCTGGTTACAGCAACGTTCTCGCCGAGAACGCCGATCGCGGTTTCGAGCTGATCCAGAAGCCGTATTCGGTGGAATTGCTGTCGCGCATCCTGCGCAAGGCGATCACGGCAAAGCCGTCGGTGACGCGGTGAGTGTGAACATCGCGAGACGCCTCAACAGATTCCGTCATTGCGAGGAGCTCTTGCGACGAAGCAATCCAGAACTCGCTCCGCGGAGACAGTCTGGATTGCTTCGCTCCGCTCGCAATGACGGCGCTATTGCGCCGCTCCAACCCAACAGGCTTTTGAACAAAATTATAGACCGAAACTCGGGGTCGAGACGCGGCAAATCACAGATGGCGGTCCGCGCCCCCGGGGGAAGACAGTGGCAACGGCTTCCGCTATCGCTGCGGAATGAACCGACACATCCTAGGGATCGAACGTGCCGTCTGACGCCATCCTGGCCTGGAGCATCATCGTCGCCGCGACAGCAGGTGTCATCATCCGGCCCTTTCGCCTGCCGGAGGCGATCTGGGCTGTCATCGGCGCCAGCGCACTGGTGCTGCTCGGCTTGCTGCCGTGGCGGGATGCACTCACCGGCATCGAGAAAGGCGTCGATGTCTATCTCTTCCTGATCGGCATGATGCTGATCGCCGAGCTGGCGCGGCTCGAAGGCCTGTTCGACTATCTCGCGGCGCTCGCCGTGGAATATGCCGGCGGCTCGCCGCAGCGGCTGTTCCTGCTGATCTACATCGTCGGTACGCTCGTCACCGTCCTGCTCTCGAACGACGCCACCGCGATCGTGCTGACGCCCGCCGTCTACGCCGCGACGCGCGCCGCCGGCGCCAAGCCGCTGCCTTATCTCTTCGTCTGCGCCTTCATCGCCAACGCCGCAAGCTTCGTGCTGCCGATCTCCAATCCGGCCAATCTCGTCGTGTTCGGGGCGCATATGCCCGAGCTCACCGAATGGCTGCGCCTGTTCGCCCTGCCCTCGGCGGCCTCGATCCTGCTGACCTATGTCGTGCTGCGCCTGACCCAGCACCGCGCCCTGAAGAAAGAGACCATCGCGCGCAGCGTACCGCATCCAAAGCTCGGCCGCGGCGGCAAGCTGACGGCCATCGGCATCGTGGCGATCGGTGTCGTGCTGGTCACGGCCTCCGCGCTGGACGAGCAATTGGGCCTGCCGACCTTCGTCTGCGGCGTGGCGACGGCCGCCATCGTGCTGCTGCTCAGCCGGCAATCGCCGCTACCCGTGCTGCGCGGCGTCTCCTGGAGCGTGCTACCGCTGGTCGGCGGGCTGTTCGTGATGGTGGAAGCGCTGATCAAGACCGGCGTGATCGGGCAGCTCAGCGCGCTGCTGCATGAAGCTGTCGGGCAATCCGTGACGAAGGCAGCTTGGAGCGTCGGCATCGCCACCGCGATCGCCGACAACATTGCCAACAATTTACCCGTCGGCCTCGTCGCAGGCTCGGTCGCCGCCGGCGATCATTTGCCCGCGCCGGTCGTCAGCGCCATCCTGATCGGCGTCGATCTCGGGCCCAATCTGTCGGTGACCGGTTCGCTCGCCACCATCCTGTGGCTGGTGGCGCTGCGGCGGGAGAAGATCGAAGTCGGCGCCTGGCCGTTCCTCAAGCTGGGACTGCTGGTGACGCCGCCAGCCCTGATCGCGGCATTGGCTGCCGCGATCAGGTAACTCGCGAGATCAGTCGTTCTCGTAGCCATAGACTTCCGGCAGGATGAAGATCGCGGCGAGCAATCCGATCAGCGGGAAGATCGCGACCATCAGCGTCGCATTCGCCTGCCCGATCGCAGCGAACACCGTCGGGAACAGGAAGATCGCCAGGAACGACGGCAGCTTCACGAACATGTAGGCGAAGCCGCTGGCGGTGCCGCGATATTTCGGCTTGGCGACCATGGTCGGGATCGTCATGCAGTTCGACGCATCCCAATAATGGCCCCACAGCATCGCGGCAGCCGCGAACGGCAGCAGGATCTTGTTGTCGGTGTAGAGCGCGAAGGCCGCGACCAGCAGCGAGACCAGCACGATCGAGAAGCCCGCGATCGAGATGCCGCGATGGCCGATCTTCGGCGTCAGCAGCGGACCGACCCAGCCCGACACGGCGGCGAACGAGAACAGCGCCATCGTCACCAGATTGATGCCGAGCACGCTCGACACGCCGACCATGACAAAGAGCACCGGCAGGTAGAACGCGAAAGTCGAGAACTCGCTGGCTTGCGCGAAGCAGGCGACCCAGCCGTAGATCGTGGCGCGCCAGCGGATCGGATCCTTCTTGAGGTCGGCGAGGAACGCGCGGGTGGAGACCTTGGGCACCTCCACGTCATGGTCCGGCAGCATGGCGAGATCGTCGTTGAACATCTCGCGCGCGACCTGCTTGGCCTCGCGGTAGCGTCCCTTCTGCACCAGCCACACCGCCGTCTCAGGCACGTCGTGACGCATCACCAGGATGATCAGCGCCGGAAGCGCGCCGAGGCCGAGCGTCACCCGCCACAGCGTCTCGTGGTGAATGTCGAGCAGCAGGAAGATCACGATGACGCCGATCGTCAAGACCTCGCCGACCGCGAACATGAACTGCCAGCGGTTGCCCATGACTTCGCGCTCACCCTTGGCCATGGATTCCATGATGTAGGTGTAGCCGGTCGAGATGTCCGAACCGAGCGGAATGCCGAGCAGGAAGCGGATCACGACAAGCCAGCCGACGCTGGGCACGAAGGCCTGCGCCAGCGCCAGCACGATGAACAGCACCATCGTCACCAGGAACATGACGCGGCGGCCGATCTTGTCGGAGAGCCAGCCGCCGAGCAGTGCGCCGATCATGGCGCCGCCTTGCGTACCGGCCGCGGCCAGGCCCAGCATCAGCGGATCGGGATTGAACTGCTCCTTGATGAAGATCAGCACGAAGGCGATCGAATAGAGGTCCCAGGCTTCGACCAGGATCGAGGCCATCATCAGCCAGCCGACCTTGTTGCCCTTGGGACTGTAGTTCGTGATGAGGTAGCGGACCGCGGCTTCGCTCGCGGTCGGTTGTGGCATCGCCATCGTCGACATCTTTGGTCCTCTCTTCAAAACTTTCTGAAGCGCGATGAGATCGGGATCGTCATCGCGCTTTGGCTTCATTGTTTGAGCATGATCTCTTCGGAAAACCGCTGCACACTTTTCCGGATCATGCTCTACGTGCCAAGCAGCGGCTCGATGCTGCAATCGAGCAGACGCGGGTCGATCCCGACCTCCATGCCGGTGAACATCTCGCCCATGTAGTCGATCAGTGCATCGCTCGCCTTCACCCCATCCTCGACACGACGATTGGCAACCGCATTAAGAATAGCCAGATGATGGTCGATTGTTCCTGACAGCTCGGCCTGTCCCGGCATGAACCGGTGGTGGATGTAGCCGATGCGCCGGTACAGCGTGTGCAACGGCCGCAGCGTGTGCACCAGAAACGGTTCGCCTGCCGCCTCCAGCACCAGCGCGTCGATGCGGCGGTCGATATGATTGAACTCGTCGAGGGTCAGACTGGCGCGGCGCTCGCGCAAGAGTCGCTCGATATGCAGTGCCTGATTGCGGTGCGAGAGGCTGGCGCGGTCGGCCGCAAGCCGGATCACGAAGCGCTCCATGTCGCGGCGCAAGGCCAGCAGCATGCGCTCGCGTGCCAGATCGATCGGCGCAATGCGCAGACCGTGGCGCGGACGGATGATGATCAACGTATCGGCGGAGAGACGATTGACGGCGTGATGAACCGGCGTACGGCCGAACCCGGTGATGTGCTGCAATTCCAGCATCGTCATGAACTGGCCGGGCTTGAGCTCGCAATGGACGAGCAGCTCTTCGATCCTCTGATAGGCGAGCTCGAAGAAGTTGAGACGGTTGCGCCGGGAGGGCTTGCCCTCGCCGTCGTCGTTCCTCACCACCTCGAGCGCGCGCTTGCGCGTTGCCATGTCGTCTCTCCCCTCAGCCGCGCCGTCGTTGCAGGGCAGCGCCTTGTTGGTGATATCCCTAAAACATGTTGTGATATATTACAAGCGGGCGTAAGACTCCGCCGTGCCCGCACCATGCTGCGGTGCAGAATGACAACAAGACGGCGCTGCGCGCGCCTGCGATGGGAGGAGTATTGCCGTGAAGATCACGTCGATCGAGACACTGCGCACCGAAGAATTCTCCAACGTCATCTGGGTGCGCGTCCACACCGACACGGGCATGATCGGTCTCGGCGAAACCTTCTACGGCGCCGGCGCGGTCGAAGCCCAGATCCACGACACCTTTGCCGGCCGCCTGCTCGGCCGCAATCCGCTGCACATCGAGGCGATCCATCGCGACATGCTGAACCTGCCGATGGCGCAGTCGTCCACCGGCGTTGAATATCGGGCGGCTTCGGCGATCGACATCGCGCTATGGGATCTGTTCGGCAAGGTTTGCAATCAGCCGGTACACCAGATGCTCGGCGGCCTCTGCCGCGACAAGCAGCGCATCTACAACACCTGCGCCGGCACGCAATATGTCCGCTCGACCAATATCAGCCCGGTCGCGAATTGGAATCTCGGTGGCTCCAAGGGGCCCTACGAAGACCTCGACGGCTTCATGAACCACGCCGATGCGCTCGCGGAAAACCTGCTGGAGAGCGGCATCTCCGCCATGAAGATCTGGCCGTTCGATCCCGCGGCCCAGGAGAACAAGGGTCTCTACATCTCGGCCGCGCAGATGAAGCAGGCGATCGAGCCGTTCGAGAAGATCCGAAAAGCCGTCGGCGACAAGATGGAGATCATGGTCGAGCTTCACTCGCTCTGGAACCTGCCGACCGCCAAACAGATCGCGCGCGCGCTCGAGCCCTACAAGCCGACCTGGTACGAAGACCCGATCCGGATGAACTCGCCGCAGGCGCTGGCCGAATACGCCCGCTGCACCGACGTCTGGGTCTGCGCCAGCGAGACGCTGGGCTCGCGCTTCCCCTACAAGGACATGCTCGACCGCGACGCCATGCACGTGGTGATGGCGGATCTGTGCTGGACCGGCGGCCTCACCGAGGGCCGCAAGATCGCGGCCATGGCCGAGACCTATCACCGGCCCTTCGCGCCCCACGACTGCATCGGCCCGATCGGTTTCATCGCCGCCATCCACATGTCGTTCAGCCAGCCCAACACGCTGATCCAGGAATCGGTGCGCGCCTTCTACAAGGGCTGGTACAATGAACTCGTGACCACCATGCCCACGATCAAGGACGGTTTTGTCTATCCGATGGAAGGCCCCGGCCTGGGCGTCGACCTTCTGCCTGCCGTCTTCGACCGCTCCGATCTGACCGTGCGCCGTTCCAACGTCTGAGGATTCTTGAGATGAGCACCGCCCTCTTCGACCTTTCCGGCCGCACCGCGCTCGTGACCGGCTCCTCCCGCGGCCTCGGCCGCGCCATCGCCGAGGGCATGGCCAAGGCCGGCGCCAGGATCATCGTCAACGGCGTCGATCCCAAGCGCGTCGAGCAGGCCGTCGCCGAGTTTCGCGCCGCCGGCCACCAGGCCGAAGGCGCCGCTTTCAACGTCACCGACGAGCCCGCGATCGTCGCCGCCTTCAACGACTTCGACAACAAGGGCATCGCGGTCGACATCCTCGTCAACAATGCCGGCATCCAGCACCGCAAGCCGCTGGTGGAGTTCACCACCGACGAGTGGCGCAAGGTGATCGAGACCAACCTCACCAGCGCCTTCGTGATCGGCCGCGAGGCGGCCAAGCGCATGATCCCGCGCAAGCACGGCAAGATCATCAATATCGGCTCGCTCGGCAGCGAGCTCGCGCGTCCCACGATTGCGCCCTACACCGCCGCCAAGGGCGGTATCAAGAACCTGACCCGCTCGATGGCGGTGGAATGGGCCCAGCATGGCATCCAGGCCAATGCGATCGGCCCCGGCTATATGCTCACCGACATGAACGAGGCGCTGGTCAACAACACCGATTTCAACACCTGGCTGATGGGCCGCGTTCCCTCCAAGCGCTGGGGCCGACCGGACGAGCTGGTGGGCGCGGCGATCTTCCTGGCGTCGGATGCCTCGACCTATGTCAACGGCCAGATCATCTATGTCGATGGCGGCATGATCGCTGCGATGTGAGCCGCGAAACCCTGAAGGAGCTGACCATGCGCGCCGTCGTCATTCACGCACCGAAAGATCTGCGGATCGATCTCTATCCGGATGCAGCGCCCGGTCCGGGTGAAGTCCGCGTCAAGATCGCGAACGGCGGCATCTGCGGCTCCGATCTGCACTACTATCATCACGGCGGCTTTGGCGTCGTGCGCATCCAGCAACCGATGGCGCTGGGGCACGAGATCGCCGGCGTGGTCGCGGCCGTCGGTGACGGCGTCGCCAACGTGAAGCCGGGCACCCGCGTCGCGGTCAACCCGAGCAAGCCGTGCGGCCGCTGCCTGCATTGCCAGGAAGGCATGCGCAACCAGTGCCTCGACATGCGCTTCCTCGGCAGCGCGATGCGCTTTCCCCATGTGCAGGGCGGCTTTCGCGAATTCATCACGGTCGATGCGGCGCAGGCCGTTCCGATCGCCGACAAGCTGTCGCTGGCGGAAGCCGCGGTCGCCGAACCGCTCGCGGTGTGCCTGCATGCCGGCAAGCAGGCCGGGCCCCTGCTCGGCAAGCGCGTGCTGATCACCGGCTGCGGTCCGATCGGCGCGCTGATGATCTTGGTCTCGCGCTTCGGCGGCGCCGCCGAGATTGTCGTGACCGATGTCGCCGACGCGCCGCTCGCGGTTGCCAGGAAGCTTGGCGCCACTCACGCCATCAATGTCGCGGCCGACGCCACGGCGCTCGATCCGTGGCGCACCGGCAAAGGTGTGTTCGACACACTGTTCGAAGCCTCGGGCAACCAGGCCGCACTGCGCGCCGCACTCGATGTGCTCAGGCCCGGTGCCACACTGGTGCAGCTCGGCCTCGGCGGCGAGATGACGCTACCGATCAACTCCATCGTCGCCAAGGAATTGCAGCTGCGCGGCACATTCCGCTTCGATGCCGAATTCGAGCTGGCCGTGCGGCTGATGGGTGGCGGCCTGATTGACGTCAAGCCGCTGATCACGGCGACCATGCCGTTCGAGAACGCGGTCGCGGCGTTCGAGCTCGCCAGCGACCGCTCGCAGTCGATGAAGGTGCAGCTGACGTTCTGAGCTATTGGTTCTCGATCAGCCGGTCGCTGACCAGTCGCACGGCGCCCCGTTTCCAGGAATAGTCTGCGCCGAGGCGCAGGCCGCTGTCGCCGCGTGCCAGCACCGCGCCGGTCCTGGCATCGCGCACCTGGAAGCCCAGCGTGTATTCGGTGCGGCTGACCCGCCGCACCACGCCGATCAGCGACTGGTCCGCGCCGAGCTTCTGTGCAATCGCCGCCTCGCAGCCGTCGCAGTCGCGCAACGCACGCGCCTTCACCGCCTCGCCGCCGACATCGACGATGCAGTAACGGCCGGATTGACCCAGCGCCTCGCGCACGCTGCCGGTGACCTCGGCCAGATATGACGCATCCGATGTGGCCGACGCGCCAGCCGAAGCGGCGGTCGTATCCTCCAGCTCGAAATCGAACACGGCCATTGCAATCGGCGCGGGCGTGGCGAGTGCGGCCATGATCTCGCGCGACACGAAGATCTCGGCGCGCTCCCATGATTCATCATTGTCGCCGCGGAAGGTGTAGAGCTTGTCCATCACGACCTTCCTGCCGCCGACGTCGATCACAGCGATCTTGGCCCATTGCACCAGCGTGCTCGTCTTCTGGATGCCGCCGATCACCTTGAACGCCGCGCCGTCCTGGGCCGAGGGCACGAGCCGGTAGCGCCGATCTCCGCCGATATCTTGCCGGAGCGCGGCCATGAAGGCCGCCAGCCGTCGCTCGTGGGCGGCGGTCTGGTTGGCGGGCTCGGCTGACGTATCGGTATAGCTGAAATCGTCCATGGCGATGCCGATGGCGGTCTCGGCGCCGGCCGGCGCGTGAGACGCCGGGAGAAGGAGGAGGAGACAAGCAGACAAGATCAACCGGCGCAGGTGCATAATGTGCCTCGTATGACGGAGCGGCGCGCCAATCTGGACGGCGCAATCAGGCGATGCAGCGGTGCCGGTCCCGGCGATGGCCGGGAAAATTTCACGACGGTGCACCGCACTCACGCCTGGCGGCTTTGCGCCGGATGCGTTCTGCCGTTTAATGCGGGCGCGACAACCCGTTCGCACCAGGTGCCCGCCGATGTGGAACCGCCCGAGGTTCGATCTCAAAGTCCGTCTGACGTTGCGCGTGGCCGCGATATCGGCCACCTGCTTCGCAGTTATCTCCGCCTACTTCCTGATTACGGCCGACCGCGCGGCGCATGCGCGCCTCGACGATATCGCCGCCATCGTGGCCAAGACGCTGGAGCTTCAGCAGGGCAAGATCCAGTGGGTTGCGAGCCCGCGCTCGGACTTTCCCAACCTCGACCCCGTTTCGGCTTATGTGATGACGCCCGGCCTGTGCCTGGCGTTCCGCGGCACCAGTGGCGACGTCCTCCAGCGCTTCTGCAGCGGCGCGCCCGTTCCGGCGAACCCGCCGCCGCAAGCCTTCACGGCCTTCTATCGCGGCTTGTTCGACCCCGGCCGCGAAGCGGCACGGCCTGTGATTGTGCGCGGGACGAAGCTCGGCGACGCCGTGGTCTCGGTCGAGCCGGCCGTGCAGACCGCGGAGGCCTGGCACGAGGCCGGCCGCCTGATGCTCGCGCTGGCGATCGCGCTGCCGTTGCTCTGCGCACTGGTCTACGCCGCGCTGGCACGCGCGCTGCGCCCCACCCGCTTGATCCGCACCGGCCTCGAGCGGATTGCCGCCAACGACCTCACCACGCGGCTGCCGCCGTTCGACCTTGCCGAGCTCTCCGCGATCCGCGACGGCTTCAACCATCTCGCCGAAAGCCTCGAGACCGCGCTTGCCGAACGCAGCGAGCTGACGCGGAAGCTGATCGCGCTCCAGGACGAGGAGCGCCGCCATCTCGCACGCGAGCTGCATGACGAGTTCGGCCAGTCGCTCGCCGCCATCCGCGCGCTCGCCTCCTCCGCCCGCCAGACCGCCGCGCAGGACTGCCCTTCACTGCTTGGCGAATGCGACGGCATCGCGCGGACCGCAACCGGCATGATGGAGACGTTGCGCGGCACATTGTTCCGGCTGCGGCCGCCGGATGTCGAGGAGCTCGGGCTCGTCGCCAGCCTCGAAGGCCTCGTCGCGGGCTGGAACGGGCGCAGCCGCGGCGAGACGCGCTTCTCGATCCGGTTCGACGGCGCATTCGAGACCCTGCCGGCAACGATCAGCGCCAGCCTCTACCGGATCGTGCAGGAGGCGCTCACCAACGCCGCCAAGCATGCCGTCGCCACGCGGGTTAGCCTGGAATTGACGATGGGGGCCAGCGAGATCGCGCTTGCGATCGACGATGACGGACGCGCGACCGATTCCGTCGCGAAATCGGGAATGGGCCTGCTCGGCATGCGCGAGCGCGTCGCGGCCTTGCGCGGCCAATTGAGCTTCGAGGCCGCGCCGAACGGCGGCTCCGCACTGCGCGTGGTCATTCCGCTCGCAGCCGCCGATCGGCCGCCGCTGGAGCACGCCGCATGAGCGCGGCCGATGCCACCATTCTGCTGGTCGACGACCATTCCGTCGTCCGCGAGGGCTATCGCTCCGTGCTCCAGAAGCAGCCGGGACTACGCGTCATCGCCGAAGCCGCCGATGGTGCGGAGGCCTACCGTCTCTACAAATCGGAGGCGCCCGACCTCGTCATCATGGATCTGAGCATGCCCGGCATCGGCGGCATCGAGGCGGTCAGGCGCATCAGGCAATGGGACAAGGGCGCGAGAATCCTCGTCTTCACCATGCATGAAAACGCCGGCTTTGCCGTGCAGGCGATCCGCGCCGGTGCCAGGGGCTACGTCACCAAGACCAGTCCGCCGGAGACGCTGGTGCGCGCCGTGATGGACGTGCTCGCCGGCAAAATCGCGATCAGCCCCGACATCGACCATGAGCTCGCGCTGAGCCGGCTCGCCGGCGAAAGCTCTGCCGCCGACGTCCTCACGCCGCGCGAGTTCGAGGTGCTGCGGCTGCTGCTCGCCGAGAACACGACAGAGGAGATCGCGGAGACGCTCCATGTCAGCCCCAAGACGGTGGCGAACCTGCATTCCATGATCAAGGACAAGCTCGGTGTCGGCTCCGACATCGAGCTTGTCCGGCTGGCGCTGCGCCAGGGCATCTTGACGGAGGTCGATCTCGGCGAGGCCTGATCGCTCAGGCCAGATAGCGCGTGAGATAGCCTTCCATCGCGTAGAGCGCACAGAGCGCGAGGCTCGACCACACGGCGGCGGTGAAATACAGGAACATCCAGGTCAGCTCGCCCTTCCAGTGCGCGATGTCGTGGGTCACGACCCACCGGGTCGAGACGTCATGCAGGCCTTCGAGGAAGCCGAGCAACCTGTTGCCCTCTTCATGCCCTGCCCGCCAGCGGCTGAGATACATCGGCACGTCGACGGTGACGAGGAAGGCCAGGAAGCAGGCGATACCGACGATGCCGGCAATCAGCGCCCAACGCACCACGCCCTGGAATTCCGGCATCAGCCGGCACAGCGCGATGCCCGCAAGGAAGAATGTCACCGCCCATAGCGAGTTCTCGATCGCGTTGAAGAGGAAGTTGGTCGTCACCACCGCATACCAGGAGAAGCACTCCGCGATGATGATGATGGGCACGATCACCCACGCGATGTTCACGACCGTCTCGGCGCCCGTCATGGTCCCGAGTTGATGCAGGATGACCGCCCATTGCGCGGCGAAGCACAGTTCGGCCACGGTCGCGACCGTGCGGCCGACGAAGACGCTGGAGAGCCAGGTGTCGAACAGACAGATGCGCTGCACGTCGGCGCGCGGCAGGAACGAGCGGAAGGCGCAGCCGAAGACATAGCCGGCGCAGAGCAGGAACATCAGCCCGATGTCGGAGCCGCCGCTGATGCTGCCTGAAGGCGTCGGGTAGAACTCGCGGTACAGCATGAACCAGACGAGAATGTTGGCAGCACTGACCAGCGTCAGGGACCCCCACCACCACGCGAGGGGATTTGTCCGCGCCTGCCACTGCAACATGAATCGCTCCGCTGTAATCGATATGACATTCAGTCGTAATAATCCTGTCACAACAAGCCACGGAATCACGACGAAAATCTGTGTGCGGCGGAGCTCTTCGCGCACATTTTACTCCCCTCGGCAAAGCGGCCGCACGTCCGGATAGTGGACATAAATGTACCATTTCTGAATCTATTGGACAAAGAATCGGACCGGGTTCATTAATCCTGCATGGCCAGAACCGCCTCTAAACCGATCCGCGCCTCCTCGTCCGCCGCCGCCGTGCTGGCGGACAGCATCGACGACGCCGCGTTCGCGACGACCCTGGCAAAAGGTCTCGTGGTGCTCGAAGCATTCAAGGCGGGGGCGACGCAGCTCGGCAACATGGAGCTGTCGACGCTGACCGGGATTCCGCGCCCGACCGTGGCGCGGCTGACGCATACGCTCGCCGAGCTCGGCTACCTCCGCTACGATTCCGAACGCGCCAAATATCGCGTCGGCGCGCGTGCACTTCGCATGGCGCATCCGCTGCTTGCCGACATGCAGTTCCGCCAGGTCGCGCGTCCGATGATGCAGGAGCTGGCACAAAGCGTGCGCGGTACGGTCTCGATCGGCCTGCTCGATGCGACCTCCATGATCTATGTCGAGACCGCGCGCTCCGGCGACGTCGGCCCGCACGTCCCCGACATCGGCATGCCCATTTCCGTGGTGATGACGGCAATGGGCCGTGCCGCGGCGGCGACCTTGCCGCAGGCCGATGCCACGCAGCTCGAAGAGCGCATTGCAAGCGAGGATACCGAGCTGTGGTCGGCGTTCCGCGAGACCTACCGCGCCGGCCTCGCTCAATGCGCCAGCCGCGGATTCTGCACCTGCTTCGGCGAGTATATCGCCTCGATCCATGCCGTCGCGGCGCCGCTGTTTCATGCGCGTGAGGCGAAGCAGGCCTTTTCGATCAATTGCGGCATTCCCGCATTCCGGCTCCAGCCCGGCCAGCTGGAGGGCGAGATCGGCCCGCGCATTGCCGCTCTTGCCGACAGCATCCGCACCATGATTGGGGCGGCGCCGGCCACCGAAACACAAAAGCAAAACAAGAAGAGCGCCAGACGATGAACAAGACAATCGGCGCTCCGCCACCGGGAGGCCATCATGACCGTCACACGGCGAACATTTTTGGGCACCCTCGCCCTTTCGCTATCCGGAGTTCCATTCTCCGCACGCGCTGAGGACGCCTGGCCGTCGCGTATGGTGCGGCTGATCTCGCCTTACGGGCCCGGCGGCTCCAACGACATCTCGCTGCGGCTGCTGGCCGAAGAGTTCGGCCGCAACCTGCACCAGCAGTTCATCGTCGAGAACAAGCCGGGCGCCGGCACGCGCATCGCCAACGACACGGTCGCGCATGCGCCGGGCGATGGCTACACACTCCTCTATGTCGCGGCCCCCTACGCCACCGCCGAAGCGCTGTTCGGCAAGCTGACCTATGAGCGCAAGGATCTGCAGCCGGTCGCGATGGCGGTGATCGCGCCGCTGTTCCTGATCATCAGCGCGGACGCGCCATTCAAGACGCTTCCCGAATTGATCGCCTACGGCAAAACGAAGCCGGATGGCCTGACCTTCGCCTCGCCCGGCGCCGGCTCGCAGCCGCATCTTGCCGGCGAACTCCTGTTCAGGGACGCCGGCGTCAAGGGGCTCAACATTCCCTTCCGTGGCGATGCGGCGTCCTACACCGAGCTGCTCGCCGGCCGCGTCGATGCCACGCTGACGGCACTGCCGACCGCACTGCCTTACATCCAGAGCGGCAAGTTCATCGTGCTCGGCGTCGCATCAGCCGAACGCAGCGCGCTCTATCCCCAAGCGCCGACCCTGCGCGAGCAGGGTTTTCCCAACGTGGCCGCGGCCGGCTGGTACGGCTTCATGGCGCCTTCGACGACGCCGCGCGCCATCGTCGACAAGCTGCAGGCCGAAGTGTTGCGCGCGCTGGCCGAGCCGGCGATCAAGGACAAGCTGACCGCCCAGGGCCTCGAAGTGCGCGCCGGCACCGCGGCCGAATTCGGCCAGTTCATCGACAACGAAACAAAAAAGTGGACCGGGCTGATCCGCGAGGCCGGCCTCAAGGGCGAGTGACAGTCACGAACAGGGAATGGAAATGAAAAGCATGTTTTTCAGACATGTCGCGGCAGCCGCGATCGCTCTCGCGCTATCGGTCCCGGGAGCACAGGCGCAGAAGAAATACGATCCCGGCGCTTCCGACACTGAGATCAAGGTCGGCCAGACCGTCCCGCTCAGCGGGCCGGCCTCGGCCTATGCCGTCATCGGCAAGACCCAGGCCGCCTACATGAAGATGATCAACGACCAGGGCGGCGTCAACGGCCGCAAGGTCAATCTGATCCAGTATGACGACGCCTATTCGCCTCCGAAGACGGTTGAGCAGACCCGCAAGCTGGTCGAAAGTGACGAGGTGCTGCTGACCTTCCAGATCATCGGCACGGCGCCGAATGTCGCCGTGCAAAAATATCTTAACGCCAAGAAGGTCCCGCAGCTCTTCGCGGCAACGGGCGCGGCGCGTTTCACCGATCCGAAGAACTTCCCCTGGACCATGGGCTTCAACCCGTCCTACCTCGTCGAGGGCCGGATCTACGCGCAATATCTCCTGAAGAACCATCCGAACGCCAAGGTCGGCGTGCTCTATCAGAACGACGATCTCGGCAAGGACTACCTCGCCGGCTTCAAAGCAGGTCTCGGTGACAAGTCGAAGATGATCGTCGCCGAGACGTCCTACGAGATCACCGAGCCGACCATCGACTCGCAGATCCTGCGGTTGAAGGATGCAGGTGCCGACGTGCTGTTCAGCGCCACGACGCCGAAACAGGCCGCGCAGGCGATCAAGAAGGTCGCGGAGATCGGCTGGAAGCCGCTGCACATCATCGACATCAACGCCTCCTCGGTCAGCGCGGTGCTGAGACCCGCCGGACTCGACAACGCCAAGGGCGTCGTCAGCGTCGGCTATGTCAAGGATTCAGCCGATCCCGAATGGAAGGACGATCCCGGCATGAAGCGATATCTCGCCTTCATGGCCAAATACTATCCGGAGGGCGACAAGGATTCGAACCTGAACGTCTACGGCTATATCACCGCGCAGTTGCTGGTGCAGGTGCTGAAGCAATGCGGCGACGATCTCACGCGCGAGAACGTGATGCGCCAGGCTGCCAGCCTGAACAACATCACACTCGACCTGACGCTGCCGGGCATCTCGGTGACGACGACGCCGACCGACTACCGCGTCAACAAGCAGTTCCAGATGGTGCAGTTCGACGGCCAGCGCTGGCAGAAACTCGGCGACATCGTCACGGACGAGGCGAAGGAATGAGGCGCCCCTCACCCTGAGGAGCGCCCGCCTTGAAGAATAAAGGCCTCACCGATGGTCCTCGTGCTTCGAGGCGGCCGCTCCTCGGCATGAAGGAGGAAGGTGGCTGCTCGCCCTACCTCTTCATCCCGCCCACATAGGCCGCGAGCTTGTCGAGTGTCTGGTAGCCGTATTCGACGGCACCGAAGCTGATCATGCCGTCGCGCTGCGCCGTGCTCGACGCCAGCTGCCGCATCATCAGAACCGTCTTGCCGTTGCTCTGTTCGGCGAAGGTGATTGTGAAACGGAACATTCCGGGATCCTCATCCTGGTCGTCGCCATGATCCATCTCCATCAGCGAGGGTCGCTCGATGCGGCGGAAGCGCATGCGGTTCGGGTAGACCGTGCCGTCCGGGCCGATCATGTTGAAGCGCCAGACGCCGCCAACCCGCACGTCGATCTCGAAGGTCTCGAGCTTGAAACCCTTCGGCCCGAACCATTGCGGCAGGTGCTTGGGGTCGGACCACGCTTCGAACACCAGATCGCGCGGCGCGTCGATCACGCGCGACATCACGATCTCGCGGTCGAGCGACCATTGCGACAAAGCGGGATTGGCAGAATTCGTCATCGTCAGGAACCTTTCCGTTTGGTTGTCTTGCCGGTCGTCTTGTTACTTGTCTTGGACGGCCGCTTGGCAGCCACCCTCTCTTTCTTCAGCTTCATCACATAGGCTTCGAAGCGATCGAGCCGCGCCTCCCAGATCGCACGCTGGTGCTGGAACCAGTCCTCCGCGCTGAGGAGCGCGTCAGGACTCAGGCGGCAGGTGCGAACCCGGCCGGATTTCTCCGACAGGACGAGCCCGCTCGTCTCCAGCACGTGGATGTGTTTCATGAAGCTCGGCAGCGCCATCTCGAAGGGATCGGCAAGCTCGCCGACCGACGCCTCACTCGCGCAGAGCCGCATCACGATCGCCCGCCGGGTGGGATCGGCAAGCGCCGCGAAAACCTGGTCGAGCCGGGGTAATTGGTTAGCCATGAGGCTAACTATAGGGTTGCCGCCATCCGGCGTCAACATTGTTAGCCAATTAGCTAAGTTAATTTTGCCGACGGGTAGCCTGGATGAAGCGAAGCGTAATCCAGGAAGCTCTCGTGAGGCGATAACCCGGATTGCGCTTCGCTCCATCTAGGCTACGAACCATTCGTGCGGAACCCACCACGCGCAATCGTGAATAGGGAGGCTTGGTCCTTCCCGCTACAAGAGACTGGGGGCGCATCGAATCCTGCGCCAGAGCCGTGCCGTCTGTTGTCACTTCATCGTACCTCACCCGACGGGCGCTCGCCCGGGCTGCGCTCGTTCCCCTCGCGCTTGCCTGGCCGCGCGGCGCCGCCGCGGATTCCGACATGATCGCGCAGATGCGCGACATCATCGCGACCGAGCTGGCGCCGACCGCGACGCCGGACCAGCCGGGCGGTCTGGCCGCTGCGCTTTATGCCGGCAGCCATGTCGAATTCTTCAACTACGGCTTTGCCAACGACGCCACGCGAAGGCCGGTCACGCCGGACACGCTGTTCAACCTCGGTTCGCTACGCAAGCCGTTCGAGGCGACGCTGGTCGCGCTCGGCACCCTCCGCGGCGAGCTGCGGCTCGACGATCGTCTGGCGAAACATCTCCCCGAGCTCACCGGCGATTATATCCGCCGCGTCACCGTCGGCGAACTCGTCACGCACACCTCAGGCATGCTGCTGCCGACCGACCATCCGCCCTGGCCAAGCGACATTTTTTCCCGCGCGCAGCTCATCGAGATGTTCAACAGCTGGAGACCGCAAGCCGGCGAAGCGCCCGGCAAGCAGCGCGTCTACAGCCACGCCGGCTACGTGCTGCTCCAGCTCGTGCTCGAGCGCTGTTACGGCGCTCCGATCTCGACCCTGTTCGAACAACGCATCCTCAGGCCGATCGGCATGAATGCGACCTCCGTGCCCGAACGCGGCGAGGACGGCCGTGCCGTCATGGACGAGGCCTGGATGCAGCGCGCGGTCCAGGGCTATTCGGATCAGGGCATGGCGATCGGCCCCATCGGCAACCAGCAGAGCTATTTTGATTTCCCCGGCACCGGCCAGATGTTTTCCTCGCCGCGGGATCTCGCCGCATTCGTTGCTGCGTGCGTTGACGGGCGGTCGATCGAGCCTCACTTGCGCGAGGCGTTGCGGATGACGCAGCACGAGATCTTCCGCGTGGACGACAAGTTCGGCCAGGGAATGGCCTGGGAGACGGTGCGTCTTCCAGGCGTCGCCGTCGTCGACAAACCGGGCGGGCTCAACAATGCCTCCGGTTATATCGGCCTCGTGCCGGCGCAGCGGATCGGGATCGTGCTGCTCGCCAATCGCGGCGAATATCCCCACGAGATCGCGCGCTACAGGATCCTGCCGGCGTTGGCGAAGCTCATGGGCCCGCACTGAACGCATCCTTGAAAACAGAAAGCCCCAGCTGAGCCGGGGCTTTCCACGCCAGATCAGGAACGGGATGAAGCTCAGTACCTGGCGACGACGGGTCCGCCAAACATGTAGTTCACGCCCACGCGCGCGATGTTCGATTTGAGATCGACCGAATGGGTGAAGACGTTGGTCGGAAACGCGCCGCCAAGCAGATTGGTGCTGGTCACGGTGCTCCGTCCGAGATCGACGTAGAGATATTCCGCCTTGAGCGACCAGCCGCCGCCGACGGCATATTCGGTGCCCACACCTGCGGTCCAGCCGACCCGCGTGTCGCGGATCGCGGCCGACTCGGTCGCGGCGGCGAACGTGTCGGTGAAGTTGAAGTTGCCCTTCACCTCGGCGATGGCCGCGCCGCCGGTGGCGTAGAGCAGCCAGGTCGGAGCCGCGAGGAAGCCGATGCGGCCGCGGATGGTGGCGAGCCAGTCGGCCGAGACCGACGACGACACGGTGAAGCCGGTCGGGGCGCAGCAGGGATAGAGCGCCGACCCGGACGCGCTGCCCTTGAAGCCGAAATGGTTGATGTCGCCCTCTAGGCCGAGCATGGCATTGTTGACCTGCCAGTTGTAGCCGGCGGTGAGACCGCCCGTGACGCTGGAGCTGTTGACGCGCTGGGCGCCGACCGCAGCAATCGCAGTGACACTAGTGTCCGCGAAATAGCCGGCGGGAGCGAAGGCGGTCGAGGTGGCCGGATCGGCGCTGCCCCATTGCCCGCCGACATTGGCGCCGACGTAAAAGCCGGTCCAGTTGTAGGCCGTCGCCATCATCGGCGCCTTGGTGTAGTGCGCCGCGAGGTCGGCCGCCTGAGCGGATGCGGAGCCCACAACAACCGCGGCCATCGCCAGCAAAAACTTCTTCATTCCAGTCTCCTTACCTCACGCGATTAATCTCGCGTTTCGAATGCGCGCGGGCGGAAGTTGTCCGGCGCAGATCGGGCATAGGCTGCCGGTCCCTCGCCGTCTTGGGCTGCGGCGAAGTTCATAGGGACTGTGACGTAGTGCGGGCCGTGCGGCACGCGAACGCGTGACGGGTGTGACTGAGCGGCAACGCGTCATCCCTGCTCCGTGGCGCACGACGCACGTCCGCGTCGCATCGCGACAAGGGCGCGAAACGCGATTCGAATCCCCGCTTCTCAGACCGAACGCGTCAATCCGCCGTCGACACGGATGTTCTGTCCCGTGATGTAGGCCGCACCGTCGGATGCCAGGAACGAGATCGTCGCGGCGATCTCCTCGACCTTGCCGTAGCGCTGCATCGGCACGCTGTCGCGGCGTGCATCCAGCTGCGGCAGGCTGTCGATCCAGCCCGGCAGCACATTGTTCATGCGGATGTTGTCGGCGGCATGGGTGTCGGTGAAGATCTTCGTGAAGGCGGCCAGGCCAGCGCGGAACACTGCAGAGGTCGGAAACATCGCGCTCGGCTCGAATGCCCAGGCGGTCGAGATGTTGATAATGGCGCCGCCCTTTTGCGCCTGCATGATTGGCGTCACCAGCCGGGTCGGACGGATCACGTTGAGCAGATAGGTGTCGAGGCCGGTGTGCCATTGCTCGTCGGTGATCTCCGTGATCGCCGCGCGGGGCCCGTGGCCCGCGCTGTTGACGAGCACGTCGATGCGTCCCCATTTGGCCATCGCGGCGTCGACAAGCCGCTTCAGATCATCGTTCGACTGGTTGGAACCGGTGACCCCCAATCCGCCGAGCTCGGCTGCCAGCGCCTCGCCCTTGCCGGAGGAGGACAGGATGGCGATGCGAAAGCCGTCGGCTGCGAGCCGGCGCGCAGCCCCTGCCCCCATGCCGCTGCCGCCGGCGGTCACGAGTGCGACCTTCTCTGCTGCCATCTCTGCTGCCATGACCGATCATCCCCTGTGATATCGTGGAGGCGAGCCGCAGGCCCGGCCTATCATGAGGCCTTCTACCGCCGGACCAGCCGGAAGGTCCACCGTCGAAAGCGACTTGAAACATGAGCGATTTGCAGATCCGCAATTTGCGCCCCGAGGAGATCGCCATCGCCGTCGACTGGGCCGCGGCGGAAGGCTGGAATCCGGGCCTGTCCGACGCTGCCTGTTTCGCAATCCCGGACGCGAAGGGCTTCTTCGTCGGCGAGATCGACGGCGAGCCGGTCGCGACCGTCTCCTGCGTCAATTACGACGATCGCTTCGCGTTTCTCGGCTTCTACATCGTGCGATCGGGTTTTCGCGACAGAGGCCACGGCCTGCGCATCTGGAACGCGGCGATCGCGCATGCTGGCACGCGCGTGATCGGCCTCGACGGCGTCGTGGCGCAGCAGGACAATTACCGAAAGTCCGGCTTCCAGCTCGCTTACGCCAATGTCCGCTATGGCGGCATCGTCGCCGCCCCACCGCGGCCGCCCGCCGAAATCGTTGCGCTCGACACGATCCCGTTCGCGCTCGTTGAAGCCGACGATGCAACGGTGTTCCCGGCTCCGCGCGGCGCCTTCCTGCGTGCCTGGATCGGCACAGGGCATGTCGGCCGCGCGCTGCTGCGCGACGGCAAGCTCGCGGCATGGGGTGTGATCCGGCCGTGCCGCACCGGCCGCAAGATCGGCCCGCTCGTCGCCGACGACCGCGCGGCGGCCGACGCAATCGTGCAGGCCTTGCTGGAAAGCGCAAACGGCGGCGAGATCTTCCTCGACGTCCCCGCCGTCAATCGCGAGGCGATTGCGCTCGTGGAATCGCTCGGGCTGAAGCCGGTGTTCGAGACGGCGCGGATGTACACGGGACCGATCGCGCCGCTGCGGATCGACCGCGTCTTCGGCGTGACCAGTTTCGAGCTGGGCTAGCTCAGTAGCAGCGCATGATGTTGACGGTGTGCTCGCCGCCGCCGCGGCCGGGCACAGTCACCTGCTCCGTCGGACAGCTCGGCACGTAGGGCCGGTCGGACGGCACCACGTTCGGCGGGAAGCGATGCGTCCAGTCCCAGGGAACGTCGTACGTATAGGTGTAGCGCACGTCGTTCGAGACGGGTTGGGCGGTCTCGGCGAAAGGCTGACCGTAACCTGCATTGTCGTAGTAGAACCCGCCGCCGCCCGGCCAGTAGACCCAGGGCGTATTGCGGCCACGGAACCTGGCGCCCGGCGCAATCGGCGGACGCGCCGCCGAACCGGAAGGCGTGGCGGCATGCGCGACGGTGCCGCCGGGCCTGGCAAAACTGTCGCTGGGGGCAAGGAGCAGCGCGGCTGCGCTGAGCGAGGCGAGCAACGCCCCAAATGATCTGGACATCATGATACGCACCAACTCGTTTGGCTTCGCGGATAGCGGCTCCCCACCGCACGCTAGGCCGGGCTGTCGCCCGCCCGCAAACGTATAATTAATTATTGGTTAAGGCACGGCATTAACGGGGAACAAGCTGCGGCAAGACGCCCGGGATTGCGGCTGATGTCGCACGTGTTCCGGGAAAACGGACTTCATAACCAGTTGATCGGAGTTGATCGGTTCGGCCGATAACGCCCGGAACGCTCCCGCACTGCGGTCGTTGGCTCCCGACACAAGCAAGGAGCATCTCCAATGCAGAACAAGTCGAAACTCCTCTGCCTGATCACGGCTTCACTCGTCGCGGGCACGACGGCCGCCTCGGCCCAGGGCTATGATTGGAACGGATCGCGCGCGGGATGGGACCGCACCGCCCCGGCCTACCAGCCGGTTCAGCCCCGCGCGTACTATCCGGATGTCGCTGGACCATACGGTGCGCTCAACGGCACCAACCATCCGGCGCCGAGCTCGACGCAGGGCGATGTCGGCCCGGAGGGCAACAACAACGGCACGCTGACCGGCGTCTATCGCAGCTGGTAACGTCCGCTCACGATCTGGCCCATCGTTCATCACGGACGATGGGCCTTCGTGCGTCAGCGGCCCTGCTGCTTGCGCAGCCAGTCCAGCATGTCCTGCGGATTCCCGGTGCCCTGCGTCACGATGGCGGTGTTGCCACCGCTGCGGCGATAGACCGTGGTGCGCCCAGGCTCCTTCTCGATCTTGACCTCGGCCTGCGCCGGATCGCCGCTCTGGGTAATGACGGACGTGCCATTCTCGTCCTGAACTACCGTCGTGTGGCCGTCACCTGACTCGCCGGCTCCGGCCGGCCCCGCTGCCATTGCCATCATGATGCTCATTCCTGCTGCAAGCGCGATGAACCTCATATTGCACCTCACCTTCTCGATCACCGGCTGAACTGAAATATCGACAGCCAGTTAAAGCGCCCGAATTGTCGCACCGTTCCCGTGTTCATATCTCCGATCTGGAGCAGGAGGGCGTTGGTGGAAGTGCCGACCTGGGTGATGTCGGCAATGTTGCTCACGCCCGACTGACCGATCGCCACATTGGTGGTGCCACCCACCTGGATCACATCGACATAATTTCGCGTGCCGTTCTGGATGATCGTCGCATCGACCGTCCCCGTGCCGCCGATCTGGATGACACGCGCGATATTGATGCGGCTGTTCTCTTCGATCGTGACCGGCTGGACATTGTTGCCGAACTGCACGATCGTTTCGATGCTCACGTTCCGGTTCGTTACGCCGCGCTGGACGGATCCGGCGGATGCCTCGGACGCGACGCTGACGGCGAACAATGCCGCCAATGCCAGGAGTAGCCTAGCGCATTTCATCGCTTGCCCCCATTACATTTCTGACGACGAGGTCGCGCCCGGCTCAATGGCTATTCTGGACAATAGTCGCCGAGTTGAACGCACCGAACTGGGACAGGAAACTGCTGGTCGACTGGCCGGCCTGGCCGACAAACGCGACATTGTTCACGCCCGCCTGCCCGACCGATGCCGACGTCGTCCCGCCGAATTGCAGGATTCCGGTCGCGTTGTTCGTGCCGTTTTGAGTGACGGTCGCGCTGGTGCTACCGCCGATCATGAACACGCCCGCCATGTTGAGCTGGCTGGTCTGGTTCAGCACGACGGGCGGGCCGCCGAGCGACACGATGGTCTTGATGTCGGCGGTCTGCGCACCGGCCGATCCGGCGCCTATGCAACACAAGGTGAGGAATGCGCCACACGCGGCGCCGGAAAAATGTCTCATGACTTGCCTCGCGACTGAAAATGGATTTGCGGTCAAGGAGTCTGCTGCAAAATCGTCGAGCCGTTCAGGATTCCGAGCTGTCCGACGGCCGCCGCGTTGTTCGCGCCGATCTGGCCGATCAAGCTCGAATTGGAGCCACCGGCCTGGCCGAGTAACGCGGTGTTGGACGCCGTCGCGGTCGTGCCGCCCTGCCCGATCACCGAGGTGTTGACCGTGAGGAGCGAGCCCGTCTGCAACGTGGTCGCAATATTGGTGGCGCCGAATTGCATCGTGGTGGCGCTGTTGTTGGTGCCGCCACTCTGCGAGATGAAGGAGTTGTTGGTGGTGCCGAATTGCAGCACGCTGGCCGAATTGCCGGCCTGGGCATCGACGGCGGTCAGCAAGCTGAACGCGACGATCGTGGCAACGAGATATTTTTGATGCATGACATTTCCTCCGCGAAAGTCGGCGGACAAGCTCTCACCGAGTCGTCCGGCCCGAGGCGGTGCTTTCAAGGATGGCGCGGACGCGCCGCAGTTGACGCGTCCGGCCAAACGGGGCTGGCTTAGTGCGCCGTCTGCGAGACGGTGCTGCCGTTGACGCCGAACACGCTGAGCTGTCCGACGGCGGCGGCGTTGTTCTGGAGCGGGGCAGGCCCGAACGAGTTCTGGGTGATCGCGCTGCCGTTGTTGCCGAACGCCACCTGGCCGGTCGTCGCCGAGTTCTGCACGCCGACCTGGTTGACCGTGCTGCCGTTGTTGAGCGAGGCCGCGCTGGTGCCCTGCATCGTGGTCGCGCTGTTGATGATGCCGAGCTGGCTGGTCGACGAGGTGTCGTTGGTGAGGCCCTGCTGCGAGACGCTGGAACCGTTCACGACGCCCACTTGCACGGTGGTCGAGGTGTTGGCGGCCTGCGCGGCGGAGGACAGGGCGAGCACTGCAACGGAAGCAAAAAACAATTTGCGCATGGAATATCCTTTCTGGCTAAGATCTCTGACTGGGGTTCGGATGCCGTCTTGGAGGAGGCCGACATCGCAGGACAGACTTTGAACCGATCGTGCTGCGTGCGACAGACTGCAGTTCATGCTAATCGGTACGGACTAGACGTTGCGCGGCGCCTTGGTGCCCGCGGCACTAGCTGTAAGGTTGTCCCGTGCCGGTTCGTGCCGTCTCTTCTTCGCGTCCCATGCTGTCGACCAACCGCACCACCTCGATCGGCGAGCGAAGCTCCAGCTTTCGCATCATCCTGGTGCGATGGACCTTGGCCGTCACTTCGCTCACCCCGAGCCTCGCCGCGATCTGCTTGGCAACGAGGCCTTCGGCCATCAACAGCATGATCTCGCGCTCCCTCGCGGTCAGCGTCTCGACGCGCTGGCGCGCTTCGCGCACACTGTCTTCGCGTTCGAGCCGCCTGCGGTCGCGCTCAATGCCGTGTCTGATCGCGTCGAGGATCTCCTGCTCGCGAAAGGGTTTTGGAAGAAATTCGACTGCGCCGCGCTTCATGGCCTCGACCGAGACGCGGACGTCGGAATGGCCGCTGATGAAAACGATCGGGATGAGCACGCCGGTCTCGGCGAGCCGACGCTGAAGCTCGAGGCCGGTCGGCGCGGTGCCGGGAAAGCGGACGTCGAGCACGAGGCATGAAGGTCCGCTCGAAATACTGTCAGCGACGAACTCGTCGGTCGATGCAAACAATTTTACCTGATGCCCGGTCTCCTCGCAGAGACTTCCTATCGCAGTTCGAATCTGAATTTCGTCGTCAATGATATAAACTGTAGCTTGACCTGAACTCATGGCAACGGGCTCCCCGGCTTGGGGCTCGATGAACAAGCAACGAGCCATCCATTCTTCTTGCAAGCGAGATCAAGGTGCTTGGATGAATTCGCGGGGATCGAGCGAGAAGCTCTGATCGGCCGCTTCGACGTCTTAGGGCCAACACCCGTTCAAGACGAGTGAAGGCGTTCACATATCGGGTTTCGTGATTGCGGGGATTCGCCCTCGCGACCTGCGGCCTCATGGCGAGGCGCGATATCGACAATGCGACGATCTGGCGTCGGAACTTCGGTATCGCCGGCTGCGTCATGGCGTCGCCACCCACGTGCCGACTTGAACGCCGGGCGCTGGCCGCTTCGGCCAGAGCAGACGGGACGTTCAGTCAGCTTGTCGAGTTCGATACCGCGCGCATCATATCGATACGCTCCGTATGCATTTCCGGCAAGTCACGAAAGATAGCACCCCGCAGGCTTTACTTCTGGATCATCAAGCGCACCCGACCGACGCCCCGGCAGCGGCGACACACTGACGATCGACTGCGTTTTCTGAGATTTACAACCATAGCGCGATCTTTCTCCGTGCCGCCAACGATGCCATTTCAAGAGGCGGGTTTTTGATATGCGATTTGTGCCAGTTATTGCCTTGCTCGGAACTGCATGTGGCCTCGCCACGGTCTACGCCGCGGGGCCGGCCGTCATCGGCGACGCGGCCGGGGCTGCGGCGCAGAAAGCGGCCCGCGCCTACGAATCGACCCAACGGCTGCTCAAACCTGTCGGGCCGGAAGCACGAAGCTTCGGATCGGACGCCCCCGTATTCCGCTATGCCTCGATCCAGCGCGGCAGTATCGAGCAGACCATCACCGTCACCGGCGCCCTGCAGCCGGTCAAGACGATCGAGGTCGGTTCCCAACTGTCCGGGCAGCTCGCCCGGGTCTATGTCGATTTCAACGACACCGTCACCAAGGATCAGCCGCTCGCCCTGATCGATCCGCGCAGCTTTGCGGCCAAGGTCGACGAAGCCAGGGCGGCGGTGGCGGTGGCGAACTCCTTTGTCGACATCGAGCGGGCCAAGCTCGACCGCGCCAGGATCGATCTGCAAAACGCCAGGGGCAGCAGAGACGTCCTCGTGGCCAAGCTCGACAGCGCGCAGGCGGTCAAGGCGTCGGCGCAGAAGACCTTGCAGCGCAAGCTGGCTCTCCAGTCACAAAACGTCGTGGCGGTAACGGCGGTGGATGACGCCCAGACCGAGTTCACCGCGAGGCTTGCCCAAGAGCGCGAGGCCGAAGTCCTCATGTCCCTGAACGCCTACTCAGTCGAAGGCGCGCAGGCCGATATCCGCCGGATCGAGGCGGAATTGCAGCAGGCACGAATGGCCGTGCCGGAGAAGGCGGCCGTTCTCGCTGCAGCCCAGGCCGATCTCGACCGCACCGTGATCCGCTCGCCGATCGATGGCGTCGTCGTCGGCAGGTTCGTCAACGAGGGCCAGACGCTCGCGGTCGGACTGGAATCGCGCACCACGTTCGTGGTCGCGCACCGACTGGAGGACATGGAAATTCACGCCCAGGTCGACGAAGCCGATATCGGGCGCATCGCCCCCGAGCAGCGCGCCCATTTCACGGTGGATGCCTACCCGGACCGCCGCTTCGAGGCGGTGGTGCGGCAGGTGCGCAAGGCGCCGCAGAACCAGCAGCACGTCGTGACCTACACCGTTGTCCTGGCGACTTCCAATCTCGACGGCGCGCTGCTGCCCGGCATGACCGCCCTGGTGAAGATCGTGATCGAGCGGCAGGACGACGTGCTGAAAGTGCCGCTTGCCGCGTTGCGCTTCCAGCCCTCCGGCACGCAGCCGGATGCCGCCGCGCGCAGCGGAGTCTGGGCACGCACCGCAAGCGGCTCACTCCGGCGTATTCCCGTCACCGTCGGCGCGGCCGGCACCGAACAGGTTGCTCTCCGGAGCGGAGACCTCGTCGAGGGCAGCCAGGTCGCCGTGGGTCAGGCCATCCGGCCGGCCGGCATGGAGTTTCTCGGCATCAGGTTCGGATCATGACAGCCCACCCGCCCCTCATCAGCCTGCAGTCGGTCTCCAGGACCTATCGCGCCGACGGCGTGGCGGTGGCCGCGGTGCGCAACGTCAGCTTCGACATCGAACGAGGCGAGATCGTCGCGGTGATGGGACCGTCCGGCTCGGGAAAATCGACGCTGATGAACATGCTAGGGCTGCTCGACCTGCCGAGCGAGGGCGCGCTCTATCTCGAGGGAGCGGACGTCGCCGATCTCTCGGAAGACCACCGGTCGTCCCTGCGCGCCCGCAGCATCGGCTTCGTATTCCAGTCCTACAATCTGCTCGCGCGCCACAATGCAACTGAGAACGTCGCGCTGCCGCTGGTCTATTGCGGCATCAGCCGCAAGGAACGTCTGGCTCGCGCCGAGCAGAGCCTGGAGGCCGTCGGCATGGTGCACCGGGCGCACCACTTCCCGCGGCAGCTCTCGGGCGGTGAGCAGCAGCGCGTCGCGATCGCGCGCGCCCTGATCGCCTCCCCACTGATCGTGCTCGCCGACGAGCCGACCGGCGCGCTCGACAGCCGTACCGGCGCCGAGATCCTGGCCCTGTTCGCCGCGCTGAACAGGACCGGCCAGACCATCGTGATGATCACGCATGATCCTGGGATCGCGACCCAGTGCCGACGTACGATCCGCCTGCACGACGGCGAGCTCGTCGCTGACGAAACGCTGGTCCCGATCCTGCCGAAACGGAGCGCTGCGCCATGACGATGCTCCAGGGCTTTCAGATCGCTTTGCACGCCTTGCGCCTCAATCCATTGCGCAGCATCCTCACCATGCTCGGCATCGTGATCGGCGTCGCCTCCATCGTGACCGTGTTTGCGATCGGATCCGGCGCGCAGCTTCGGCTCCAGGAGCAGATCCGCTCGATCGGCGCCAATGTGCTGATGATCAACCCCGGCGCGGTGTACCAGGGCGGCGTGCGTCTCAAGGATGGCAGCAAGCTGACCATGACCGAGAGCGACGTGCAGGCGATCCTCGAGCAGATCCCCGAGATCCAGGCAGCGGCCGGTTCGATTGCAGGAACGGCGCAGGTCATTCACGAGAGCAAGAACTGGAACACGACCATCAACGGGACGACGACCGGGCACTTCATGGTCCGCGACTGGCAGCTTGCGACCGGGCGCTATTTTTCCGGCGCCGAGGAGGCAGGCGCCGGCAAGGTCGTGATCCTCGGCAGCACGGTGGCGCAAGAGCTGTTCGCGCCCGGCGAGGACCCGATCGGCGCCCAGATCAGGATCATGAAGGTGCCGCTCGAAGTGGTCGGCGTTCTCGATCGCAAGGGGCCGGCGCAGGACGACGTCGCCTTCGTGCCGCTCACCACGGCCAAGCTGCGCTTCCTCGGCAGCGCGAGCAACATCAACCGGGATTCGGTCGCCTACATCATCGCCAAGGTGGCTGCGGACGGACAGATGGCCGGGGCGCGAACCGAGATCGAAAACCTGCTGCGGCAGCGCCACCGTATTCCCGCTGGCCAGGAGGACGACTTCAAGGTCCAGGATCCGGCCGCCGCCATGGAAGCGCAGCAGGGAGCGATCCGCACCGTCGCGCTCCTGCTCGTCGCCATCGCCTCGGTCTCGCTGCTCGTTGGCGGTATCAGCATCATGAACGTCATGATCGTGTCGGTCACCGAGCGCACGCGCGAAATCGGCATCCGCCGCGCGCTTGGCGGGCGGATGCGGGACATCCGTCTTCAGTTTCTCTGCGAGGCGCTCGTGCTCTGCCTGCTCGGCGGCGCGATCGGCGTCGGTGCCGGCGTCACGCTCTCGATGACGGTGGCTCGCATGGCAGGATGGATCACCTCGATCGACGGCCAGGCGATCGGCCTTGCCCTCGCCTTCTCGATCGCGACCGGCCTGATCTTCGGTTTTTATCCCGCCCACAAGGCATCCAAGCTCAGCCCGATCGAGGCACTCAAGACGGAGTGAGAACATGCTGCGGTGTTCGCATCGACCAAAGGCCACGGAGGAGCAGTTATGAGTCCGGATCCGAAACATTCGATCACACCAACGCCACGCGAGCGGGACCTGATGATGCTGATCGCACGCGGAATGCAGAACAAGAACATCGCCTACGAGCTCAAGATCTCGGAGAACACGGTGCGGGCGCACATCGGCAACATCATGCGCAAATACCGCCTTCAGAACCGGACCCAGATCGCGATCATCTTCGCCCTGCAAGCGGCGCCGCCATCGCTTCGCCGCAACCTCGCCAATGGCGGCCGCAATTCCACGACGGTCGCGCCGGCCAAGGCGGTCGCGCAGAATACGCCGGTCCCGACCGCGCCGGACTGACGGCTCCGGCCACAATCCCTTGCGTCGTCTCAGACGAAACACCCAAGTCCGGGGTCAACGGAACGGCGACGAAATATTTCTCTTTATTAGAATTCGGATTTTTGTTAGACATTTCTCAACCCGGCCCAAGGAAGAGGGGCGTATCGCGATCGTCACGAACGCGGGCCGGGCGGTGGTGGACGTTAGTCACATCGGCGCGAACGGCTTCGCAGGGCGGGCAACCGTGAGTGAAGGCGCCGCGCACACGACCGGTGTGATCGGCGTACGGCAAAATCGTGTGGTCCTGACGCCCGGGGTCTGTGCGTCAAGCGTTG